>CAZHWP010000009.1:14096-56130 GCA_964535945.1 uncultured Porphyromonas sp.
GCATTAAGTTCAGCCATCCTTGGCTTTTGACAAATGCTGAGGCTGTATGCAGTGAAGAGCACAAAGATACACGAAAAAAAGTAGCTACAAGTTTGCACACTTAACAGATTAGTATTACTTTTGCAGAGCAAATCAGAACAATTGTCTCATGGTGTAATGGTAGCACAACAGATTCTGGTCCTGTTTGTCAAGGTTCGAGTCCTTGTGAGACAACATCGAAAGCCCTCTTGGGGCTCCTATTATTAGAAGAGGCTGCATCAAAACCGAAGTTTTGATGCAGCCTCTTTTTAGATACCCATTACAACTAATATATAGAAGGATGTGGAGAGTCACAGATTCTTAGGCAGATGCTTGAATCTCGTAAAATTCTTTGGGGGTGCCCAGATAATCGAGCAGTAGGGCAACCATAGCTGGCGTAAATTGGCGAATACCTTTGCGGTAGCCATGTACTTCGAGTTTGTTTAGTAGCTCGCTATCGCTACGTATCAGCTTTCCCAGACTACGAGTGGCTGCACTGGGGTGGTAATCGGGGAAGTAGCGAAGGGCAATCTCCTTGGTTGCATACACGCGGAAAGAGAGCAGATCTTCTGCTTCTTGCTTTTCATTTTTCATACAGGTAAAAGTTTATAAATGTGATAGATAAAACATGCGCAAGAAGGCCTGAGCTCTGTCTGTAATAAAAATAATAATGCTCGTTTTTTTCCTCCTTTGCAGGCTCGGCAAAGTAAGTCATAATTTTCGATTCGTCCTAATCGTCGCCATTTGTCTATCTATGAATCCCTTTGCAGATAAATCCTTTATTGCCAAATATATCTCTATCTTTGTCCGTGAATTTGAGAATCCGAGCTCGTCGCAGGCTTTTTTGTGTCTGTCGAGTTTGGAGGGAATCTGGTGTAAATCCAGAACAGTACCCGCTACTGTAATTCTCCCGATCGTATGCGTTCATGACATACGATCATTGCTTTGTCTTCGTAGTGTGCCACTGAAAGCGAGCCAATCATGCTTTTGGGAAGGCCAAGACAAGCGACCAATGAGGGAGATAAGTCAGGAGACCGGCTCATATTCGATTATCCGTTGTCGAACTCGGGAATAAGGATTCGGAGGATAAGCCTAAACAAATCGGCTCAATAGACTCTTTGCTTGGCTCAGAAAGGGTTTTCAATGTGCCGAATTCTGCTTTTTTCATTGGCTTTTTTGGTAAAAGTCCTTAGGCGTCCATTCCATTTTTCCTCTGCTCAGACCGATTGCGAACTGGGCGAGTTGCAGACGCATTGTATTCCGTAATGGATTATAGAAACGATACAAACCAAAAAACAATGTAAAAATGAAAAAGAAACTTTTTCTCCTATTGTCACTTGCATTGCTAAGCACAGTGCCTTCATGGGCACAAGGATTTAGCAAAAGGTCCGACAATCTGATCGAACTCCGTGACTCAACTATCCTCCTCGACGATGTGGAGGTAACTGCGCAGCGCAAATCGCCCACGCACCTTACACGCATCCAAGTACCCATCGAGAAACTGCCCATCTCGGTATCGGCTATTCAAGTAGATCAACTCACTATGCGTGGAGTTTTTGATGTGCAAGAAGCCATCCGCTTCATGCCCTCGGCTAATATGCGTACTACCTATGGAGCTTTTCAGCAGCTGAGTGTGCGCGGCTTCGACCATACGCCCGTAATGGTAGATGGCATGCGCGACGAACGCTCGGGCATCACCAATTCCTATCCGCTATCCGATCTTTCTGATGTAGAAAGCATCGAACTGCTAAAGGGTCCAGCTTCGGTGCTGCAAGGACACTCTACCGTGGGAGGGGTGTTAAATATTACTCGCAAAGCTCCAAGCAGTAAGCGTAGCCTCTTTAGCCGAATCGCTTTGGCAAGCTTCCAAGGACGTCAGGCTACGATGAATATGGGTGGCATGCTCACGAAGGGCATCAATTACTTTGCAGGAGTCAATTACTCCGATGGTAAAGGTTGGAGAGATAGGGGAGACAAGCGCTTCAAGACCTATGCAGCCATTGCTACTCAGTGGGCTAATAGCGACTTGCAGCTGCGGGGTGGCTATGGCAAGGACTTCTATGGCACCGAGATCGGCTTGCCTCCTACGCTCAACGAGGCCGTATTTCATGCCAACGGCAGCCAGTACCTCGAGCCTGGTCAGTTGCAGCCTGGTATCGATCCAGCCAATCGCTACAACAACGAATCGGACTTCATGTACAATAAGAATTGGAACGTCTCGGGTAAGTATGTTTATCGCTTTGGCGAAGGGATGAAACTGACCGAACACGCTTCGTTCAACTACGATGATATCGACTACTTTGGTACCGAAGAGCTCTCCTATCGTACGAGCGAAAATCCGATCTACCCCTACTACGTAATGCGCAAGGATAAGAAGGTATACATCGATATGGACTCGGTGCAGCTGACCTTCCCGCTCCGATTTTCACACAAGGCCAAAACGGTTCAAAATCAGCTTTCGCTCGATGGTGCCTTCTATACCTATACCATCAAACACAATTATAGCCTCGGTTATGCCTTTAGCTATATGCGTCGTACCTCATTCTCGGGCTATAAGCTCGGAGTAGATGTAGTAGGCCCCGGTCTGTTTTCGGTCGTTTCGGTGCAGAATCCCGAGAGCATGGGCTATATGAATACGAGCTTTAGCAAAGCAACACCTACGCATACCTATAGCCATGGTATCTACCTGCAGGATCTGGTAGAGCTCAGCGAGCAATTTCAAGTCATGGCAGCACTGCGCTACGATCAATACCGTTACGAACGAGCCTCGGCACTGGCTATCGATGGCAAGCCAGAGTTTGTTGACCCACCCAGCAAGGAGTATAGTAAGACCCATTCGCAGGCACTTACTTATCGTGTAGGAGCAGTATGTTCGCCCCAAGAGGATCTGAATATTTACGCCTCGCTTGCCAACTTCTACCAGCCCTATCGCAATTTCTTTAGCGAAAACAATATCTACATCAACTCCGAGGGCAATCAGTTTTACCCCGAAGTAGATGGCGAGATATTCAAACCCAAATCGGGCTATCAGATGGAGCTGGGCTCGCGCATCAAACTCAATCGGGTCTTCTCGGCTCAGCTAGTCGGCTACTATATCAAACAGAACAATATCACCAAAAATCTGGGCAAGGTAGAGGTAGAAGAAAACGGACAAACCGTGAGCAAAACCATCATCGGACAGGTGGGTACGATCGAGTCGAATGGCTTCGAGATCGAGCTCACCGCTACGCCTACTAAGGGGCTGTACCTTACGGCCGGATACAGCCTTACCGATGCCAAGTATAGCAAGCTAAAGAAAAATCCTTACCTCGAAACCGATGTAAACGAGGGCGATCCGCTGGTGTATATCCCTAAGCATAAGTTTTATAGCTATGGCAATTATACCCTGCAAGCTGGGGCTTTGCGCGGCTTCGGGTTGCATTACAGCCTGAGCTATCTAGGTAAGACCTATCGCAACTACCAGCAGAATATTTACTTCGATGGCTATCTGCTTTGCAACGTTGGGGCAAGCTATCCGATCTATAGAGATGTGAAGCTAAGCCTCGAAGTGAATAACCTGCTCAATGCCAAGTATTACGCACAGGCTCTGGGTCGTCAGCTAGTGCCTAGCGCTCCCACCAATTTGATTATGAGCATCAGCTATAAGCTCCAGTAACACGCTAGCAAAAGGATTGGTATGAGACGATTTCTCTATTCTACGCACCGCCTATTGGGTTGCTTATTGAGCTTGCTCTTCCTCATGTGGTTCATCTCGGGCCTCGTGCTGATGTATAGCGGCTATCCACGCTTTACAAAGCAAGAAGCTATGCTGCATGCACCCGCATTGTCACTTTACGACCTGCCTAGCATCGACTCGTTGGCCACCCATATGGCAGAGCGTGGGGTCGATCTGGATCGTCCCTACTCGCTCTCGCTCGAGAGTAGCATCGATGGGCAGGCGGTATTTGCTGTACAGCAAGATGAGCTGCGGCTCCAGATGCTTAGCTCGGGCGATACGCTTGGCCTAGCCCGTGTCGATAGAGCCTACTTAGAGCTTATTGCATCGCGCTGGAAGGGCGAGTCGATTAGCCGCATCGATACGCTTAGAAGCCTCGACTGCTGGACACCTTTTAGCCGGATGCGTAGCGACTTGCCCTTTTACCGCATGCAATTGTCGGGAGCAAATAAACGTTATATCTATATTTCCTCCAGCACGGGACGGGTGCTTAGCGAAAGCACCCGCTCGGAGCGTGGATGGGCCTATGTGGGGGCTTTGCCACACTGGATCTATCTTACAGCCCTTCGCCAAAACGTCGATCTGTGGAAGCAAGTTGTCATTTGGCTCTCAGCCCTTGGATGCTTTATGGTGCTTACGGGTATTTATGTGGGGATCGATGTCTATTGGCGCAGTAGAAAAAACAAACGGCTCAGAGGCTTGCAGTCGCCCTACCGCAAGTGTCGCTACCGCTGGCACCATATCCTCGGTTCAGTGAGCGGTCTCTTTATTTTTATGTGGATCTTTAGTGGTATGATGTCGCTATCGAAACTACCCGAATGGGTAACGGGTAGGCCGAGTCCTCAAACAGAACTCGAGCTCATCCGTAAGGAGGCGATGCCGCATCTTCTCAGAGCCGACTATCGAGCTCTACTACAGAGCAAGCCCGATGCAAGAAAGCTGAGTTGGGCTCAGCTAAGCGACGAGGTGTTGATATCGCTTGAAGGCCCCGATGAGTCGAGCTCTTGGAGCGTAAGAGGGGAGGGATTTGAACCTTTATTTCTCGACGAGATCAGCCTCGGTAAGACCCTTGCCGAGCTTTGGGGCTCCAAACCCAAGTCTTTGAGTCTGATGAGTACATACGACGAGTACTACAGCGATCGCAAAGGCCGATTGCCTCTGCCAGTCTACAGCGTATCGATGGGCGATGAGCAAGAGACGGTACTCTATGTCGATCCGCAATCGGGAGCCTTGCGTAGGGTGGATAGGGCTGCTCGTATGAACCGCTGGGCATACAGCAAGCTGCATAGCCTCAACATAGGATTCCTCAATCGCTATCCCTTGCTTTGGGAGTTTCTCATGTGGATACTCTTGCTAGCAGGCACCGTGGTGAGTGCTACAGGAGTGTGGATGAGCATTGATTTTCTGCGACGCAAGAGCCGCAGACGGCATTCATAATACTAGTACTCTTGGAGCTGGGACAGCGAAAAAATGTAACTAATCAGTGAGGAATAGTTTACTGATGTAGGGGCGCCCCTATGTGGGCGGCCCATCATTATGTTGGTGAAATTTGCAATCCCCGTCCGCTGGTCGAATCCCCAGCGGGGTTGATTATTGTTTCTAGCCCCACGATGTTCTAGTGCGGCAGCGCTAGTTTCGTGGGGTAATGGATGGCCGGTGATACTGAGCTCTTTACGGATTTTTAAAGAAGATAATGCAAGTTGATTTTCCACTTACGTCACAACTCAAGCTTTTGTTTTAAATAGAATCATCTTACCTTTGTAGATAGATCAATGAACCACTTAGGTATTAATATCTCAAGCTCAATTATGAATATGTCACATCTATCTACCAGCTACTCTAAATATGCCGTGGCTGTAATTGCACTCTTTTGTGTAGTATCTACTCTTTCGTGCCAAAACAAAGTCAAACAAGTGGCCGAATCGGAGCCTTTTACGATCGAGATTGATTCGGTCGAAATTAGGGTGACTAAAATCGAAGGCGAGAAGGCTCAGAAGCTAAGTGGCGATTTGTCTATGAACTATATCAGTCATAGAGGGAGCTCCTCGGTTCCTTTCTTCGTGTCGTATGGCTTAGACTTGGGCAAAGCCTTTGCATTGGCACTCGATATCCCTGCGTCTCGTCTCAAGAATGAAAGTAAGAATCTGCCCAAAGACTTTATTTCGCTGCAGCTAGAGACCAAGCGCGATAGCTTGGGCGATATGTTTCACCTCTTAGAGCAAGTAGCCCATCAACATGGAGCCAAGCTCAGTAAGGTGTTGGAGCCAGTAGAGGCCTTCAAGATAGGGCTGAGTGATGCTTCGCTTTTGCAAAGCAAGTGTACGGGCGATGCAAGTATGGATCGACCTATGAGTACGCAGCGCTATGCCGAGGTGATCACCTATGAGCATGTTTCGCTAGCTGGATTCTGTTCGAGCTTGGAGGAGGAGTTTGACGATTTGGTCTTCTTGCCCCTCAATGATCATGAGACAGCCCAGAAGCGTTATAGCTTTTCGATACCCCGTAGTAGCTTTGCGAGTCTCGACGAGCTGAGGAGTTTCCTAGGCAAGAATCTGGGCTTGACCCTCGAAGCGACTCGTATCGAACGTGACTTTCTACTCATTCGCGACCTCTAAGCGAGGCCGAATCTTGTGAGTAATAAACCCATTAATCAAAAAAATAAGAACTTATGTTTTCTGGAATTGTAGAAGAATATGCCCGTGTGACGGCATTGCAAGAAGATAAAGAGAACCTGCACATTACCATGACATGCAGCTTCGTAGACGAACTAAAGATAGACCAAAGTATCGCTCACAATGGCGTTTGTCTTACGGTGGTAGCTATCAAAGACAATACCTATACCGTGACGGCCATCAAGGAGACGCTCGAGCGTTCCAACCTAGGCCTGCTCAAGGTGGGTAGCCTAGTTAATCTGGAGCGCAGCATGCTCATTGGTGGACGTTTAGATGGCCATATCGTGCAGGGACACGTCGATCAGACAGCCCTTTGTACAGGTGTGCGTGAGGCTGGCGGTAGCTGGTACTACAGCTTCGAGTACGAGCTCGATAGGGAGATGGCACTACAAGGCTATATGACGGTAGAAAAAGGCTCGGTAACGGTCAATGGAGTAAGCCTAACGGTATGTAATTCGGGGATGAATACATTCGAAGTAGCTATCATTCCCTACACACGCGAGCACACCAATTTCTGTGTGATCGAGACGGGTACGGTAGTCAATCTCGAGTTTGATATCGTAGGTAAGTACCTCAGCAAAATGCAACAATACTTATGAAAGCCGATGATTTTTATCAGTTGCTAGAAGAGCGGCAGAGCGATCGGCAGTTCGATCCCGAGAAGCCTGTGCCTCAAGAACTACTGATGCGTGTGCTCAATGCGGCACGCTTGGCGCCATCGGCATGCAACTCGCAGCCTTGGAGTTTTATGGTAGTAACAGACGAGAAGCTACGCCATGCCGTGGCGCAAGCCTGTTCGTCGCGTGTGCTTGCTATGAACCACTTTACCCGTCAAGCTCCCGTGCATGTGCTCATCTTGGAAGATAGAGCCAACTTTGCAGCCACCGTTGGGGGCAAGATCAAGGGGGTTCACTATGCGCACTTCGATATAGGTATTGCTGCCGCACATCTCACACTTGCAGCTACTGCAGAGGGCTTAGGCTCGTGCATAGTAGGCTGGCTAAACGAAAAGAAGATACGTGAGATACTGGGTATCCCATCGAGCAAGCGAGTACTGCTAAATGTGCTGATGGGCTATTCGATAGATCCTGCTCGTAGCAAGAAACGCAAAGCGATGGACGAGATCTTGCACATCGACAAGTGGTAAGCTACTCGGCAGATAGTGCTTCAACATGCATCGCCAAAAAATGATAGGGGGGATAAGCTAGCAAATAGCTTATCCCCCCTTTATAAAGTGACCGAGGAGGGACTCAAACCCTCGACCTTCAGAACCGGAATCTGACGCTCTATTCAACTAAGCTACTCGGCCAAATTAACAATGCTCTACTGCATATAGGGCAGTCATTTAAGCTTGCTTGCCAGTCATAATCTCTAAGACTAGCTTGTCGGTTTCGTTCATGGCATCTCTGCCTATGCTGGTTAGGTTGTCGATGCTTTTGTCTACATCGTCATCTACTATCCCTTCATTGCTCGTTACTACTTTCTGCTCCATGGCCAAGAGGGCAGAGAGTAGGGCAGTGCTTACACCGCTCGATACCTTCATGCTACAGCTTGGTTTGGCTCCATCGCAAAGCATGCCCGTGATGTTGCCTACCATATTCTTTATAGCAAAGCCAATCTGATCTTTGCTGCCACCCATCAGATAGGTAATGCCACAGCTTGCGCCTGTAGCAGCTACCACACATCCGCAGAGTGCAGATAGTCTGCCCAGCTTTTGTTTGATATAAATCACCATGAGGTTGCTAAGTAGCAGGGCGCGAGTAGTCTTTTCGTGGTCGGCTCCTTCGTCTTCGGCAAAGGAAAGTACAGGTAGTGTAGCTGTGATGCCTTGGTTGCCACTGCCCGAATTGCTCATCACCGTAACGGGTGCTCCGTCCATACGAGCATCGCAGGCCGAGCTGGTATAGGTAAGCATGTGTGTAAGGGCGTTGTTGCCTAGGTACTTGCGCCCTCTTTCGCCTTGTATTAGGCGTCCGACGCTGTGTCCATAATTGCCTTTTAGCGACACTTCACTAGCAGCCCGGTTTAGTTTGGCTGCTTCTTGGATAAACTCGATCGACTCGAGTGGAGCCTCCATTGCAAACTGATAAACAGTAGCAAAGTCGAGCTTGATTTCGTCGTCTTCTTGTTCGGCAGCAGTACTAGGCTCTAAGCTTTGCAGCTTGTCTGTTATTACTTCGCTGTTGTACGAGAGGTATACCAGCTTGGTGTGATTTTGAGCAATGATAGATTTGGCTTCTTCCTTCTCGTTGCTCAATCTAATTTCGATGTATAGCTTATCTACGTTGCCAGGTTTCAGGCCGATGCGTATGCACTTGGCCTCAACAAGAGCCTTGGCCTGACTAAGCTGCTCGTCGGTAAACGAATCGAGCACGGTAAGTCCTTTTTCTGGTGCAGCTATCACTACTCCCAGTGCAATAGCTATGGGTAGTCCTATCATGCCCGTGCCAGGGATGCCTACTCCCATTGCATTTTTGAGTACGTTGGCACTCAGTAGTACCTCTATCTCTTGGCTTGGGCCTTGCATCTTTTCGGCTGCAAAGGCCGTTGCTAGGGCTACGGCTACAGGCTCGGTACAACCTGTGGCGGGGATGACCTCTTTCTGGATCAGCTCTATAATGGCTGCAGATTTTTTGCTATCTATCATTGTTTTCTACTCCTTGGTTTAGCTCGGAGGGTCTCTATCTGTTAGTCTCTGCTTATTTACTCAGCTTCGTTCGATCTTTCGGCCTGATGCAGAATAATCGTAGTAGCTCCGAGCGTGATTACTGCCTTATCGGGCAGTATTCTAAACTCCTTGCGTTGCAGTAATTCGCCTGCTACAAAAGTACCTACTGTACTTTCGTCATCGGCTATCGAATACTCCAATTGGCCGCTTTTCTTGCGCCGCAGTTTGATGATGCTATGGTGCCTGCTCATGCTGGGGTCTGCCGTAATGATAGGAATGTCTGTGACCGTATCTTTATTGCGCCTGCCAATATGATTGAGCCCCTCGCGGAGGGCAAATTCTTGTCTGTAACCAAATTGGTTTTCGATTACCTCGATAAACCCGTAGCTACGATCCAATTCGGCATCCAAAACGGCATCGGCATCTTTCGTACTTGCCTTTCTATCGCTCTTGCCACTGCGAATACGCACCTTTAGTTGCTTGCCACACAGAGGGCATACGATGTCTAAGCGCCCCGTTTCGCGGGCTTGGCTTATACTATCACTACTAATGGTGATTCGTTCGTCGCATTTGCTACAAAATATCCGTTTCATAGAGGAGCCTCTCCTTTCATGGACACAAAAGTAAGTAATTAATCATAGAAAGTCCAAAAGTCGCTATCAATCTGCAAGCAAATTGTGCTCCATATGACTAAGTTCTTCAGGCTCTACTATGGGCAATTGGATGCGGATAGTTGTACCCACATTGAGCTCGGCCGACTTGACCCAGATCTTTCCTTGGTGATACTCTTCTACGATACGTTTTACGAGCGATAATCCCAGCCCCCAGCCTCGCTTCTTGGTAGTAAATCCGGGTCGGAATATCTCTCTTTGCTGCGCTTTGGCTATACCACAGCCCGTATCCGATACGTCTATCAGAGCCATCTTATTGCGCGTTTGGAAGGAGATGTTAATTTCGCCTTCGCCCTTCATGGCATCGACGGCATTTTTGATTAGGTTTTCAATTACCCAGCTAAAAAGAGCGTCGGAAAGCCGTACGAAGATGGGCTCTTCGGGCTGCTCGATATGTAGTTCGACTCGTTTGGAGATGCGTAGTCGCATGTAGCTACAGCTCGAGTTGATCAGTTCGTATAGGTCTGTAGGGGTAGTGGTAGGTTCGGAACCCACTTTCTGAAATCGCTCGGCAATGGTTGTCAGGCGGTTGACATCTTTACGCATTTCGGCAATCATGCCTTCGTCGGTACCGCTCGCTTGCAGTATTTCCATCCAGGCCATTAGGCTCGAGATGGGTGTGCCAAGTTGGTGCGCTGTCTCTTTCGACAGACCGCTCCAAACCCGATTCTGCTCTGCTCTACGCTCGGCCACCAAGGCAATAATAGCTACTGCTACGAAAGCAAACATTACGAAGAGCAAAACGTAAGGCATCATGAGCAAGCGTCGCAAGGTAGCACTGTCGTTGTAGTAGAGATACTGCTTGCTGCCGTCGTCGAGGTTTATCACGATAGGCTTGTATCCGTCTTTGAATTTGGCGAGTTTCTTTTGCAGAAAATCCTTTTCCTTGCCACTGGTGGGCAGGCTGATGTTTTTGCTGATTAGGATCGAGTCCTTATCGTTGCAGAGTATCAATGGAATGCTTTTGTTCGACTCGATGATGCCGAGCATGAGCTCGATGCTTTGCAGCGGATCGTCGTCGCTGCTGCTTATGACTCCTGTAGCTCGTGCCCAGAGTTCGATTTTGCTGCGCTCTTCGTCGGCCATTCGGCCAATAAGCCTATCCGACACCAATAGGGTGAGCACTGTGATGGCAATAGCTACCACCACAAATCCCATCCTTAGTAGGTTTCGCTTGTGCATGAAAAGTATTTCGTTGCCGCTCCAGGCCATAGTGTGGATTTAATATCGTGGCTAGCTAAGCCGTTCTATTCATTGAGCAAGGCTTCGCGGTATTGCAGGAGGCTTGCTACCTGCTCGCTACTTATGCTTGGGTACTGTGGGTCTATTCTTTCGAGAGCTTTCACTATAATATTGCTCACCGATAGGCGCATAAACCATTTCCTATCTGCTGGTATTACAAACCAAGGTGCATGCTCGGTGCTTGTATGGCTGAGCATGGCCGAGTAAGCCTCCATGTATTGATCCCAATAGCCCCTTTCTTTGAGGTCGGTCGCCGAAAACTTCCAATTTCTTGTGGGGTCATCGATCCGTTTGAGGAAGCGTTCCTTTTGTTCTTCTTTCGATACGTTAAGGTGTTTCTCGAGCGTATTGATGCTTTCGTAGCGTTTTTTGAAAAAGGCCTCATCGACATCTTTTGTACTGGCCACGCCAGGGAGTTTTTGATTCATTACTACCTCGGGGTGCACATGTGTGATGAGTACCTCTTCGTAGTACGAGCGATTGAATATCCCTATTCTGCCACGCTCTGGCAGGGCTTTGTAGCAGCGCCAGAAGTAGTCGTGATCGAGGTCTTCGGCCGAGGGCTGCTTGAAGTTGAATACTTGGCAACCCTGAGGGTTTACACCACTCATCACGTGCTTGATGGTACCATCTTTGCCTGCTGCATCCATCGCTTGAAAGATGATCAGCAGCGAGTGCTTGTCGTCGGCATAGAGCTTGTCTTGCAATTCTTGCAAGCGCGTGATATTCTCGTCGAGCATCGCTTTGGCCTCTTTCTTGTCATCGACGTGTGCTTTGTAGGCGGGGTCGAAGTCTGCCACTCGGTGCTTCTTTCCGGGCTTGGCCACGATGGCCATATCGTTTAGTAGGTCGATCATGCAGCTTATTTTGAGTCTTTTCTTTGAAATGATATACGATGCTATTCCAAGTCTGATGCTAGAAGGTCTGTTTGTTGTTTAGTATCCTTTCAGCAGTTTTTTGATGTCATTGAGCTTGTTGAGTGCTTCGAGGGGCGTTAGGTTATTGACATCAATATCTAGCAACGCATCTCGAATTTCAGATAGCAATGGGTCGTCGAGTTGGAATAGACTCATTTGTATAACGTCTTGGCAGCCGTTTTCGTGTCCCTTGCTTCGGACCTTAGCTGGCGGATTGGCTTTGGGACCTCGCTGCTTTTCTTTTTCTCGATCGTCCCTTTGGCTACCCAACTCGTAGTCGCTGCGCGACTGTTCGAGCTGTGCCAGTATACCGTTGGCACGATCTACAATCGTACGTGGCATACCAGCAAGCTTGGCCACTTGGATACCGAAGCTATGCTCCGTTCCTCCGGGCTCGAGCTTGCGCAAAAAGAGCATATTGCCATCGACCTCACGGGCCGATACATTGTAGTTTTTTACCCGTTCGAGGTAGCTAGCTATTTCGTTTAGTTCGTGGTAGTGAGTAGCAAAGAGTGTGCGAGGTCTAGCTCGTTCATTATTGTGGATATACTCCACGATAGCCCAGGCGATGGAGATCCCGTCGTAGGTGCTCGTGCCACGTCCCAGCTCGTCGAATAGCACGAGGCTACGCTCGCTGAGGCTATTCAAAATATTCGATGCCTCTTGCATCTCTACCATGAAGGTCGATTCGCCCATCGAGATATTGTCCGATGCTCCTACGCGTGTAAATATCCCATCGACCATCCCTATTTTGGCCGAGGCTGCAGGCACGAAGCTGCCAATCTGAGCCAAGAGTGTGATGAGTGCAGTCTGTCGCAGGAAGGCCGATTTACCACTCATATTTGGTCCTGTAATAATGATTACCTGTTGCTGCTTCGAGTCTAAGAATAGGTCGTTGGCGATATAGGGTTGTTCGTTTGTTAGCTGCTGTTCGATGACGGGGTGCCTTCCCTCCTTAATATCGATGCACATACTCTCGTTTACTTCGGGACAGATATAGCGATTGCGCTTTGCTACTTCGGCAAAGGAGAGCAAGCAGTCGATAGTCGAGAGCAGTTGGCTATTGAGCTGTATCTCTTTTACGTAGCGTTGGGTCTCAGCTACGAGGGCGGCGAAGAGTTGCTCCTCTAGGCTAGCGATCCGCTCTTCGGCCCCGAGTATTTTCTCTTCGTAGCGCTTCAGCTCTTCGGTGATATAGCGTTCTGCACTCACTAGGGTTTGCTTCCTTATCCACTCGGCAGGGACCTTGTCTTTGTGTGTATTTCTAACTTCGATGTAGTAGCCAAATACATTGTTGAAAGCGATTTTGAGACTGCTTATCCCCGTTCGTTCGCTCTCTTCCTTTTGCATTTTCAGGAGGTAGTCCTTGCCGGTATAGGCTAGTCGTCTCAGCTCGTCGAGCTCTTCGCTCACACCACTAGCCATGGTAGCTCCTCTGCCCAGTACAGCGGGTGCTTCGGGGTTGAGCTGGCAGTGTAGCTGCTGGCGTAGCTCTAAGCAGAGTTCGAGCTTCTCGCCCAGTTGTCTCAGTCGAGGCTCATCGGCAGCCATTGCAATCTGCTTGATCGGCTCGATCGCTGCAAGCGAATTGCCTAAGCTCAGCAGCTCTCTTGGCCCAATTCTGCCCATTGCAGCTTTAGCTACGAGGCGTTCGAGGTCGCCTATCTCACTCAGATATTCGGCGATGCTGGCTCGTTCGTCGGGGAAGCGAAAGAAGTGCGTTACCACAGCCTGTCTGGCTTGTATCTGCTCCAAGCTGCGAAGAGGGAAGAGCATCCATTGCCTCAGCCTTCGAGCCCCCATTGGGCTAATGCAGTGATCGAGTATGTCGAGCAGGCTCTTGCCCCCTTCGTTCATGCTCTCTATGAGCTCGAGGCTCCGTATGGTAAAGCGGTCTAGACGCACATAACGATCTTCTTCGAGTCTTCGAGGGGCATTGATATGGGCTAGCTTGTCGTGTCGGGTTAGGTCTAGGTAGTTTAGTACTGCCCCGGCTGCTGTTACTGCTGCGGGCATCGCTTCGAGCCCGAAGCCTTTGAGCGACTGCACAGCAAACTGCCTCAATACGCGCTCGCGGTTGTTGTCTGGAGCAAAGTGCCAGTCGTCTAGATTGAATATGAAGCCCGACCATTGAAATCTGTTGTCGAAGCTTTCTCGTAGTCGATTCTCTACCAGCACCTCTTTGGGGCGGTAGTTATTGAGTAGTTTTTCTATAAACTCGGCATTGCCTTCTGTGGCCATAAACTCGCCAGTCGATATATCGAGCAGCGAGAGTCCCACTCGCTCTTTCGAAGCCAAGTCTACGGCGGCCAAGAAGTTGTTTTCGCGGTGGTTGAGTACTTGCTCGTTGGTCGATACACCTGGTGTAACCAACTCGGTCACACCACGCTTTACCAGTTTTTTTGTCTGCTTCGGGTCTTCGAGCTGGTCGCAAATGGCCACACGCTTGCCTGCTCTCACCAGCTTGGGTAGGTAAGTGTCGAGAGCGTGATGAGGAAAACCAGCCAGCTCGATGTGTTGAGCGGCACCATTGGCGCGTTTGGTAAGCGTGATGCCTAGGATAGAGGCCGTCTCGATGGCATCGTCCGAAAAAGTTTCGTAGAAGTCGCCCACCCTAAAGAGCAGTATCGCATCGGGATACTTGCCTTTTATCTTCATATATTGCCTCATCAGAGGCGTCTCTACTACTTTCTTTGCCAAATTCTAATCCTTTATACCATGAGTGTTCGTTTGAGGAATCTAAGGGTTTATTACCCCCAGCATGCCTAGCACAAGCCCTTTGCAAGAGGGGCTACTACTGACTGCCAAAGATAAGGATTTTTGTGCCGATATTTTCTTTCGTGCACTCATCTGCCTGATTGTATGAAATATTCCGAGCAGATTTTTGTAACAAAGGAGCAGATTGTTCGTTAAATAGGTAGAAGTGTAGTGCAGATGCGGTAGCCCTGTGATAAGATCGTACAGATCTGTGGCTTTCAAAACCACTACCAGAGCCAGTATAGACCTGGCTCCGAAAAGAATAATGAACTGAATGAACGCCGACGAGTTTAAAAAGGCCTTTTTGCCTCATCATATGAGTATCCGAACCGTTTGTAGGGGGCTGCTGGCATCGTATGCCGATGCCGACGATGCGGTGCAAGAGGTGTACCTCAAGCTCTGGGAGCGACGTGAAGAGATAGAGCTGCCACAAAATGCAGCTGCCTACGCCGTGCGAGTGTCGCGAAACCATTGCCTCGACAGGTTGAGAGCGGCCAAGCGTGGCCCACAGCAGTTGAGCCTCGACGACGAAACGTATCCTCAGAATGGACTTTTGGCATCGGTAGAGGCTCCGCAAAGCATGGAAGAGCGAGAGGTCGAATTGAAGTTTGAACGTTGGCATCAAACTCTCAGCGAGCAAAAGCGAAGGGTTTTCGATCTGAGCCACCGAGAGCATAAGAGTAATAGCGATATTGCCAAGCAGCTCTCCCTTAGCGAGGTAAACGTAAGAGTAATGCTTTCGAGGCTACGCCAAGACTTGCGAACCTTGATCGTGGCAGCTAAGGCATAAAAGGACTTAGCAAAGCATCTTAGAAAAGTAGGCAAGTTCCAACAATGGGGGGCCGACCGAAAAAAAAGAATGAAAAAATGAAAGAGACAATACATATCGATTTAGCACTGAAGCAATTCTACGAAGGACTGAGTAGCCCCGAAGAGGATCTGCTACTTTATCTTGCATTGTGCGAGCAGGAGTCTGAGGCTTACGCCGCCGACAGGGCTTTGTTGGCTACACTGTTTGAAGGGGGGGCGTCTAGTACTGATAGTGCCGAGCAAGAGGCCCTATCGCTACAGATAGACCAGTGGCAAGCTCGTGAAGAACAAGCTTCCAAAGCCCAAAAACGAAACAAACCTGGCGCTTTTCTCCGCATGATAAGCACCGTATCTCAGTATGCTGCAGCGGCAGTGGTAGCTACACTTTTGCTGATGAACATGCAACTTGGGATTACGGAAAGTCGCGAGAAGAATCTCTCTAGGTTAAATAATATGGTCATCAATCAGGAGCAAGTAAACGAACAGGCGATGCTGGCTGTAGCTATGCTGGAACGCTTTGTGAGTGTCAATCAAAAACTGGAGATGCAGGCCGAATTTACCGATGGTGAGGCTGCCGAATTGCCCAATTAGATTGAGCTCCTTGCAAGAGGATGCAATAAGCGATAGAAAAGCGCTCTTGAATACGACTCAAAAACAACTAATGTGTAAAGTATCTACTTAAATAATGAATAGAACGATGGAAAAAACTAAGTTATTACAGAAGATCCTATTGAGCTTTTTGCTCCTAGCGGGATCGGTGCTGAGCCTTAGTGCTCAAGACCTTGATGTAGATAGGCTGATGAAGTCGAAAAATCTCACTTCGGTGTACCTTTCCAAAGCTATGCTGAGCCAGGCAGCCGACTATCTGGGCGATGACTTCGACGATCTTGGTATAGACCTCAGCCAGGCTCGTGGAGTGTATATCTTCCAAAGCGATGGCAATGAAGAGGGTGCCCGCTTGCTACGCAGCATCTACTCGCCCATCAGTAAAGGTAGCTGGAAAAACTACCAGCGCATGGGCAAGGTGAAGCATCGTGGCGAAAATATGTATCTGTACGGAAAGCGCTACGGCGATAAATACTCTTCGCTGCATTACCTCTCCGATATCGGGCGAAACGTTACAGGCATTATTGTAATGGGCAATTATACACGCATGCAGATAGAGAACCTGCTGAACCCTCCCGTCTTCAATGGCAAGCCTTATAGGCGTGGTAAGGGCTATGCTTATGGCCATGCCAATAAGCACAATAAGCAAATATACAAAGACATTCGCATGACACGCAAGCAGATAGACCGAGAGCTCAGACAGCTCGAGCGTGATCTGAAGCGTGCCGATAGATCCCTGAAACGAGCCATCTCGAGAGCCGAAAAGCAGGCTGCAAAGGCCCGACGTGATGCCATCAAAGCGCGTCGTGAAATGCTAAAGATGTATCGCAAGCGCATGCGAAGCTACGACGATTGATGGCCTGTTGTTAGCATTGTTGCTAGCATTGTCTAATGGCGCATATCTTTGTTGCAGACTTGTCTCTGCCTAGGTCACAGACTCTAGTCTGCTCCCGTCGGCATCGCAAGCCTGCGCCTCGATCTGCATCCTTCATACAAGCACTATTGGCCGTGAGGGAAATGGTAATTTGGGAATTGGACATCGAAAAATTGTAACTGGTCGCTGGGATTTGCAATCCCAGCTCTGTTCGTTTCCGGGATTTGCAATCCCGTGTCTGCCTAGGAATCCCTGTAAGGGATGATTTTTGTTTCTAGCCCCACGATGTTCTAGCGCCCCAGCGCTAGATTCGTGTGGTGATGGGTGTCTGATGAACCCCCCGCTCCCCCCTTTCCGCCCCGTGCCGACGGCACGGGGCGGAAAGGGGGGAGCGGGGGGTAATGGGTGCGTGCCTTTCGTACCCCAGGAAGGCAAATCGGCTTCGCCTCCTTGCCGTATCCTGGGGCTAGAAACGGAAAGCATCCCCGCTGGGGATTTATTGCTTACGCCAGATTATAATGTATCTCGCTGAAGGTATGGGCTGCAGGCATTGTGATTGTGAGGGCCGCCCACGTAGGGCCGCCCCTACATGCTTGATGGCATTGTGTAGCATGTCGGCGGGATTTGCAATCCCGCCCTATTCGTTGGCGGAATCGTCCGTCAGGTAGGGGCGCCCCTACGTGGGCGGCCCATCAAATTGTCTGTGTCAGAAGTCCCTAATTCCATCCCTGAATGGGATGCTCTGGACACAGCCTAGGGATATAGCGGACACGAACGTATCCGCATTGCCGCCTGCATTTGTCGGAAGGGCCTGCCTCTATCGATAGGCCTGGGGTAGAGAGCTGCTGTAGCAACGAGCCTATCTCGAGTTTGTTTGATTGTTGGCTGCAAATACTAACTTTGTAAATCCATTCTACGAGAGGGCAGTGCAAAGCCTCTCCTACACAGAGTTAAAAAAATGATCCGTACCCCCATGGAAGGCGAAAGCGATAAGATGCAGAGATATAAGTATGTAGGACTCAGCGATGCCGAGGTCTTGGCTAGCCGCCAAAAGTATGGGGTCAACCTACTTACGCCTAAAGAGAAAACTGCCCTTTGGCGGCTCTTGCTCGAAAAATTTCGCGATCCGATTATCCTTATCCTACTTGTTGCACTGCTGCTTTCATTCGGGGTGGCTGTCTATCACTATTTCTTTTTGCACGAAGGGGGCAGCGTCTTCTTCGAACCCGCAGGAATACTCTTGGCCATCGCCTTGGCTACGGGGATTGCGTTCTACTTCGAGCTGAAAGCCAATCGCGAATTTGAAGTTCTCAACCTAGTCAATGACGATACAGCCTATAAGGTCTTGCGCAATGCTCGCATCGTCGAAGTGGCAAAGCGCGATCTTGTGGTGGACGACCTACTCTTTCTCGAAACGGGCGAGGAGGTTCCAGCCGATGCTCTTTTGCTCGAAGAGGTTTCGCTACAGATGGGTGAAGCTTCGCTAACAGGCGAGCCGATGGTAAGGAAAAGCGTCGATCCGGCTCAATTTGATGCCGAAGCAACTTATCCGAGCAACAAGATCTACCGTGGTACGAATGTCCTCGAAGGGCATTGCGTCTGTCGCATCGAGCGGGTAGGCGATGCCACCGAGTATGGCAAAGTATTTGAAGGGGTGCAGGTAGATAATAGCATAGAAACGCCGCTGAATATCCAGCTCAATCGCCTAGCAAAGCTCATCAGTAAGCTCAGTTACCTCATCGCAGCCCTCGTATTGCTGGGGCGCACACTGGTCTATCTGCAAGACCTAGAGGGAGCGATCGATTGGACTCACTTTAGCTCCTACCTTCTCAGCACACTCATGCTTGCCGTAACGGTAATCGTAGTAGCTGTGCCAGAGGGCTTGCCCATGAGCGTTACCCTGAGCCTCGCTTATAGCATGCGTAGTATGATGAAGTCGGGCAACTTGGTACGGCGTATGCATGCTTGCGAAACGATGGGTGCTGCCACAGTGATCTGCACCGACAAAACGGGTACACTCACGCAAAACCGCATGACGGTGGCCGATGTATTTACCCTCGATCGGGGAGAAGATAGGCCCGACTATAAGCTCTGGGCTGAGGCTATCGCTGTAAACTCTACTGCCTACCTCGACGAAGCCAAAGACGCTAATGAGCAAAGCAGCGTGCTGGGCAATCCGACCGAGGGGGCGCTCCTGCTCTGGGTGAAAAGCTTAGGCTTCGACTACTTATACCTGCGACAGCAGAGCAACTTGCTAGAGCAGCTCACTTTCTCTACCGAGCGCAAGTACATGGCCACTATCGTGCGTTCGGCACAGCATGGGGGCAAAGCGGTACTCTACGTAAAAGGGGCTCCAGAGATTCTCTTCTCTTTCTGCCAGATGAGTGCCACTGAGCGCCAGCTCTATCAGGAGCAGCTACAGAAATACCAATCGCAAGCGCGGCGTACAATTGCCTTGGCATACAAGGTGCTGGAGCCGAATGAAGAAAACTGCATCGCCCAGTCTCGGCTCACGATCGATGGGCTCACGCTGATGGGGCTCTTTGCTATTAGCGACCCTCTTCGCTCGGATGTGCCTGCAGCCATCGAGCAGTGCCTCGAGGCTGGGATTGACGTAAAGATCATTACGGGCGATACATCGGGCACAGCCAAAGAGATAGCTCGTCAGATTGGGCTTTGGAACGATGAGTTGCCTAACGACTCTATTATCACTGGTACTGAGTTTGCCGCACTGAGCGACGAGGATTTGCTGCCACGAGTACAATCGATACGTATCATGTCGCGGGCTCGCCCCTCCGACAAAGCGCGCTTGGTGCGCCTTCTACAAGAGCGGGGCGAGGTAGTAGCGGTAACGGGCGATGGTACCAACGATGCTCCTGCCCTGTCGCAAGCGCAAGTGGGACTATCGATGGGCGACGGCACCGCTGTGGCCAAAGAGGCTAGCGATATGACTATCCTCGACAATTCCTTTGCCAGTATAGCAAGAGCAGTCATGTGGGGCCGCTCGCTCTACCTCAATATACAGCGCTTCATCGTATTCCAGATGACTATCAATATCACTGCTTGCCTCATCGTACTGATTGGAGCCTTTCTCGGCACCGAGTCGCCGCTCACCGTTACCCAGATGCTCTGGGTCAACCTCATCATGGATACCTTTGCTGCTCTTGCTCTAGCCTCGTTGCCCCCAAGCCAAGAGGTGATGAAAGCGAAGCCACGTCGAGCCAAAGAGCATATCATCACGCCTTCGATGCTCAAGCGAATACTGGGTGTAGGGGTATTCTTTGTCTTGCTGCTCTTCGCTGTATTGCAAGTTTTTCGTAGCCACGACCTTACTACCCTCTCGCAAGTACAAATGCCTTCTATCTCCGATCTGATGAATACGAGTGAGCACCATGGGCTAAGTAGCTACGAGCTTTCGCTCTTCTTCGCCCTATTTGTCTTTCTGCAGTTTTGGAATATGTTCAATAGCAAGGCTTATAAGTCGGGAGCATCGGCCTTTCAAGGCCTTACTAGGCAGCGCCCCTTTCTATTGATAGCCTCTTGTATTGTGCTGGGGCAGCTACTCATCAGTAGCTTTGGTGGTGCACTCTTCTCGGTGCAGCCACTTAGGGCGAGCGACTGGCTGTGGATTATCCTCGGCACGATGCCAGTCTTGCTGATTGGCGAAGCGTATCGCTTCTTGAAGCACTCAGGCGCTCAAGTTTAGCTACGCTAAGGTTCCTTTTTTTTGAGTATATTTGTGTAAAGAGCAATATAGAGTAGACTTTATGGACAAAAAAGATCTTCGAATCGTATATATGGGCACGGCCGACTTTGCCCTCGAGCCGCTAAAGGCATTGGTAAATCAAGGTTTCAACATTCGGGCTGTGGTAACTATGCCCGATAAACCTATGGGGCGTGGGCATAAGCTACAGAGTAGCGCCATCAAGCTCTACGCCCAAGAGCAAGGCATAGAGGTCTTGCAGCCTATTTTGCTTCGCGAAGCCGATTTTTTGACCAAGCTAAAAGCAATTCAAGCCGACCTACAGATAGTCGTTGCCTTCAGGATGCTGCCCGAAGAGGTGTGGGCTATGCCTCAGATGGGTACGATAAACCTACATGGATCGCTACTGCCTCAATACCGAGGGGCAGCCCCTATCAATCATGCACTCATGAATGGCGAGCAAGAGACGGGGCTGACGACCTTCCTTTTGCGCCACGAGATAGATACGGGGGCTATCCTCATGCAAGAAAAACTTGCGATAGAGCCCGATGAGAATTTCGGACAGCTACACGATAGGATGTCGCTGCTTGGTGCCGGGCTGCTCTGCCAAACGGTGGCACTCTTCCTCGACGGCGAATTGCCCAAGGGGATGGAGCAGCTAAACGAAGGCGATGATGAAGCCGATCTGAAGCCTGCCCCAAAGATTTTCAAAGATGATTGTCGGATAGACTGGGATAAGACTGCACTGGAGCAGCACAACTTCATACGTGCCCTCTCGCCACTGCCAACGGCCTGGACCAAACTGCACATCCCTGGCGAAGCCTCCATCGTTTTGAAGATCTACCAGAGTACGATCATCGAGCGCGAGCCTCACCATCGTGGCAAGGTGGGTACGATATTCGTGAGTCCACAGAAGCAGCTCGAGGTGATGTGCAAGGATGGTGTGATTCGCATCGATCGCTTGCAAAGCCCTGGCAAGAAACAACTCGAGGCCAAAGATTGGCTCAATGGCTTCACCATCACTCCAACGATGTACTTCGAGTAGCTGTATAGGCATAGCACAATCGCAATAGCTGTTTGAGCTTCTAGCGAAAGAGCAGCATCCGTATCACTATTAAAGCATATAGCATGCAGGAAATTTCAGAATCGGATAGCCACAAGGCTGTCTTGGGCGCTTTGCCTCCACTATTGGGTAAGAGCGAGGGCGAGCTAAGGGATATAGTCAAGTCTTTGGGTATGCCTGCGTTTGTGGGCAATCAGATTGCCAAATGGCTCTATCAAGCTCAGGTACGTAGCTTCGATGAAATGAGCAATATCTCGCTCCGAAATCGAGAGTTATTGCAGCAGCATTTCGCACTGGGGCGCTATCCCTATACACAGGTACAGACCTCGAGCGATGGCACACGTAAGTATCTTTTCGAGACGGCTCAGGCTGGGCGCTACGTCGAAACAGTCTTTATACCCGATGGCGATAGAGCTACGCTCTGTGTTTCGTCGCAAGTGGGATGCAAGATGGATTGTCTATTCTGCTCGACAGGCAAGCAGGGCTTTCAGGCCAATCTCTCGGTTGCCGAAATCCTCAATCAGATCTGCTCGGTAGATGAAGCCAAAGAACTTAGCAACATCGTTTTTATGGGTATGGGCGAGCCGCTCGACAATACCGATGTCTTGCTAAAGTGCTGCGAGATCCTGACAAGTAGCTGGGCTTGGGCTTGGAGCCCAAAACGCATCACGGTGTCGACGATCGGTGCCAAAGGTCTAGCTCAATTTCTCGAACAGAGCCGCTGCCATCTAGCACTAAGCCTGCACAATCCGTTCCCCAGCGAACGCATGCAGATCATGCCGGTAGAGAAGGCAATGCCACTGATGGAGGTTTTGCAATTGCTCGAGGCTTATGACTTCTCGGGCCAACGAAGACTCTCGATCGAGTACATCGTATTCGAAGGTCTTAACGACTCGATGCGTCATGCCGATGAGCTGGCTCGCATATTGCGTAAGCTCGATTGTCGTATCAATCTCATTCGTTATCACCAAGTGCCAGGTATAGAGTTGAAAAGCCCCAAACGAGAAACGATGCTTGCCTTTCAAGAGAGCTTGCAGAAGCAGGGATATAACTGCACGATACGCAGTTCGCGAGGCGAAGATATTGCCGCTGCCTGTGGCATGCTATCTACGAAAAATCGAAACAAATGATAAGAATTTATTAACTTTGGGGTGATTCTGCAGTGCGGCTATAGCTTTTATTACAAAAGACTATGCCGCTCTCGATTTTTCCTAAAGACCCAATAACACGAATTTCCTTGGATGAAAAAAACAATTCTAAGCATTAATGCCCTTATAATTAGTCTCTTGGCTCTGCTACTCGTGTCGTGTGGCGAGTCTTCGATATCGAAGTCTTACGTCAGTGCTACAGGTGCACCTGCCGAGTTGATGCTTGTAATGGATGCCGAGCATCTCAATACAAGTACGGGATACAAAGTTTACGATGTGCTATCCGAAAACACCCCCTCGCTCAATCAGCCCGAGGTGATGTTTAAGGTGTCGCGCACTACCAGCAAAAACTTCGAAAGCTTCTTGCGCTACGTGCGTAATGTACTGATGGTAGACATCAATAAAGATAGATATACCAAGAGTACCGTCAAGTTTAGCTACGACCAGTGGGCCAAAGGGCAGATAGTGGTGCAACTAAACACGCCTACGCCAGACTCGCTCGAGTCGTTTCTCGACATAAATAAAGAGATGCTTAGCAACCTATTCGTACGAAACGAACTCTTTCGCTTTGCCGAGCAGTGGGCTAAGGGTTGGAGCAAAGATGTCGATGCACGTACGATGAAGCTCTTTGAGTATCACTACAATGTGCCCGAAGATATCAAGAGCTTTAAGGTGGGTAAGGATTTTTTGTGGATGTCAAACAATCAGTCTCGTCGTCGCAAAGATATACTTGTATATAGCTTCCCATACCGTAGCAAAGCAGACCTCGGAATTGACCGCATGGTAGAGGTACGCGACTCGGTGCTCAAAGCCAATATAGAAGGGAGCAACCCCAATGCCTATCCGAGCACCGAAAAGCATATCGACCTATTCCATCGCTATGTCTATCTGGGCGAGGAAAAGCGTGCCGAGCTACGCGGGCTCTGGAAGATGGAAGGGGGAGACATGATGTCGGGACCCTTCGTGCAGCAAGCCCTTGTAAGTGGCGATAAGGTCTATGTAGTGGAGGGATTTGTGTATAATCCCAACGAAGATAAGCGCAATCTGATGCGTATGATGGAGGCTACGCTATACAGCTTCCGACCAGCCTCGATAGAGAAGTTCAATCCCGAGCTTATCAAGAAAGCTCGTTGGACTCCCTTGCGCTAAGCATTGCGCGAGAAACTTATGACGAAGGCTCGATAGTAAAGAAACAATGTAAGCTAGTACGAGATAGCTCGCAAATAAAAAAGAAACACCGAAAGCCCTCCACGCATCTTATGGGTAATACGCTCAGTAAAAGAGCTTACTTGCGTAGAGTGGGGCAAACAGAATAGAACCGAATGGATACGAATAGAAAGATACGTGTAGCGATTTCGCATGGCGATTTCAATGGCATAGGATACGAAATAATACTCAAGACGCTTTCGCAACAGGGTATCTTGGAGCTGTTTACACCCATAGTCTATGGCTCGGCAAAGGCCGCAGCCTACTATCGCAAGTCGCTCGAGCTGGATATTGCTCCTTGGCAACAGATTGCCGATGCGAGGGAAGCCGTCGACGGACAGGTAAACCTCATAGATCTTTTTGCCGACGACCTATTGGTAGAGAAGGGAGTCTGCTCAGAGCAGGCAGGAATAGCTGCTGCTAAAGCGCTTGAGGCTGCTACCGAGGCGGTAATGCGTGGCGATGCCGATCTGTTAGTAACTGCTCCTATCAATAAGGCTGCTATGCCTCACGCCTCTTGGCCCTACACGGGACATACCGACTATCTCGAGGCTAAGGCTGTAGAGCCCAACGAGCAAGCGCTTATGATTTTGACCAAAGGCACTTGCCGCGTTGCTTTAGCGACTACACATATTCCCATTAGTGAGGTTAGTAAAAGCCTCAGCATAGAGCTGATTGCTCAGAAAATAGAAGCCCTGCAGCGTGCCCTGATCAAAGATTATGCAATCGTTTGCCCGAGGATAGCCGTGCTTGCACTCAACCCGCATGCCAGCGATCAAGGCTTGATGGGCAACGAAGAGGAAACGATCATCAAACCCGCTATCGCCAAAGCCGAAGAGGCGGGTGTGGTGGTTTATGGTCCCTATGCAGCCGATGGTTTTTGGGGCTCTTCTACCCCGCAGCATTTCGATGGCATACTAGCTATGTATCACGATCAGGGCTTGGCCCCCTTCAAAGCATTATTTATGGATGCAGGAGTCAACGTAACGGCTGGGCTAAGTATCGTACGTACGTCGCCCGATCACGGCACTGGATTCGATATTGCGGGCAAGGGAGTCGCTTCGGAGGAATCGTTCCGTCAAGCTATTTACGAGGCCATCGATATCTATCGCAATCGTGCTCGGCATGCCGAGGCCACGCGCAACCCCTTGCGTAAGCTCTATTATGAGCGAGGCAACGACAATGAAAAGTTGAACTTAACGGAGCCTGAAGAGGATTAATACATATAAGGATATAGTAGCCCCGCCGCCTCGATGTAGTATGCGGAGGGGCAAGGAAAGATTAGAGAAACTAACAAGAACCCAATAAAGCATTGCAAGAGCTATGTTCAAAGAAAAAACTATCGTTTACACGTCCGGAACATTCGATATGTTCCATTACAATCACTTGAGGATGATTAATTATGCCAGAAGCTTGGCGGATATTTTAATTGTGGGAGTAAGCACAGACGAACTCGTATCTTCGTACAAGGCTCCCCCGATCATCCCCTTCCAAGAAAGATTGCAAATCTTGGAAGCGCTCAAGACTCCAGATATCGTTATCCCACAGCATACACTCGATCATAGCGAGCTGGTGAAGAAGCTCAATATTGACGCCTTTGTGGTGGGCGACGACTGGACTGGCAAGTACGATTACCTCAAAGACTTGGGCGTACAAGTCTTTTATTTCCCTTACGGTACAGGAGTATCTTCGTCGAAGATCAAAGCGACTATTCACGATAGCTATGAAAAACGCCTGCAAGACCAACGCAAGCAAAAACCCAAGTCGGTAAAAGATATGTAAGGCCTATGGACGAAACGATTACTCATTCGAGCAAAAACCATGTACTTATTACCGGTGCTAGCAAAGGCATTGGTTTGGCGGTGGCCAAACGTTTGGCACAGGAAGGTTATAAGCTACTGTTAACCTATGCCTCGGATCATAAAAGAGCTCGGGAAGTAGCCCAAGAACTGAAAGAAAGCTACGGTGTGGAGCTTGATATCCTGCAAGCCGATAGCTGCCAAGAGGAATCTATCGGGCGTATCAAAAGCTTTGCCGAAAGCAAAGGGATGCGTTTCGATGCGCTTATCCTCAATGCTGGCATCACTTGCCGTAGTGCATACGAAGAGATCTCTTTGGAAGATTGGCAACGTGTCTTCTTCGCCAATCTGCATTTCCCAATGTTTCTAAGCAGGGCTTTGCTGCCCCTGATGCAGCCGAAGAGCAGTATGATATTCACGGGCTCAATGATGGGTATTTATCCGCATGGTATGGCTTTGCCCTACGGAGTAAGCAAAACGGCCGTTCATGCTTTGGTCAAAAACTTGGTCAAGCACCTCGAGCCGTATGGCATTCGCGTTAATGCTATCGCTCCGGGTTTTGTAGATACCGAGTGGCAGATCAATAAACCCCAAGAGATCCGAAAGAGTATAGAGAGCAAGCTTGCCTTGCACCGTTTTGCCTCGCCCGAAGAGATTGCAGATGCATTCTACTTCTTGATGCAAAATGACTATTGCAATGGCGAGATACTGAGTCTCAGTGGCGGATACAGCTATAGGTAAAGCTAAGGGTGGAGCAGGGTGTCGATGAACAGCGTCTCGAGCCTAGGCCTCATACAGCTATAGGTAAAGCTAAGGGTGGAGCTTGTTGCTTCATAGGCCGCGATACCTACAGCGAATAGTTCAATTATATACATGGAAAGACTAATCAGAGACGAAAATAACCCCGAATATCAGGCTTCGCTCAAGTCTATCGAAACGGAAAATTACATCGATCGGAAGTTTTATAGACCGATAGGCTTTTATCTGGCAAAGAAGCTTGAGCCAACGGGTATAACACCCAATGCCGTTACCATTATCTCCATCTTCGTGGGGTTGGGCGGAGGGCTTTGCTTTCTGCATACGCCCTACCATTTGGCTTGGGCATTAGCTGGTATCGTATCGATGGTGATAGCCAATATCCTCGATTGCGTCGATGGGCAGTTGGCTCGCCTTACTGGCATCAAAAGTGAGATCGGGCGAATCCTCGATGGGATGGCTGGCGATCTGTGGTTTGGATGTATTTATACCTGCTTCGTCATACGGCTCTATGCCGAGTGGGGTGGCTCGCAGAAGCTCTTGCTGTTTCTTATTGTAGTGGCGCTTCTCTCTGCCATTAGTCACCTTATCCAAGCAGCAATTACAGACTACTACAAGACGCTACACCTATTCTTTATAAGTACAGACAAGGGCAAGGAGTTTGAGACTTCGGCTCAAGTAAAGGCGCGCATAGAGAGTATGCCTGCTGGTATCAACAAAATGTTTACTCAGCCCTACTATTTCTATACCAAGGTACAAGAGAGCATCAGCCCATCGCTACAAAATCTTCTTGCCACACTCAGACAGCGCTTCCCCAATGGGGATATTGCTCAGGAGCTGCGTCTTGAATTGCGCCAAGAGAGTCGTAAGATAATGCCACTTTTGGATCAACTTACCTTCAATGGCCGTACGCTGCCGCTGTTTTTCTTTGTGCTGATCGGACAAATCTGGCTCTACTTCGTATTCGAAATCCTTATACTCAATATCATACTGCTACAGAGTGTGAGGAAGCATGAAGCGATGTGCAGACGCATGAGCCAAAAGCTCGTTAGTGCAGCCTAAACGGAGAGACTCGAGTAGCATGCAAGACAGATTAGTTTTACACCCATAGCCTAGAAAAAAACAAATGAGCCCCGAGCGTTCAGAAGTACTTACCGAAGAGGATGTGCAGCGTATGTTTCCCGTTTTGGGAAAGGACAAAGGCTTTCTACATCGCATACTCAAAGCGCTCAAAATTAGCGATATCAATGAGGTGCACGCAAGGCATATCAATCAGCGTGGTGCCGACTTTGCCCGTGCAGCCCTTCGCGACCCAGCTATCAATGTAAGCTACCGCCTGCATGGAGCTGAGCTGCTCGAGCAAATGAAGACGCAAGGAGCCTTTGCAACCGTATCCAATCACCCTTTCGGATCCTTAGACGGCATTATGCTGATAGACCTCATTGGCTCTGTACGTCCAGACTATGGCGTGATGGTCAATGGTTTCCTATCGATGATCGGTTGCCTCCGAGATAGCTTTATACCCGTAGTGCCTCCCCGAGGGATCTCTGGCGATAGCAAAGAGCAGGGTAGTATGAGTGGTGTAAAGGAGGTGCTGCGTAGGCTCTCTGTCGGTCAGCCAGTGGGCTTTTTCCCAGCGGGAGGAATTTCGGTCTATCAAAGTGTCAAGAATCGCATTATGGACTCGCCATGGCAAACTAGTGTTGCCAAGATTCTTCTGCGTAGTCAAGTGCCCATTTATCCCATCTACTTCTCTGGTCGAAACTCGTGGTGGTTTCACACACTCGGTTGGCTTAGCTGGGCTATTCGTACGCCACGCATCCCTGCCGAACTCTTCAATAAGCGGGGGCATAACTTCGATGTTTACATCGGGCAAGCCATAACGGTGGAGGAGCTGAAACGATTCGAAAACAAACCCGATGAGTTTGCCCTATACCTATTCGATCGCACTTATAGCTTATGTCCGAAAAGAAGAAAACGCAACTCCTAGGCAGCAATGCCAAGCTAAGTATTTATACCGCTTCGGCCGGAGCGGGAAAAACCCATACGCTTACCGGACGCTATCTGAAGCTTGCGCTAAGCAATCTCCAACTATTTCGTCACATTCAGGCAGTAACCTTTACCAATAAAGCTACTGCCGAGATGAAAGACCGTATCCTAACCGAGCTGCATATACTGGCACAGGATCGGGTGAGCGGCTTCCGTACGATGCTCATGCAAGAGCTTGGCTTGAGTCATCAGCAATTAAAAGAAAAGGCGGCTGCACTGCTACAGGCTATCCTCTGCGAGTACTCCTCTTTCCGAATCAAAACGATCGACTCTTTTTTTCAAGAAGTAATGCGAGCCTTCGCCTACGAGCTCGGTCTCAATGGCAGATACAGCATCTCCTTCGAGCACTCCTTGCTCCTCGACGAAGCCGTCCGTCAGATCCTACAGCAGGTCGATCCCATACATGACCCCAGTACAGCAGAGTGGATAGAGAGGCTTATCACCGAGAGCATCGAGGAGGGGCGTAGCTACAATATCAATAGGCAGTTGATAAGTATCGGCTGGGAACTCTTCAAAGAGGGGCTCTCCGAATTGGCAGAAAAGTCCGAATTGCCCAGCAGTAGCGTCATCTTGGCTTGCCAAGAGCAGATGCGAGCCGTTATGGCTCAGACCGAAGTGCGGGTCAAAGCCCAAGCTAAGCGAGCTATCGACCTGGTCGATGCTTATGATCTTGAACTCGATAGTTTCAAATTAAAATCGTCATCACCCGTAGGTATCTTCTATAAGCTTTACCAAGGAGCTGAAATAATAAAGCCAAGCACAGTTGGTTTCCAGAAAGCTATCGATCCCGATACCGCATTGGATGCGCTCATCACCAAAACGGCGAAGCCCGAAATTAAAGAGCAGATTAGTAATGCCTATCATGGAGGGCTTGCCGATTGTTTCGCCGACTTGCTCCATTTTTTCGAAAGCGATGACTATCGGGCTTATAATACGGCAAAGCTAGCACTCCCACTCCTCAATAAGTTGGGACTAGTAGGCAGAATCTACGACGAGATTCTTGCCCTGAAAAAAGACAAAGCCATCATGCTCATCTCCGACGCTCCCACCTTACTCAATCGCATTATCGACGAAAGTGAGACGCCCTTTATCTACGAAAAAGTGGGCGTGAGGATCAAGCAGCAAATGATAGACGAGTTTCAAGATACGAGCCGCCTACAATACAAAAACTTCAAGCCCTTGCTGCTCGATAGCTTGGCGCAAGGCAATGACAACCTCGTAGTAGGCGATGTGAAGCAGAGTATTTACCGTTTTCGAAACGCAGATAGTAAGCTCTTGGGACAGCAGATCGAAGCCGACTTTGCTAGCTATGCCGATCCGGTACTGATGCACGAAAACTGGCGTAGTAAACCCGAGATTGTCGCTTTCAATAATGCTGTCTATCCTACTATGGCAGACTCCATTAGCCAGCAACTTGTAGCGACGATGGAAGGTAGGCCAGATATGCAAGCCGAAACCCATCGGATGATCGGCGCTGCCTATGCCACAGCTGCTCAAGAGGTAGCAGCTCCCAATAGAGACAAGACGGGCTACGTGAGGATCTTCCTGCCAGCCGACGAAGAAAGCCCTATCGACCTCGATGACAATGAAGATAGCGATAGCGACGAAAGTCTAGCAAATCAAACATGGACCGAGCAGGTCTATGCATCGCTGCCTGGCTTAGTGATAGACATACAGCGAAGAGGCTATAAGGCCGGAGACATAGCGATTCTATTGCGAAAAAAAGATGAAGCCATACTCGTTGGCGAGGCCTTCAATACGTATGTTAAGCAAGCGGGCGAGGAAGACTACTCAACGGAGTTTGTATCCGAAGAGGCTTTGCTCGTAAACGCTGCCGTATCGGTGCGCTTCATCATTAGTTTGCTGCGCTTCATTAATCGCCCTCAGTCCGATTCGCTACGTCAAGAGGCTTTCCAAAATCTGATAGCCCTCCACTTGGCCCGGCACGACACGCTGCCACAGCAAAAGGACTTCAGCCAAGAAGAGCTGGCAATGATCTTGCAATCGAGGCAGCTGAGCCCCTATGAGCAAGTCGATGCCCTGATTAATAACTTTAGGCAGGAACTCCTAGCAGACGAAACGCCCTATCTACTAGCTTTGCTCGATCTAGCCTATCAGTTTACAAACGAGCAGCAAGACAATACTGCTGCTTTCATCAAATGGTGGCAAGTGTCTGGCAAGAATGAGTATATCAGCAGTGCCGACAACCCCAATGCCGTTAATGTCCTTACGATACATAAATCGAAAGGGCTGGGCTTCAAAGTAGTCATTCTGCCCATGGTCAACTGGAGGTTCAACGAACGGGGCAATCGCAAGCCATATCTGCTTTGGTGCCTTTCGGCAGGGACACCTTTTGCCGCTCTCAAGCGAATTCCTGTCGTCTTCTCCGAAAATATGAAGGAAAGCTATTTCGACCGTGATTACTACGAGGAGCTAGGCAAAAGGTATCTCGATAGCCTCAACCTCCTCTACGTAGCCACTACACGTGCCAAAGACGAACTCTATCTCTGGATGGATACAAAGGATGAAAGCAAAAAGGATAAAGCAAAAGCAAAAGACGAGCAAAAGCTATACAGCAAGATCCACCATGCTCTCTATCCTCGCTTAGAGCAGATGGCTAGCCAGGGACTCTTAGAGCAAGATGAGCTCGGCTATTTCCTTGGCAAGCCACAGACTATGGCAAAGAAGCAGACCGAGGCAAACGACCACTCCTACCACTTAGGAATCGATCAGATGCTCTACCAACCTATTGGACATAAACTGTCAATCAAGCTCGATGGTACGGAGCACTATCTGCGCCGCGATGCAGTCGAGCATGGTATATTGATGCACGCCATCCTTGCAAAAGTAGAGCGCAAGAGCGATATCCAAGCGGCTGTAGAAGATGCGATTCAGGCCGGACTGCTAAGCGCCCACGAAGCCAAGGATCTGCAGGCGCAGCTCGAGGCTTGTATCTCTATGCCGCAGCTAGCAGCCTACTATGATGGAAGCGGAACTGTACTCAACGAACAAGCCATCCTGCTACCCAATGGAAGCATACAGCGACCCGATCGAATTGTCGCTTACCCAGATCATACGGTGCTGATTGATTATAAGTTTGGCGAAGCCCGCCCCGAGCATCAGAACCAACTCCGACGCTATGCCGAGTTGCTGGGCCGTATGGGCTATCCCAAGCCACAAGCCTACCTGCTTTACATCGAAGAGCAGAAGTTCCTGCCAGTTGCCCTCGATTAATTCCTCTTGTTGATCTGAGGATTAGTAACTCTGATTGATCTTTTCGTGAAGAGCAACGAATTAAAACTTTCGATTATCTTTGTGCTCATTGCAGTTTATCGGATGGACTAATCGAGACCTTTAGAAGCGCTCTCGAAAAGCCTCGCAATCGAGACTATAGCGTACTTCCTTTCGGCAAATCTGCAGGAGGAAAACAACATTTACCTTAAAACTACAAAGATGAAAAAAATTACATTATCAGCACTTTGCCTCTTCTTTTGTGGCCTGGCAAGCGTTCAGTTTGCTGTGGCACAAACAGCTCCACAGTTGAAAATCAAAGCCGATAGCGGACGCCCCTGCTACAACAATGTACAAGATCATGCCAACGATGTTATTGACACGATGCCAAGCACGCATTGGAACGATCATGCCAATACAGATTGGTATGCCGAGGCGCAGAGCGAGTTTACACTCTCTACAGCCGAAGAGCTGGCAGGACTGTCCAAGCTGGTAAACGAGGGTAAGAGCATGGCCGATAAAACCATTAATTTGGGAGCTGATATCGACTTCAAGGCTCACCGCTTCACACCCATCGGTGTAAAGAATGAAACTCCATTTTCGGGCAAGTTCAATGGCAATGGGCACAAACTAAGCAACGTAAAAATCGTCGAACCAGCGTTGTCATACGTGGGCTTCTTCGGTCAAACCAATAAGGCCTCTATTGCAAATGTACATATCGAAAATTCTACCATTATTGGTTCGAGCAATGTGGGTAGCTTGGTGAGTAACGTCTACAACTATAGTAGCATAGAAAACTGCCACGGATATAGCAACGAGATCTTCTGTGCCCCTTTTGAAAGCGAATACGGCGGTGCAGCTGCTGGAGGATTGGCTGGTGCGCTACTCGATTTCTCAGTTGCAGATCGCTGTTCCGTATCACAAACGCAGATTTATAGCGTAAGCCAGAGTGGAATCTTCACGTCGCAGGCCTACAATAACTGTACGGTGAGCAATTCATTCACATCAGAGAGCTCTGTCACTGCCGACCTAGGCAAGGTGGGCGGCTTTGTGGGTGTCAACCTGGCATTCTTCCCTGGCACCAACTCCAACTTCACAAACTGTTACACATTTCGCTGCTTAGCCATGGTAAGAGACGGAGGTGATGTCGCCGTGTTGGGAGGATTCATTGGCGAGGTAATGGCAAATATTACCATCAAGAACTGCTATAGCTACACCGAGTTGAGAGGTGGTTCGCTACATGGTGGCTTTGTAGGTCGCAGCAAGGGTCAAGATGCATTTTGTGTCTATGAAAATTGCCACTACAACCTCGATGAGGTAAACGATACTCCTGCTGTAGGTGATGGTGCAGAGCTACCTGCTATCACTGGTCATAAAGATGAATTCATGCGTTCGGAAGCATTTACAACCCTTATTAATGGTAGCTTATCGCCTGCACCTTATGCAAGATCGGCCGACGTTCAATATGGCTATCCTTATGCCGCTGTGAATATGCCTGGTGGTGTAACTTCTACGAGTGCTGTGCTAGCAAGCAGTAAGCTCAACGCTTGGACTAGCCCAGGTACTTTGCACATTGTAGCCGACAAGTTGGGTACAGCTTTTGTTTACAGCATGGATGGCAGCATCGTACTAAAGCAAGAAATCGACTCGAATGAGACCGAGATCGCAGTCACTCTACCCAAGGGTACTTATCTGCTCAGTCTCGCTGGCAATACGTGCAAGTTCGTTCAACGTTAATACTCAAACGAATCCCCTTCCATTAGGGAGCCGTTTCATTCAATGAAAAAGTCCCTCGCTGTAGCAAATCTGCTACAGCGAAGGACTTTCTTCTTAAGATTTCGGGCTCTACCTACACGATAGATCTGTGAGTAGGGCTCTATGAAAATAGGCTTGTCGTTTAGTATTCGAGCATGCGAGGGAGCTCCTTGGCCTGAGCGATCCAACCTTCAACCATAGTTTGGGAAGGTAGGCTGCGTACCAAATTCTTTTCGGCATTCACTTCTGCCATCTTTGCAGTGAGGTTGTCTGCTCTGCGTGTTGCAAGCTCTACTACCGTATCTACACCTGCCACTTCGAGCAGTTCGGCATACTCAGAGCCTACACCCTTGATGCGGAATAGGTCTACCATATTTGCAAACTTCAGGATGCGCTTCTCTTCGATTCCACTCTTCTCTGCCAGTGCAGCACGCATTGCTTTCGTGCGCGTGGCTTCGAGCAGTTGGTCCGTATTATTGATCCCTGCTGCATTTAGCTTAGCTGCGTAAGCTTCACCTATACCTTCTACTTCGATTACTTTGTAATTTGCCATTTTTATTCATGATTAAGGGTTAAACGAAAATCTTGATGGGGGCGATCTTTTTCACTTTCTTTGGACTCAGAGAGCCGAAAAAGCTCAATCGCCTACCAAATTTAATAATAATTGACGGGTTGATAGCAATTTGCCGACAAAAAAGTGAATGACTCCACTCCTTTGTCGGCAAAATAGATCGTTCATACTTCGTCTAAGGGTAAGTACATTCGATTCATTTCTGTATCTCACAATTAGAATAGAAGCCTAGATTATTGATTTGAATTATACTTCGAGGAGAAGTCGGTTTCATCGATCTACGATCTGGCATTCTTGCGTTAGCCAAATCCCTGCAAGGGATTCGCTTCTGTATAGCCCAGGGATAAGCCTCCGAACGAAGAGAGGTGCTGTTCCCTGGTAAGGACGCTATGAATTTACTTTTGTAAATGACTGAGTCCGCATCCCGATAATAACGCAGGAAGTCGCAATTATACAAAGCCTCTACTTGAGAGCTTTGGAAGAAGTCTCTTGCGAAGCATCGCTTCCGAGGATTTGAAGAATTGATGAATTCCAAGGCATTGAGGGTAAGGACGCTAGGAATTTACTTTTGTAAATGACTAAGTCCGCATCCCGATAATAACGCAGGAAGTCGCAATTATTCAAAGCCTCTACTTGAGAGCTGCTAGTGCGGCTTCATAGTCCGGCTCCTGAGTAACCTCAGGTACCAATTCTGTATGTACTACTTTGCCCTCTTCGTCGATTACCACTATCGAGCGCATCAGCAAGCCTTTCAGTGGGCCATCTGCCATCAGCAGACCGTAGCCTTTTTCGAAGCAATCGCAGCGGAAGGTCGAGACGGTCTCTACCTTATCAATACCTTCGGCTCCACAGAAGCGACTTTGGGCGAATGGAAGGTCTTTCGATACGCATAGCACCACCGTGTTTTGCAGATTGGCTGCTTCTTGGTTGAAGCGACGTACACTTGCTGCACATACACCTGTGTCTAAGCTAGGGAAGATATTGAGTACTACACGCTTGCCTTTGAGTTCCTTGAGCCACATTTCGCTCAGATCGTTTTTTACGAAGCAGAAGTCTGGTGCCATGCTGCCTACCTGAGGCATTTCGCCATTACTATTGATAACTAATTGTCCGTTTAATGTTACTGTTGCCATATTTGTTTTGATTGATTAAGGAGAGCTTGTTTAGTCTGCACTCTCTACTCCAATAAAACAAAGTAATAGAATAAATGTTCGGCTAAATTTCTTTGCTGGCTCTTAGTATATGACGTTTCCCTAGGGGGCCAGGCAGACGCTCTACCCTCAGGCCTGCCGCTTGCATCCTACGTCTCACCTCCCCTTTGGCCGAGTAGGTACTTAGCACAGCCTTACGATTCATGGCCTGCGCTAGAGCTTCGAAGGCTTCGGCGCTCCATAGCTCGGGTTGAGCCTCGGGCGAGAATGCATCGAAATAACATATGTCGATGCCTTGTGGGATAGCCATCTTGCTAAAGTCGGCAGCTATTTTGTGCAATACAAAGCCAGGGCAGATCTCTACATCGCGATCCCAAGCAGCCCGATGCAGCTTCATAAGCCACTCATACTCGCCCTCAATGCCCGAGTTGAACTGTAGTTGCGAGTAGATCTCCTCTTCTAGGGGGTAGGCCTCGACGCTATAGTACTTGATCGAGCCATACGGCTTGCAGAGCTGCTCTCCAAGTGTGAGCAAAGCGTTAAGCCCCGAGCCGAAGCCGAGTTCGAAAATGCACAATTCGTCTTGAGGCTCAGCCCAAAGGAGTCGGTGTCTATAGGCCGTTTCGATAAAGATGTGCAGGCTTTCGCTCAATGCTCCATGGATCGAATGGTAGTGTTGGGCACTACGCTCCGAGTAGAGCGTATGCGAGCCGTCTTCACTCTGCACGATACGTGCACTTGGCTGCTCGGTCATATTTTCGACGTGATTAGTCGGCTGGGTCGCCTATTCGTTTGAATTGGTAGCCTTGCTCGAGTAGCCACTCGACCGATTTTGGCATGGCGATTCGCATGTTTTTGAAAGCCTTTACCGAGTCGTGAAAAGTGATTATAGAGCCATTGCGTACATATTTCTCTACGTAGCTAAAAACTGTCTCGGGGTCTAAGCGAGCGTTGTAGTCGCGTGTGATGACATCCCACATAATGAGGTCGAAGTGGTGGCTCAGTTCGATCACTTGTTTCAGACGCATATGTCCATGCGGTGGTCTAAAGTAGCGACTGTGGATCAGCTCGTCTGCTTCCATCACATCTTTCAGGTAGTTTTTGCTTCGGGTGTATAAGCCCTGCAGATGATGAAAGGTGTGATTGCCTACTTGGTGCCCCCGATTCTTGATTTCAAGAAAGAGCTCGGGCTTGCGCCTCACATTGTCTGCCACGCAGAAGAATGTTGCCTTCACACCCAGTTCGTCGAGCTTGTCGAGTACCCAAGGCGTAATCTCGGGGATGGGGCCATCGTCGAAGCAGAGGTACACACTCTTGGCATTCTTGGACGGAATGCGCCAAGTGGCTCCAGGGAATAGAGCTCTATACCAAAGGGGTACACGGCAAAGCAGTCTTTCTATCACAGGCTATATAGGGCAGTCGTGGGGGCTTAATCTGCTGCGGGAGAGGGCTCTGCTTCAGCTCCTGGTTCCGCTTGAGGCTGTGGCTCTGCCGCTTCGCTTTCGTTGCCATAAAGGATGCGTCTGTAACCTTCCAGCTTGGGTATGATATCTTCGATCACCTTACTATTATGACGCATCGAAAGGGTAACTGCTGTGATAGCCGTAGTCATTTCCATATCTACTTCACCATCTACCCATAGCTGAGCGAGTCTTCCTTGCGATAGTCTGAAGAACCAATTGAGCGAGCGCATGCTCGAGCGTGCAACGGCTTCGAGTACGGCATCGGCCTCGGCTTGCATGCCTGCCAAGTAGAGCGACTGAGCCAAGTTGAGGCTACTCCTATCGTAGGGAGCAGCTTCGGGGCTGATTACCTCTAGGCAGCGAGCCAGCACTTTGCGTGCTCGTACGGTGTCGCCCTTCTCCATCAAGGCATCGGCCAAAGGTGCAAAGATAGCAGAGCGGTAGGTCTGTGCAGCGTTGCGGATATTCTCGTCGAGATAGACCTTTGGATTTTCCAATCCACCCCAGCGAAACTTCTCCATTACGTTCGTGTACATCCGTTCTACATCTATATGGCCGCCCATCTGGCTATTGGGTATAGGCGATAAGCGATTGGCCATACCAGTCTGTGTAAAATAGTTTTGAATGCCATTAAACACATTGGCTGGCGATGTAATAGCCCAGTAGATGGGTCTGCCATTGTTGACATTTGCTATCAGATTGAGCATAGCCAGATCGGCTAGCGAGAGCAAGCGTTTGTCTGCAATAGAGATATCCCAGAAGCGGGGCATCTCACCCTGTAAAGGCTTGCCATAGACCTCTTGAATAGCTGCACTATCGAGTGGAATAATCAGTCGCTCGATGGGCATCACACCCTCGCCATACTTCACAGGCAGGGTCGCTATGCGGAGAGCATCCCTGATGCCCATTGCCAAGCTACCATCGGGTAGCGATGCAATAGAGCTTGCGTCGAGCCCAGCTTGCGAAGCTGCTTGGAAGGCCAGATTGGGTTCAATTCGCACAAAGATATTCTTTCGTATAAATGCATCGTTCATGTACTCCAGATCGAGCGGTGCCGACTCATAGGCCTGGCGTTGCATCGAGCGGATGTACCAGTCTGCCCCTAGGTAGCCTTGGTTGCAGACACGGATATCTGGGCGCACACCTTCCACCTCTTGTGCATACCAAAGCGGGAAGGTGTCGTTATCGCCAAAGGTGAATATAATGGCATTAGGGTCGCAACTCTCGAGGTAGTTATTGCCAAAGGCACTAGCTACGGAGCGTCCCGATCGGTCGTGGTCGTCCCAATTTTGGCTCGCCATCTGGATGGGGATAAGCAATGCAAAACCAGCAGCGAGCATCGCCGAGAGCTCTTCTTTTAGTTTTACTCTTTGGAGCAGAGCAGCCAAGCCAGCCACACCTATACCAACCCAGATGCTAAAGGCATAAAACGAACCCGCATAGGAGTAGTCACGTTCGCGTGGCTGATTGGGCGTTTGGTTTACGTATAGCACGATAGCCAGCCCCGTCATAAAGAATAGGAAGAAGATGATCCAGAAATTTTGCACCCCTCTATCGCCTTTGATCAGCTGATAAGCGATACCTATCAGTCCTAATAGCAAAGGCAAGAGGAAATAGACGTTCCTTCCCTTGTTTTTGGCAAGCATATCTGGCATCTCATCGCTCGGGCCTATAAGCAGTTTATCTACAATAGGTATCCCCGTGATGGCATTGCCACGTAGCAGACCGCCATCACCTTGGATGTCGTTTTGTCTGCCAGCAAAGTTCCACAAGAAATAGCGCCAATACATATAGTTGACCTGATACTTAAAGAAGAACGAGATGTTATCGGCAAAGCTGGGCCTCGACATATCGTTTGGCTCTCTATTCATCCAGAGGTTATATGCTTGTACGTGTTGGTTGCTATGTATGCGAGGGAAGAGCATCTTCTCGCCATCGGCATAGTCATAGTCTGTATTTGTATAGAGCGTTTCGTAGCGGTCTTTCTCCTCTGGGCTGCTTTTGGGGCTTGCTCCTACTACGGGCGTAGTCTCTTTGAGGGCAATAGGCTGCGAAGCAAAGCTTGGACCATAAAGGAGTGGCACCGAGCCATACTGCTCGCGTGCCAGATAGCTACGCATCGAGAAGGCGTTGCTCGGAGCGTTTTGGTTCATCGGTGTGTCGGCTCCTGCACGCAGCAAGATAAGTCCATAAGAGGAGTAGCCGACGAGGATTACAAGCAGGCAGCTCTGCATCATGTGCAGCAGATGCATATTGATATTCTTGAAGTAGTAGAGTACCAAGGCCAGTACAATAGTCAGTATGATGCCTAGCCAGATACCACTACCTATAAAGGGGATACCCATAAGCACTACACCCAAGAAAAAGCCGATACGTGAGCGTAGGTCATGCTTTTTGGCACCTTGGCTCGATAGGAAGGTTTCGTACATACCCCATACCAGTACCAATATCAGCAGAGCCAGATAGATGTATAGCCCCGAGTTGAAGCTCATGCCTAGGCTGTTTACAGCGAAGAAATCGAAGCGCCCCGCCATCTTTACCAAGCCTTGCACTACGCCATACATCATCACTACTATCAGAGCGAAGGAAGCTAGCAAGGCAGCGAAGGCCCCTTTTACTGTAGGCTTCTTGGCACGGCGGTAATAATATATCAGTGCCATCGCAGGGATGCAAAGCAGGTTGAGCAAGTGCACCCCGATGCTGAGCCCCATGAGGTATGCAATAAGGATCAGCCAGCGGTCGCTACGCTCATTGTCGGCTCGTTGCTCCCACTTGAGCATAAGCCAGAAAACCACTGCCGTAAAGAGCGAGCTAAAAGCGTAGACCTCGGCCTCTACAGCACTATACCAAAATGTATCGCTAAAGGTGTAAACCAGTGCACCTACCATCCCCGAGCCTAATATGATTACGGCCTGCGATAGGCTTATGCTACTCTTATTGGCTTCGCCGTGAGCTTCGCCTCGCTTGATCGGAAGCAGTATGCGCAGCATGATAAGGGTGATGGTCCAAAATAGGAAGAGTATGGTCAAAGCACTCAGTATAGCACTGAGGGCATTGGTCCACCAGCCAATTTGTATAGGATCGGAAGCAAAATGCGACACGAGGTTGTAAACCAGCATAAAGAAGGGTGCTCCTGGTGGGTGTCCCACTTCCAGCTTGTTTGCAGCCACGATAAATTCGGCGCAGTCCCAAAGGCTTGCCGAGGGCTCTATAGTCAATAAATATACAATGGCTGCTATCACAAAGCTCAGCCAGCCAAAGACGTTGTTGAGTAAGGAAAAACGTTTCCAATCCATGCGTTTTATGTCTGTTTGTTACTGCAAAAAAGCTTCGGGGCATAGCATAGATGGCACCTTGTTATTTGTTGTGCAAGGATAGCTGGCCCGAGCTTTTGGCAGAAGATTTCTCGCAAAGATACGGTTTTTGTATTTCTTAGCCTATCATTGCCTGCAGAGCAGCAATGAAAAAGAGCTTTCGCAGGATTGTATTTCGTGTAGGCTGGGATTGCAAATCCCAGCGACACAACAAATCCCAATTCCCCCGATAGCATCCCTCCAGCACAAACACAAAGCCATCAGATCGTAGGGGCGCCCCTCAAGTGGGCGTCCCCACCCCAATCAGATCATATACCATATAATAGGGCGTAAGCAATAAATCCCCAGCGGGGATGCTTTCCGTTTCTAGCCCCAGGATACGGCAAGGAGGCGAAGCCGATTTGCCTTCCTGGGGTACGAAAGGCACGCACCCATTCCCCCCGCCCCCTTTTCCGCCCCGTGCCGACGGCGCGGGGCGGAAAAGGGGGCGGGGGGTGTAACATCGGCCATGCATTACCCCACGAATCTAGCGCTAGGGCGCTAGAACATCGTGGGGCTAGAAACAAAAATCATCCCCTACAGGGATTCCTAGCAGACGATGGGACGCCCACTTGATGGGCGCCCCTACGGCGGACGATGATTCCGCAACGAAATGTGCTTCCGAAAGTTTAAAGAGTTGCTGCTGAGCTTCGGTCGATTCTACTGAGACAATCATCTTTATCTCATCTTCTGTTAGGTTCTTTGCCATCCTATCTAATTCTTTTATTTGTGTGTGTGCGGAATCGTTTCCGTCAATTGACGGAAATGATTCAGTCAATTGACGGAAATACGTCCGTCAATTGACGCAAATGTCCACAAAAAAACCCCTGATGCAAAGGACACGCATCAGGGGTTGTGTAAGGAACTGTTGATTAACCTATGTTCGATAAATTTTTGTCCCTTCTCTAATTGCATAGATCAAGCAAGCTAACAGAAAAATAGGGCCTCCTACATACCATAAAAGAATCAAGAACATCGCAAAGTTCTCTAAGATAAAGTAGACGCCAGCGATAATCGCTATAAAAACAATGGCGGTTAATATAATTACCACGAGTGATGATACTGGCGACATCTTATTAGTTTTGGGTGTATTATCAGTTTTCATTCTACCATTCGTTTTTGAGTGATTCTTCGAGTTGACCTCGCAGCGTATTTTGGATATCCTTCGTAAAGCCATAGCGCAGGTAGGGACGGATCTCTTTGAAGACTATACCCCACGTAGGCTTGTTGTAAAGTAAGACACGATTATAGGCATGTCTTTTAGTATTCATCTTGTTCTTGCCTCTCGATTTTGGGCTGTATAGAATATCCAAGAAGCGCAAGTATTGCAGCGTGGGCATCACATAGCGTTTGCCCTCTTCGGCTGTATGCACAGGCTCACGATCGAGTAGATCCATCAGCCTGCCAGTATCGGGCTTGAGCAAGGCCTTTGCGGCCTTGCTCTGCTCGTAGTAGATAGTTGGGAGATTTACCATCATCGTCTGATGGATAAAGCTCTCTTTGATCATATCGTTAGTTATCATAGGGCTAAAGTACTAAATACTTTGCACATAAACCAGTTAGCGCTCTCGGAGCATCCACTTGAAGGTGAGCCCGAGCGTGCCGTGTGGGCTAGCAATGAAAAAGAGCTTTCGCAGGATTGTATTACGTGTAGGCTGGGATTGCAAATCCCAGCGAAATGCTATACAACGCCATCAAGCATGTAGGGGCGCCCCTCAAGTGGGCGTCCCTCACAATCGCAATGCCAGCAGCTCATCCCCTCGATGACACACATTATTATTATCTGGCGTAAGCAATAAATCCCCAGCGGGGATGCTTTCCGTTTCTAGCCCCAGG
>CAZHWP010000010.1:0-55649 GCA_964535945.1 uncultured Porphyromonas sp.
CGCGATTGCGATGCAAAGGTACTGCAAATTTTCATTTCTCCAAATCTTTCGCTCACTTTTTTCTCAAAATCGCATCCCTTACTTCATTGTTTCGATACACTCATCTGCTTCAATACCCATCGATGTTTGTTAAAGACAAGAGTTTCTATTATTGGTTTCCGTTAAACGTATTTGAGCTCCTATTCAGACGGAGGTGTTAGCTAGACAAGCCCCCCCCCTGATCAAATGTTTTATCGGCTATCTGAGAAAAGCAAAGGTCAACATGTGTCTTTAAAGTTTTAGCGGACACTAATAAGTTTCTATCGTGATTTGGAATCTGAAGAAAATCGGAGGGGAAATTTAGGTATGACATGCAGAATTTGCCTAATAAGGCAGTTCTGTTTAGGGCAAGTCTGCAAGAAAGGATGATCCTTTAGACTCCAATTTTGCAGGCAAACAGAGCTGGTTAATATGTGCATCTGAAAAGTTGTATGTGTTAAATTATATAGGTGTTTGAACTTTCCAATCGTAAGTGCAACACAATATAGTTAAAACGATCCCTTGAGGCCGCGGCCTCAAGGGATCTAAATTCAAAAGCTTATACTTGTGTTGCTATGTCATACAAACAATTGAATCTAGAGCAAAGATACACAATTGATCGTTTGCTCAAGCAAGGTAAGACCTGCACTTTTATCGCCGATACCATTGGTGTTCATAAAAGCACCGTATCTCGAGAACTTAGTCGAAATTAAGGGAAGCGCACTTATAACTACCGTTATGCCACCTTCCTATGCCAGGAGCGAAAACAATGGCGAGGTGAGGTTCAAAGGCGCAAGCTAACTGCTAAAATGAGCCAGGAGATCGACTACCTTATTCGCTCGAAGGGTTGGTCTCCAGAGTTGATTAGTGGGCGCAGGAAGTTGGAGAATAAAGTAATGTTGGGAAAGAGCTCCATATACATGTTCTTGCATCAAGATAAGAAGGATGGAGGTGAACTCTAAAAATATACACGACACGGTTTAAGTTATAGAAGGAAGCGGTTAGCAAAGCCTTCCAAGGTAGAGTGGCCCAAAAGAAAATCAATTACGGAACGACCCGAGGCTATCAACAAGGAAGAAAGGCAAGGAGACTTTGAAATGGACCTAATTGTTGGACCAGCAAAAGGAGATACTATACTAACGATTGTCGATAGAAAAAGTGATTTTGCCATCATCGAAAAACTAAATGGCAAGCATGCTAAACCCTTAGCTCGAGCCGTAAAGAAAAGACTGAAATACTTGACGAGAAGAAAGCAGTTGTTTTCGATTACTACTGATAATGGAACTGAGTTTGCCGAGTTTAAACAGATTGAAAGGTCTCTGAAAATACCTGTCTATTTTGCTAAACCATACTGCTCTTGCGATAAACCGCGCATTGAACATCTAAATGCTCTTATTAGGCAATATATTCTTAAACGATCTTCCTTTAAAAATCTAACATCTGTAGAAATCCAACATATAGAAAACAAACTTAATCATAGACCGAGAAAAAAACTGGGATATAAAACTCCGTTTGAAGTCTTTATATTACACGATGTAAACGTGTGTTGCACTTAAGGGTGGAATGTGCAATTCCACATTTTATAAGAGTAACTGAGTCGTTTTTTCAAAATTTAGTTATCTTTGTGTCAGAAGTTCACCCTATCTTTCTGGTGGTGGCTCATATTGCATATTGTAGTGTCTGCTACTTATCTTTATTCGTGAGTGAAACTTGGGAAGTTTTACAAGTAGGAAATATAATTCTATGAGTCAGAGGATGGCTGCGTGTAGCGTGGGGCTTTCTTATTGTTCATGTAGTTTCTGGTTTCTCAGGACCTTTTTATCGCGGATGAGAGCTGATGTCCATACTTTACATAAATGTCTATGATATATTAATAAATAGCAATGTTTGTAGTTCTGAATTTTAATTTGATTAATTTTAGTGTCTGACACAGAGATTTGTGGTGTTTTAATAGTGCTAGTTTTGTGTGCTTTTGAATGTGGAACAATATTGGATGTTCTTGATTTTTATTGTAAAGATATTTGAAGGATAAATAATAGTATAAGCAAATTAAAGAAGAAAAAGGCTGTATGTCGCTAGTTACAATTGTTGCTCTTATTGGACTAGCTGTTCTCTTTAGTACAATTGTTACGGAATGTAACAAGAGAGATTCGAATGCACTAAGCAGTACGTCTAGTAGATCTAACATTGATTTAGCGAGCATTAATCGTCATATTAATAGCGATAATCTGATAACTGCAAAATCAAAAAGTGAGTATGAGGGGAACCAACTTTCTAATGGTAGCTCTCCCTTTGATGATTGTTTTGGCAATGGAGTTTTTAGAGGAAATGCAACTTTGACTATTCAAAATGGTTCGACTTCCGATGCAATCATTTGCTTATATAGCCTTGATCTAGGTCGGACGATTCGAAATCATTATGTCCAAAAAAGCTCTTCATTCACCATCAAGCAGATTGCGCAAGGAAGCTATAGAATCAAAGTTTTTTATGGAAATGATTGGAACCCAACTATCAATAATCCTTGTGGAGGAACTGGCTATTTTGATTCAGATGTGAGTTTTTCAGAGTTTGATGGCAGTCAGTTTTTTGAAGATAGTGATGATGGCTATACAGTAGCTTCTGTAACTCTTTATACTGTTGCGGGGGGGAATGCATCTACTTCAAGTATTAGCTCTTCAGACTTTTTTGGAAGCTAATCTGACACGGATGCATATAAACTTGTCACGACAACATGTCAAGGATGTTATACGTTCAAACAAAGTATCACTGTCTCAAAATTGAGATTGTCATGCTAAAAGGGCTAGGCGTGGTTTTCTGGTAGACGCCTTTTTTTCTATAATGAGGCACTTTTGGCATTAGTGCCTCCTAGATTTATTGGTGGTTTTTGAGGAGAAGTTTTGCTTCCTAAACTTTACTTTTTTTCTACAAGGGGATTGAAGACCTCCGTTATTCCGTGAATTGTTGGTAAACACAAAAATAGGAGATGAACTATCCATGACAAGTGTTTAACAACCTACTCGATCTGCTTCGTTGTATAGAGATGAGCCCATCAGTTATTGGTCGAGGAACTCGATTCATCGAAAAGTAATGTACTGCAGCCTGCTTCTTAGTTCATACTCTTGAAGGCTAGGGCATAGAGCTTCATTTGTTTGAGCATCGATGCAAGTCCGTTCGAGCGGGTGGGAGAGAGGTGCTGGCTGAGCCCAAGCTCGTCGATGAAGAATAGCTCTGCATTGAGGATGTCCTCGGCACTCTGCTCGTTAAAAACTCTTAGAAGCAGTGCCACGATACCTTTCACAATGAGTGCATCGCTATCGGCGCGATAGTACACTTTGCCATCTCTCTGCTCTGCGGCAATCCATACACGGCTTTGACAGCCCTCTATAAGATTTTCAGGAACCTTGTATTTGGCTTCGAGCTCGGGCAGTAGGTTGCCCATGTCTATAAGTAGTTGGTAGCGATCCATCCAGTCGTCAAAACCGCTAAACTCTGCCACTATTTCTCGTTGTATGTCGTTAATGCTAGCCATACTTTACTTAATTCATGTTTATTATAGAGCTGCTTTTATTAGTCAGCTAGAATGAATAGACAAACTCTACGAGAGTGTGTCCTACAGCTTGTAGAGTTTCCTTGTCGATGATCGACATATTATCGTTGTGGGTATGCCAATAGTTACCGAAACCATGTTCGTTTTGAGGACTGTAGTTGATGATATCAATACAAGGGATATTTCGATCTCGTATCACAGGTAAATGGTCGTCGGTAGTAGCTCCTCCATCTGCTTTGACGAAGAACTTGCCGTAGCCGAGGCTTCCTGCTTTATCCCAGAATGCATTGAGTATGCCTGGGGCATAGCGCTTCGAAAAGTATTCCCAGTAGAACGTAGCATCTTTTGAGCCTACCATATCGAGCAATATTCCAGCTTCGGCTTTGTAGTCTGGCTTATGAGGATTCAAGGCCCAGTATTGTGAGCCCAGACACCAAGATTCGTCATTGCCCATACTGCCATAGTCTTCGGCATCGAAGAAGATGATGTCTAGACCTAAGTCTAAAGGCTTCTCTTGTAGAATACGTGCCAGCTCTAGTAGAACACCCACACCACTCGCACCATCGTCGGCACCAAGTATTGGCTCGGTGCGTTTAGATACATTGGCATCGTTGTCGGCTATGGGGCGCGTATCCCAATGTGCGAAGAGCAGTAGCCTGCGTTGGGCGTTAGGCTTATAGCTTGCTATGATGTTTCTGCTATCGAGCATCGTACCATCATATGCCCTTAGCTTCATGGCTTGCTCTTGCACTTCTAGGTTGTATCTTTTAAGCTGGTTTACTAGCCAATCGCCACAAGCTTTATGTCCCTCGCTATTTGGTACACGGGGGCCGAAACTCACTTGTTTTTCGATGTTGTAGTAGGCACTATCGGCGTTAAAGATAGTTTCCTTTTTGACCGATTCTGTAGTTTCGGTTTCTTGCTCGTTTTGAGCTGCACTGCTATTGTTCGTTACGTTGTTGCATGAAAATATGAGAGTGCAAAGCGAACTTAGTAGCACAAGTCTGGTAATATTGTTCCTGATCATTTACATAAAAGCTTGTTGGACTACAAAATTGGGAAAAATAGCGAGACAAAGCAAGCGTTTAGTTATGAGGTCGCTTTTAGGCTTGCTCCAATCGCTTAAGCATATCCATACCGAGAGCTCTCTTTTTGTTGATGTGATCAAGTACATCCATTACAAATGGGTTGTTTTCGAAGTCGCCACGTACCATTTCAAAGTCCTCATTTTTGCGCTGTCCAGGTAGGTCTATGCCAAATCCCACACGGCTGTGTAGTTCAAATTCCTTTTTGGCATCGTCATAGAGTAGTTTGTCGAGTGTAATGACCGAGTCCATCCACTCTTCGATAATCTTTGCTACCATACTGCGGTTTAGATCTTCGGGTTTCAATTTGTACCAGTCTAGTAGCGTATTGTATGCCCAGCACCATTCGAGATCGTAATAGCGATTGTGAATTTGCTGCATGCGTTCGTTGTACGCGTGGAGGTCATTTATCTTGGCACTCTTCAGATCTTCTATAAGTAGCTCGATCTGCTTGAGCGGAGCAATCATTCCGCATACATCTACCCACTTGCCGTCGCCATCGTGATGCTTCGGTTTTAGCGCTTCTATTACCTCTTCATCAGAATTGCACGGACAGTTTTCGAGTTGTTTGATAATGGAGTTGCCTATAAATTTGTTGATACCCATTCGATAATATTTCAGACCCTTTTCGAGTGCGCCAGATCGGATTTTCATGTCGTGATAGACATAGGTTTTTCCCTCGCTTCCTAGCAGGTCCTTTAGTTTGCGGAGCTTTTTTGTGCCGCTAAGCATTTTTCCCACTGTAAATGGGCTAAGTAGGTTGAAGTTGATGTTGTCGAGCTTATTGGGGTCTGTACGCATATCGCGCGATGGCCATTTCTTGGCATCACGTATCGTGCCTACGCTTCTGAGGTTAACACCTGGCACCAGTAGGGTTTCGTTGTTTTCTTCTATTAAGTACGAGAAAGGAAAAGCAGAGCTATCAATATTATGTACATGTCTACCCATTACTAATGTAAATGGACCCACTTTTGATGGCCACAATATATAGGAGTCGCTGGTTGTTTTAGAGCCTCGCTCTACTACCCCTTGGTGAATAGGCCCCAGCTTATAAAGGTGATTGCTTTGGTTGGATCCACTACCTGCATTGAGGAAAGAAAATAAACCAGCAATCAGTAGACTCGACTTGTGCATCGTAACGGTGTATGGACCTGCAAATACGGCACAGGCCTCACCGTTTTCTCCTCGGCAATTGGCGAAGAATAGCGAGTCGTGAGCCGAGAACAAGTGACTTAGGTGTGTGCCTTGTCCCAGGAAGCAGTGAGAAACTGTACTGCCGTCTAAGACACTCGATCCCGACGACATGATAAAGTCACGACAGACTACATTGAATCCTACCTTTACGGGGGCTTCGTGATTGCTATTTATGCTGCCGTTTTTTAAATATGTGGCTCCACGTATGACGGCTGCATCGCCAATTTTTACATCTTCTATCACGTTTGTGCCAGTAATGGTAACATGTTCGCCAATGCTGCCAACGTTCGACTCTACACTATCTGCATATGCTTGGGAGATTTCTTTCAGTCGTTTCGTAAGTAGAGCATCGTGTCTGTACATCGCCATCATATAGGCCGATTGTGCAGTCAGTAAGTCTGTGATAAGAACCTCTCTGCCACCAGTTTCATTCAAAACGGATACTGTAGTGCCATTGCCAAAGCTGCTTGACTGGATTACTGCTATTGTATCTACGTTTTCGATACGTGTGTGGGAGCCTATTCGGTAGTTCGCAATATAGCTGTGTACATTGTTGATGAGAACTTCATCTCCAATCTGGCAGTTGTGGATTCGAGCATTGCTAATCCCTGTTGGGAGCTTAAGGCCGCAGTCTTGAACGCAGTATCCTTTTTGACTACCTATATATACATCACCAGAGAAGACTGTATTTTTACATCTACTTGGATCAAAGTCATTACTTACATAAATTGTTTCCCAGCTATCCGAATTGCAAGTGTTGGAGATAAGGATTTGGATTTCGTGCTCTGTTAGAGAGCGATATTTGTCTAATGTGTTCATTTTGTTCTTTAGTTTCGCCAAAAATACGCATTTATTGGCATAGTTCAGGGAAGAAACGTGCTATTTGCTCCCATTATTATACCTCTATCGGAGATCTTGGAAAAAGACTTGCGTGATAGACACTCTTATGTGTGAAAAAAACTATCTTTGTAGATACCCGCGTTTAGTCCTCATGAACTGTTTCTTAGGTCAGTGACGAGGCATAATTAGAGGGTCTTATGGATTTCACGGCTTAGATAATGAATTCGATAAAGAACTTGGCTCATATTCGCAGATTGTTTGCTTTTTTTATTCTACTCCTGCCCCTTTGTGCGCAGGCTCAGCAACATACGCATTTTAGTGCTATATTGGTCGATTCTTTATCGCGTGTGCCCATTTCTTTTGCGCATATTTTCTTCGATAAGTATAGTGGCAACGGCACGACCAGCAATGCGAGTGGTTACTTCGAGATTTCTTCGCCAGAGGGTCAGCGATCGCTTACTATTACGAGTGTTGGCTACGATACGCTTAGGGTGGTATTGCCAGAGGGGGTCCATTCGTTACGTTTAGAACGCCTATTGATGTCTCCCTCCGATGTGGAGCTTAGTAGCGTGGTGGTAACTGCCAAGCGGAAGCGTTATAGCCGCCGAAATAATCCCGCTGTAGACCTTATACGTAGAGTGATTGCCGCCAAAGATAGCAATCGAATTGAGTCGCTTAATAGCTACAGCTACGATAGCTACGAACGTTTGCTAATTTCCGACGATGCTGTCCGTCCAGATAAAGGCTATTTGCATTTGAGCGATAAGGAGTTGCGGCCTTGGATTGATATCTCGGCACTTACAGGCAAGTTCATACTTCCGCTTTCACTTCGAGAAACCGCTGGTACTGTAGTGAAGCGTCCCGGTAGCTCAGAGCTTGTTGTCACCAATGCCAAGCGCCTCGATGGTGTGGAGGAGCGCCTAGACGAAGGCTTGATCACTGCCAATATCGAAGAGCTGTTTCGCCCGATTGATATTTACGACAATGACATCCCCCTCCTGCACAATCGCTTCCCAAGCCCACTCAGCTCTGTGTTTGCCGTGTCGTTCTACAAATATTTCATTCGCGATACGGTCATGATAGAAGGCAGAAGCTGTATCGAGTTGGATTTTACCCCTTTCAATAAACAAAGTATTGCACTCGAGGGGCGTATCTTCATCGATAGCGAGACCTTTGCACTGCGTAGAATTGCCATGAATCTACCACAGCAAATTAATCTAAACTGGATTGATCGGATGCGGATTGTTCAAGACTTCCAATCAGTTCCAGTCTATAATGAAGTTGGCACAGCGCTTCGCCAACTCAATGTGCTGAAGCGTCAAGATTTCAATGCCCGTATCTCCATTGCAAGCTTTTTGCCTCAAGGTATGGAAGTGGAGCAGAGTCGGGTCTTTACGAAGCATCAGCTTGCTCAACTCGCTCGGGTAAGTGATAGTTTGAGCTCGGTTTATGCTCAGGAGTTGAAAGACATAGCTCCTTTGTTGATGACGAAGCCAGCTCGTGGAAGCAGAGGCTATTGGGATCGGATTCGCCCCGAGGTACTTCCCACTCGTGCTTATAGACTATTGGATATGATGGATTATCTGAGGCGTGACAATACCTACAATGCTGCCAATGTCTTTGCCAAAGTGCTCAGTACTGGCTACCTTAGTCTGCCTATTCAAGTAGGGCGGGATGCGAAGCCTTACTTCGATCTTGGACCTGTTTATTCGCTGCTTTCTGCCAATGGGGTAGAGGGCATGCGTTTTCGTATTGGGGGGATGACTTTGGCTAAGTTGCATCCACAGCTTTTTGCCCAGGGCTATCTTGCGTACGGAAGCAAAGATAAACGCTGGAAGTGGATGGGCCGACTGGTCTATTCTTTTAGACCAAAACTAAAGTATGCCGAGGAATTTCCACGCAATGCAATAAGTTTAGAGACATACAGAGATCTATTTGTGCCAGGGCAGCTTGTTAACCCTTTATACAAGGATCATCTTTTTTCACTATTAGGCAATTCGAGTAGTGACAAGCGCAGCCTTATCCAAGAGTATAAGCTAAGCTACGAACGAGATTGGAATAGATCGCTCACTTCACGTGTGTGGATTAGTCGCAAGAAAGATAGCCCAATGGGCAGCTTGCAGTACATACAGTATGCTGCAGATGGCACAGAGCATCCGTTAAATGCATACAGGCTGAGTGAATTTGGCATTCACCTACGCTTCGAAGCCAATCGCACTCCCGTCTATGAGCGATCCTCTGGAGGAGCTACATCTCGATTGCTCAATCGTGCCCCCGTAATCGAATTGGAGCATCGTATGGCTTTCGATGGTGTATTGGGAAGCGACTATAGCTATCAGCGTAGTAGCTTTGGCATACGTCATAGGCTTTGGCTCTCGGCTATGGGTATGCTTTCGCTCTCGGCCGAGGCTGGAGCTGTATGGACAAGAGCGCCATATCCTCTTCTTGAAATACCCCGAGCAGTCGATGGCTTTATTATCAAAAGCAATGCTTTCCATCTGATGAAGCCTCTCGAGTTCATTGCCGATAGATATCTGAGCTGGCATGCAAGCTATCATATGGGAGGTTTAGTCTTAAATCGTGTACCACTTATTAAGCACTTAGGCTTGCGCGAAATTGTTTCAATACATGGTTTTTGGGGAGCTCTTTCTGGGCGTAATGCCCTGGGGCAGTCCGGTACCTTTGTGCTCGACGAAGGTATAAACCCTGCAGTCAATACGCTCTATTTGGAGGGAAGTGTAGGATTGGAAAATATTTTGCGCCTATTTCGTGTAGAGCTTTTCCATCGCATTAGACCTAAGCTTGAGGATGCAAAAAACTGGGGGCTGAGGGTTCGTTTCCAGGTTCATTTCTAAGATCCTTTTTTCAATTCTATTAGCCCTAATTAGGGAGCTGGCTCTATGATGCTATTTCATGTGGATGCAAAGGTTATAACTTGATGATGGTATGGAAATGTACTAAACGAGAGTCGGTGCTACGATGAAATCACTCAAAAAGTGCTGTTTCCTTGCGTTATTTGCGTACGATGGAGTAGTTGGGTGGAAATAACGGATTTATGCAATGAGTTGGCTATCTGTGAGATATGAAAATAGTGCCTTGAGGGGGGCTAAAAAACAAGCCTTGATTCGGCAATAATCATCCCATGATTTTTTCAAAACATAAGGTCTTTTTCTGAGAACATAAGGTCTTTTTTTCAAAACTCCTTATGTTTTTTTAGTACCGAGCAATAGCTTCGAATCCTTAGCTTCTAGTTCCGAATTTGAGCTCGCTTTTGAAGCGGAGCGATTTGGAACGTTATTATACCAAATGGGGCTACCGACGCTACGATTAATTATGCGCCACATAGCTAGTCCATACTTTAGCATTTGCTGTCCGAGATCTGCAATTGAGGCCATTATAGTCTTGCCAAGCAAATAGAAGCCTAGGAAGGTACCTCAGGATCTATGCAACTCAGCAATAATTGGGACGAAGTGCAGATCCGAGCTCGGACGTTGTAATGCATGCCTAGCAGTGCTTCAATCGGTCTCTTTCTACGATTTCTTTGTACCTTTGTCGAGTTCGTAGTATTAACTTCATGAGTGAGTCCAAACGACCTGGTCGAAAATTGAGCAATAAGCAACTAGCCATAGTGCCATTTTTGCTTTTGTTTTGCATACTTAGTACCTATGCAAGACCAGCAAAGTCGTATCTGAATGTAGGGGCTAGGTCTTATGGCTATTTGCGAGATAGCTTGCCTACAAAGGGTAGCAGACCCTCCGATTCGCTCTCTCTAGCAAAGGATTCATTGCGCTCGGTGCCGACGGATACTGTCGGAGCATCGGCTTCGGATGAGTTTTTGCTCGAAGATATAATTGAGTACGAAGCCGAAGACTCTATGGTGCTATTGGGGCAGAATAGAGCCTATCTCTTCGGCAAGAGCAATGTGAAGTATCAAGAGAGTAGCCTAAGTGCCAACTTTATGCGCATGAATATGGATAGCAGCACAGTCTATTCGCATTATGTGCTCGATAGTGTCGGTAGAGGTATGGCTTACCCCGTATTTCAAGAAGGTCAGGAGAAGTACGAAGCTAAGATGATGCGCTACAACTTCAAAACAGGCAAGGGCTATATCAATGGCGTAGTAACGCAGCAAGGTGAAGGCTATATTACTGCACGTGAGACCAAAAAAATGCCTGGCAATGAGATGTTTATGCGTGGCGGAAAGTACACTACCTGTAGCGACCACGATCACCCACACTTCTATATCAATATGACCAAGGCCAAAGTGCGTGCAGAAGAGAGTATCGTAACGGGGCCAGTCAACTTAGTAATAGCCGATGTGCCACTGCCGATTGGCTTGCCTTTTGGTTTTTTCCCTTTTTCGAAAAAGTATTCGTCGGGTGTACTCATGCCATCCTATGGCGAGGATAGCCGCTTAGGATTCTATTTGCGTAAGGGTGGTTACTACTTTGCTTTCAATGATTATGTCGATTTGGCTCTGCGGGGCGACTTTTATTCATTGGGATCGTGGGGGATATCTGCCGAGTCGAAATATCGCAAACGCTATAAATACAATGGTAGTCTGAGAGCCGAGTTTTTGAAAACGGTACAAGGCGATAAGAAAATTACTGGAAATTACACTGCTGCCTCGAACCTCAACATCCAATGGAGTCACCAGCAAGACCCCAAGTCGAACCCGCTTTTCAACTTCTCGGCAAACGTAAACTATAGCTCCATGTCGTACTACATGAACTCTATAGATACGCACTACGATATGAATACCTCGGGGCAATCGACTCGAAGCTCAAACGTCAGTTTTACTAGAAACTTCCTTGGCACACCATTCAGGCTCACTGGGAGTGCAGATATTACGCAGAATATGCGCGACTCGACCGTACACGTCAACCTGCCCAACCTAAACCTAAGTATGACTACACTCTATCCACTCAAAAGAAAGAAAAGGGTGGGGCCAGAGCGTTGGTATGAACGATTGAGCCTCGGATACTCGATGCAGATGCGCAATTCGCTCTATGCCAAAAATGATATGTTGCTAAAAAGCAATTTGGTGAGAGACTGGAAGAATGGTGTCAATCACGACGTTAGATTGGGATCGACCTTCAACCTATTTGACAATATCAAGCTAACTCTTAACGCCAACTATCGCGAAACTTGGTACAGCAAGGGTGTCAAACAGGCTTGGAATGCCGAACAGAATAACTTTGCTGTGAGTGATACAACATATGGATTCAAACGCTTGTACAACTACGACTTTTCGGCTGCCTTTTCGACTACACTCTATGGGATGTTTAAGCCGATAGGCTTTTTCCGATTTGGCGATCGCCTACAGATGATTAGGCATCGAATTACACCTACTGTGTCATTTGGATACAAACCAGACTTTGGCGCACCTGGCTACGGCTTTTGGGAGCATTTGGAGGCTACAGATTCCAATGGAAATATTCGTCATTTAGTCTATTCTCCCTACTCGGGACAGCCTTTTGGAGCTCCGCCGATAGGAAAATCGGGTTCTGTAACCATAGGCTTGGACAATAATTTAGAGGCGAAAATTCGATCGACGAAAGATTCTGTTGGTACACGCAAGATTAGTTTGATCGATCAATTGAGCGTCAACACGAGCTACAACATGGTAGCCGACTCCATGCGTTGGTCGGATATAAGTACAACGCTCTCGCTTAGATTTACACCACAACTTGCTATCAGGCTCAATGCACTTTTCGACCCCTATTGCTATGATTATACAACAGACGAAAGTGGTGCGATTCATCCATTTAAAGTAGATAGGCTAAGGCTAAAAAGTGGCAAAGGATTTGGTAGGCTGATGCGTACAGGCACCTCATTTAGCTATACATTCAACAATGAATTTGTGGGGAAACTTCTTGGCTTGTTTGGCAAGAAAGAAAGTGTGGAAGAGAGGCCGAGCAACAGCGATCAGGATGAAGCAGACGATGAGGATCCGAACTCGAGCGAATCGTTTTTTGCAGCCAAGAATGATCGAGATGCAAACCTCGATAGGGATGGTTACTTCATGTTTAAGATACCTTGGAGCCTTAGCTTTAACTACTCTTGGAATTTGGCCTACGACCTTCGAAGTTTCAATGTTGATAAGAAGGAGTTTCGCTACCTAACAACCCAAAACTTGGGATTTAATGGCTCTATACAACCAACACCCAACTGGAGTTTCAACTTTAATGCCAACTACAATATCGAGGCTAAAAAGGTAACAGCACTGAGTTGTAGCCTCCGACGCAATATGCACTGCTGGGCTATCTCGGTGAATTTTATTCCATTGGGGCCTTACAAATCCTATAACTTCACCTTGTCTGTGAGCAGTCAGCTATTGCAAGACCTTAAGTGGGAGCAGAGCAATAGACCCTCTGGTGGCAGTTGGTATTAGGCCTTTGATGGCAACTGTTGGTCACCCCTCAACGAATCTCTTGTCCTTGGGCTAATGGCAGACTGCTAGGTGGTATAAAATTTTTATCTTTGTTTTTGGCTTGGGAGTTCGTTGTAAATAAGGCCTTCCTTGTCTGCAACTCTTTATAGGAGGCTGTATTAGAAAAAATAGAATAGACGAAATGGGAATATTTAATATAGATAGTCGTGGTGGTATTAGCAATATCATACCGCCAATCACGCTCAACCTTATGATCATCAACTTAATAATGTGGTTGGCTACAGATGCCTTACAGCGCTTTGGAATCGATTTGGTTGAGATCATGGGTTTACACTACTTCCAGGCCAATGCATTCAATCCGCTGCAGCTTTTTAGCTATATGTTTTTGCATGCCAACTTCACGCACCTCTTTTTCAATATGTTTTCCCTCTGGATGTTTGGTCGTATCATTGAGCAGTATTGGGGATACAAGCGCTATCTTATCTACTACATTACTTGTGGATTGGCGGCAGCCGTGGTGCAAGAAATTGTATGGGCCTTCGATTTCATGAGCCTAGCCAATTCTGCTCACGACTTTATGCAGATGTCAAATGGTACGCTTATCTCTAAGGCTCAATTGCTTAATATGCCCGTTACGATAGGGGCCTCTGGCGCTGTTTTTGGCTTGCTCTTGGCATTTGGTGTGTTGTTTCCCAATGCGCCCATCTTTCTTATGTTCATCCCCATTCCCATCAAAGCGAAGTACTTCGTTATATTCTATGGCTTGGTAGAGTTGTTTCTGGGAGTGGCACCTACGGAAGCAGACAGCAATGTAGCTCACTTTGCACACTTAGGTGGAATGCTTGGAGGGATCATCCTGATCCTTTTCTGGCGAAAGCGAGGTAGCATCCATGGACCACATCTTTAAGAGCCTAAGACTTCGTTGGGCTCATGCCGATATGCTTGTGCGCATCATGGGCATTGGCATTGTTAGTAGCTGCTTGCTGTGGCTACTTCAGCTTTTGCTCAGAGTCTTTGGCTTCTATCCCTATCTCTTTCAGCAGCTACTGAGTTTTAGTCCAGATCCCTACGAGCTATTGCATCGGCCATGGACGCTTCTTACATACATGTGGGTGCATAGCGATGTATTTCATTTGCTATTCAATATGCTATGGCTATATTACTTCGGTAGGGTGTTTTTGCGTTACCAAAATCCTCGACGCCTATTAAGCCTGTTTTTGATGGGTGGTTGGGCTGGTGCCATACTTTACCTTTTGCTTTCTCTAGTGATACTTCGCTTTTCGCCAGGCTCTTTGCCACTGCCTCTAATGGGCTCGTCTGCTGCCGTCATGGCTATAGTCTTTGGGATATCGTTCTATGCACGTCACGAGTCGGTAGAGCTAGCTATTATAGGGCGTATCAAGCTCTACTATCTAGCACTATTGCTCTTCTTTTTAGATCTGATACTCTTGGGAGGGAGTAATTACGGAGGACATATTGCCCATATAGCAGGTGCTCTTCTTGGTTTTACCTTTGCTTTTTTCTTGCATCGTGCCAAGGATATTAGCTGGCCCTTGCAGCAAGGGATTGATTCTTTGGTCAACCTGTATAGACGCCTCGTAGATCATTTGAGCCAGTTCTTGAAGCGTGCCAGAAATACTCAAAAGGATGGGCTATTCGATGCCAAAAATTCTAAGACCGATACTCAGAATAAGGCCGAAACCGAAAGCAAGAAAACAAATCCAGAACAAGAAGAAATGGATGCAATCTTGGCAAAGATCAGAATCTCGGGCTATGAATCGCTAAGTGCCGAAGAGCGCAAACTGTTTTTTAGCAAAACGAAAATGAATTAGCTCTATGAGCTTCCACCTGTATCCTAAGCAATTGATACTTATATGAAAGAAAAACCGATCAGACCTTGGTACATCGCTTTTAATACGTTGTTTATCATCATAAATGTACTCATAACTGCTGCCTATTTGCTGAGTGCATTCTCTGGCAGGATATCGCCCGAGAAGCATGTTTATGCGGCCTATTTCGGCCTATTCTTTCCGCTCTTTTTCTTCGTGCAGCTATGCATGACGCTTTTTTGGTTGCTGCGCACGCGCTGGATTTACTTCTTTGCAAATTTGCTTGTTTTCCTAATCACATGGTCGGCAATGAGCACCTATCTGCCATTGCATAAACCTAGCCTCGAGTCCGATTTGCCAGCAAATCGAATTAAGTTGCTTAGTTACAACGTTATGGGCTTTAACTTTGAGAAGCACAGTGCTACAGAGCCCAATTCGATACTCAAATACATCAAGGGCAGCGATGCCGATATCGTATGTTTGCAAGAAGCTGCCTTGAGCAAAAAGGGGTCTAAATACGTGTCGATGGAGGTGCTGAGGTCTTATCTCTCGGAGTATAAGTATGTTCATCACGGCCAGGCGCAAGGAGATAAAGGGAGTAGCCTGATGCTCTTGTCGAAATACCCCATCTTGTCTGCACAAGCAGTCGATTACAATTCGGCATTCAATGGTTCGATGGCATATACGCTGAGGATAGATGACGAAAACGTACTTCTAATAAATAACCACCTTGAGAGCTTCAGGCTAACGATGGATGATGGACGTGAATACCTCAAGTTGGCTCGCGAAGGCGATGCTACAAGTTTGCGATCGAAGATGACCGCCAAGTTGGGGCCTGCCTATGTGAGACGTGCCAAGCAAATCGAAAAAGTGAAGGCGTATATAGAACATGCCGAGGAGCAACGGATATTGGTATGTGGCGACTTTAACGATACTCCAATTTCGTATGCTACTCAATCGATGCGAACAATGCTTAAAGATGCTTATGTGCATTCGGGTTATGGACCAGGAATCACCTTTGATAGGGGAGCTTTTATCGTGCGGATAGACCACATTTTTGTGTCACCGAATTATGAGGTTTATAATGCCAAAGTCGATGCCTCTATTAAATCGTCGGATCACTATCCGATATATACATATATCAGTAAAAAATGAGTAAAGAGATGAGTAGTGATGCAGAGTTGATGGCTGATGATGCCGTATTTGCTGAGCATGAATTGCGAGCTAAAGGGCTGGGGATAGGTCGTATTATCGGCTACTTCCCTTGGCAGAGTTATTTCGATGCTGTAGGTGTAATTGGCAAGTATCCAAGTATGCTATACGTAGATGAAGAGGCTGAGGCCTTGTTTGATGCCGTATCGTCCGACTTAGCTGCCTGGGTGGTGACAAACAATCCAAAGCTTGATCTGGAGCTCCTCTTTGCTGAAAATTCTTTTGGAGAAAGCATTGGCACCTTAGATATGTGTCTAAAAGATCAGCGTCATAGCGCCGAGTATCTCCCTGCATGGGGGGTAGACGTAGAAGTCGCGCTATTACTATTGGCAAAAGCTGCCCTCGAATGGGTTATGGTTGAAGAAGCATACGGCGAGCAATTGCAATCTGAAATAATTGATTCTTATCTGAACGACTCGGCCGAGTCGGGATGTGAATTGCATTTCAAGGCTTTGATTAGAAAGTGTAAAAGCTAAGGCCTAGAGTCTAAAGGGTCAAGGAGTTTAGGCAATCGATACACTTTTTTGATTGTCTCTGCCTTGAAATAGTGGAGGCTGTATCGAAAATCGCACTTCGATACAGCCTCCTACTTTTAGATGGGATACTATTAATACAATGCCCTCGCAAGAGAACATTGAACAAGGGCAGCGCTAATAGCAAGCATTGCAAGAACCACAATGAAGCTGGCTGCCACGGAAGCGATGCTCGATAATAGTGCGTAGTCGCTCTCGTAGTTCGTCGAGATGAACTAGTTGCAAGACATCTTCGGCAAAAGCGATGCTTAGCATGAGTTTAGCTTCTTCGCGAGAGATACCACGCTGACGTAGGTAGAAGAGAGCCTCTTCATCGAGCTGCCCGGTAGTCATTCCGTGCGAGCACTTCACATCGTCGGCATAGATCTCAAGCTGTGGCTTAGAATACATCTTTGCTGAGGCCGAAAGCAGTAAGTTCCTGTTGCTTTGGTAAGCAGCTGTCTTTTGAGCATCTTGTTTGACGTATATCCGGCCACTGAATGCACCTTGAGCGTCGTCGTCGATAACATACTTAAAGAGTTCGTTGCTGTGGCAGTTGGGTACGTTGTGTTCGATGCGGCTGTAGTTATCTACGTGTTGCTTTTGCGAGGCAATTGCCACTCCAGCAAGGGTTAGGCTTGCCTCTTGACCGGCTAGGTCTACCCAGTAGTTATTGCGTGTATAACCGTTGTGAATGGTCATGCCATTGAGGATTACTTCCGAACTCGCTTCCTGCTTTACGTGCGTAGAGCTGAGCCTCTTGGTATTTCGGCTACTCTCTTCCAGTTCGTAGAGTGCAAATTTGCTTCCCTCTGCTGCAAAAATCTCTATGACTTGAGTTGCTAAGAATGGATGCTCGTCGAGGCTATGCTCGCATACCAACATGGATGCACTACTCTTTTCCTCAAGTATGATAAGCATACGGCGGTTTGCAAGGAGAGGAACGTCAGCACGGAGTAGTTGTACCAATTGGATTGGTCGCTCGAGCTTCGTTTCCTTAGGGAGGTAAATCACAAAGCCGTCTTGAGCAAAGAGTGTATTGAATGCTACCAAGGCATCGTGATCGGGTTTAGCCAGTTTGGCGTAATACTTAGCGGCAAGTTCGGGATAGAGCATAGCAAACTCGCTCAGTCCTCCAATAAATGCGCCTTCGGGCAAGTCTCCTGTGCTGCTCAAATCTTTGTCGTAGGCGTCGTTTAAGACGTAGCATAGATCGGTGTTAAGACCTGGAATATTGCATTGGAAAGCCGATTTTTGCTTTACGGGGAAGAGAAAACGATTGATGTTGATACCGAAATCAAAATCGAATGCTCCTTCTATATCACTGCGTTGATAGTCTTCTTCGCCTTTCTTTGGGAAGCCTTTTTCTGCGAGGGTTTGATAGGCCAGTTCTCTGGGCTCGTTTAGTGCACGTGGTGCATGCTTCTTTACCGTCTCCTCATTGTCGCGGTATAGTTGCAAATATTGTTGTTCTACCATAGCTGTCATGAGGCTATCCTTCCTGTCCTATTTCCTTTATCCAGTCGTAACCATGCTCCTCGAGGTGCAGTGCTAAATCTGGACCACCAGATTTTACAATTTTCCCCTTATACAATATGTGTACGAAGTCTGGTTTGATATAATCCAAAAGGCGTTGGTAGTGAGTAATGATAATGGCTGCATTGTGTGGCGTCTTCAACTGATTCACTCCTTTGGCCACTATTCGCAAAGCATCAATGTCGAGTCCACTATCTGTCTCGTCGAGGATAGCAAGCTTAGGCTCAAGCATTGCCATCTGGAATATCTCATTTCTTTTCTTTTCACCTCCCGAGAAGCCTTCGTTTACCGAACGGCTCGCTAGCTTGTTGTCTAGCTCGACGATCTCACGCTTTTCGCGCATCATCTTTAGGAATTCACTTGCCGATACGGGGTCTTGTCCGCGGGCTTTGCGCAATTCGTTGATGGCAGCACGCATAAAGTTTACCATGCTAACCCCTGGAATCTCAACAGGGTATTGAAAACTAAGGAATAGCCCTAAGTGTGCGCGTTCTTCGGGCGATAGTTCGAGGATCTCTTGTCCTTCGAAGAGCGCTTCCCCCTCTGTTACTTCAAAGGCTGGGTTGCCTACCAACACAGAGGCAAGTGTGCTTTTGCCCGATCCATTAGGACCCATGATGGCGTGTACTTCGCCAGCCTTGATAGATAGATTGATACCCTTTAATATCTCTTTGCCCTGTACATTGGCGTGGAGGTTCTTGATATTTAACATGATCTGTATGTGCTTTTGTCTTATTGATTTTGCGTTGTAAGTATGATACTAAGCCAAAGTCTTTAGCCTACCGAGCCTTCGAGCGAGATGCTCAGAAGTTTTTGTGCTTCGACGGCAAACTCCATCGGAAGTTTGTTCATCACTTCTTTGGCATATCCATTAACGATAAGGCCTACAGCCTCCTCACTACCGATGCCTCGCTGATTGCAATAGAATACTTGGTCTTCGCTAATCTTAGAAGTGGTGGCTTCGTGTTCGATAATGGCTGTGTCGTTCTGAATATCGACGTATGGGTAGGTGTGTGCTCCGCAACGATCTCCAAGCAAAAGGCTATCGCATTGAGAGTGATTGCGGGCATTTTCGGCTGTTTTCGAAACCTTTACCAATCCTCTATAAGTATTGTGGCTCTTACCTGCCGAGATCCCTTTCGATACAATGCGGCTGCGGGTATTTTTGCCTAAGTGTATCATCTTGGTGCCCGTGTCTGCCTGTTGCATGTTGTTGGTTACTGCTACAGAGTAGAATTCGCCCACCGAGTTGTCTCCTTTGAGGATACAGCTGGGATACTTCCAGGTAATGGCCGAGCCAGTCTCTACCTGAGCCCAAGAGATTTTGGAGTTGTCGCCTCGGCAAATCCCCCTTTTCGTAACAAAGTTGTAGATGCCTCCTCGCCCCTCTTTATCGCCAGGATACCAGTTTTGGACGGTCGAATACTTCACTTCGGCATTGGTCTCGGCAATGATCTCTACGATAGCAGCATGCAGCTGATTTTCGTCTCTCTGAGGAGCTGTGCAGCCCTCTAGATAGCTCACGTACGAGTCGTCGTCTGCCACTATCAGAGTGCGTTCGAACTGCCCCGTGTTGGCCGCATTGATGCGGAAGTAAGTAGAGAGTTCCATCGGGCATCGAACCCCTTTAGGAATATATACAAAGGAGCCATCGCTAAAGACCGCCGAGTTGAGTGCTGCAAAGAAATTGTCTTTGTAGCCTACCACTGTACCTAGATGTTTCTTGATTAGATCGGGGAAGTCTCGCACAGCTTCGCTAAACGAAGAGAAGATAACGCCTTTTTCGGCGAGCTTTTCTTTGAAGGTTGTCTTTACCGATACACTATCCATCACCGCATCTACTGCAATACCGCTCAGCATCTTTTGCTCTTCGAGAGGTATTCCTAGTTTATCGAAGGTCTTTAGCAGCTCGGGGTCAACTTCGTCGAGGCTTTTAGGCCCTTCCTTTGTTTTGGGGGCTGCGTAATAGATGATGTCTTGATAGTCTATGGGAGGGATGTTGAGGTGAGCCCAGTTTGGCTCTTTCATCGTAAGCCAATGCCTATAAGCATTTAGTCTAAACTCGAGTAACCATTCGGGTTCTTCTTTCTTCGAAGATATCAGTCTGATGGTATCTTCCGAAAGCCCTTTGCCAATGGTTTCGGTTTCTATATCTGTAACAAATCCATACTTGTATTCACTTTGTGTGATTTCGTCGAGGATTTCGTCGTTGTTTTTATTTATTTCTTGCATGGAGTAACGTTTGCTCAGAGCGATTCGTTGTTAGTTTCTTTCTGTCTATCTAACAAAATCGAAGGCAGAAATGTTGGAACGAGGCTTTTGATAGGGGAGTAATATTTCGATTCCTTTCTGGCCGAAGCTTTCTCTTCTTTCTCTTTAATAGGGTAGATGCTGTCGACCGTAATAAAGAGATAACTCATAGTGGCAAGCACAAGCAATATGCCAACCACGGCTCCAGCCAGCTTATTGAGCAGTCCTAATGGGGTAGGGCTTATCGCTTTAGAAAGCAATCTGCCCACCATGGGAATAACTATCAATATCAGTATAAATCCAATTACCAATCCGAAGTTGTGTGCCATCGTATCGGTCAATTCAAAGCTCGTTAGAAGTTTGGCTGCAATCGGGCTTGCGAGCTTTGCGCTAAACATGATAGCCAGCCCGACGGCCAAAAATGCAGCAGCCTGTTTGATGACTCCATCAAACAGGCCTTTGATGGCACCCAGTGCCACTACTATGAGTATACTAAGATCTATCCAGTTCATAAGCTATAAAGTTGGGTGTAACTAATCGTACACTCACATTGCTATTCGTGAATATTGAAGATGCTTAGAGCTTTTTCTTGATTTCTATTTCTTCGTATGATTCGATGATATCGCCTTCTATTATATCGTCGTAGTTCTTGATATCCAAGCCACACTCCAAACCCGAAACCACCTCTTTGGCATCGTCTTTGAAGCGCTTGAGAGATCCGAGCTCGCCACTATGGATTACGATACCATTGCGGATTAGTCTAACCTTATTATTGCGTTTGATTTTACCTTCCTTCACGAGGCAACCAGCTATCGTACCTACCTTAGTAATCTTAAATACCTGTAATACCTCGAGCGTAGCCGTCACCTCTTCGCGTATCTCTGGAGCTAGCATGCCTTCCATGGCAGCCTTCACCTCGTTGATCGTGTCGTATATGATCGAGTAGGAGCGAATCTCTACTCCCTCCGACTCGGCAAGTCTGCGGGCATCTACACTTGGACGTACCTGGAAGCCAATAACTACAGCATTGGAAGCCGATGCAAGAACGATGTCTGACTGAGAAATCTCTCCCACACCCTTGTGGATTACGTTTACTTGTATCTCTTCGGTCGATAGCTTGATGAGCGAGTCTGATAGAGCCTCTACCGAGCCGCCCACGTCGCCCTTCACAATAAGGTTTAGCTCTTGGAAGTTTCCGATCGATCTGCGGTGGCTGATGTCTTCGAGTGTTAGTATGCGGTGTGTGCGCAGCTGTTGTTCGCGCTGTAGCTGCTCTCTACGTTGTGCAATCTCCTTGGCTTCGTGCTCCGTATCCATTACATTGAAGCTGTCGCCTTCCGAAGGTGCACCATTAAGCCCAAGTACCAATACTGGCGTAGATGGTCCGGCAGATTTTACGCGTTTGTCGTGTTCGTTGTACATGGCTCTTACTCTACCATAAAAGTTTCCTGCAAGCAAGAAGTCTCCCACGTTGAGTGTGCCGTTTTGAACCAACACCTTACTTACATAGCCACGTCCTTTGTCGAGCGACGACTGAAGTACCGTACCAGCAGCATTTCTATCTGGGTTGGCCTTTAGGTCGAGAAGATCGGCTTCGAGCATGATCTTTTCCAAGAGTTCGTCAATGTTATTACCATGCTTGGCCGAAATCTCTTGGCATTGGTACTTACCACCCCAATCCTCTACTAAGAAGTTTAGGTTGGCAAGTTGTTCTTTTATCTTTTCGGGGTTTGCTCCCGTAGTATCAATTTTATTGATAGCAAATACGATAGGCACACCCGCTGCAGTAGCATGATTGATAGCCTCTTCGGTCTGAGGCATCACTCGGTCGTTTGCTGCAATGATTACGATAGCAATATCTGCCACCTTGGCACCACGAGCACGCATTGCTGTAAAGGCTTCGTGACCAGGAGTATCGAGCATCGTTAGCTTACGGCCGCTCTTTAGCTTCACCACATAGGCTCCGAGGTGCTGAGTGATACCCCCTGCTTCGCCGGCAATCACATTCGATTTGCGTAGGTAGTCGAGCAGCGAAGACTTACCATGGTCTACGTGTCCCATCACAGTTACCACTGCTTGGCGTGGCTCGAGGTCTTCTTCGCTGTCCACTTCTTCTTCGCCAATAGCTTCAACCACATCGGCACTAACGAATTCGGTTTCGAAGCCAAACTCTTCGGCGATCATATCGATCGTTTCCGCTTCGAGACGTTGGTTGATACCCACCATCAGGCCTATGCCCATACAGGTGCCGATAACTTCGTTTACTGGCACATCCATCATGATGGCGAGTTCGCTTACAGTTACAAACTCGGTGATCTTGAGGATCGATGCTTGTTCTGATCTGAGTTCGCGAGCTTCTTGGGTCGCTTTCGATATGGCATCGCGCCTGTCGCGTCTATATTTGGCTCTTCTACCAAGGCTAGTTTCCGTCCTTTTGGTGGTCAGTCTTGCGAGAGTCTCTTTTACTTGTTTCTGTATTTCTTCGTCGCTTAGCTCAGCCTTTGGTACTGGGTTTCTACGATTTTGTTTTCTTCCGCCACCTTGAGCTGCTCGTCCTCCTCCTTGAGGGGAGGCACCTTGGCGAGCTTGAGGATTGGCAGGTCTTCTAGCCTGATCCGTACCTACCTTGGCACCCACTTTGTTGACGTCGACAGCAGCTGTACTAATACGCTTGCGTTTCTTTTTGTTTTCTTGCTCACGCTGCCTATCTTCTTTCGTCTTTTTCTTTGGGCGTGTGTTTGAGTTGATCGCGTCGAGGTCTATAGTCCCCACCACAGTTACCTGAGGCTCTTTCGCTGAGATGTCTATTCTATAGACTCCTCCAGACTTTTTCTCCTCTTTTTTCTCTTCGTTAGTAGCGATTGGCTCTGTAGTTTTAGGTGTTGGTTTAGGTAGCTCAGCTAGCTGCTCCTTTTCTTTCTTTTCAGCCTTAGGCTTTACTTCTTGCTTAGATTCGCTCGAAGCTTCAGGGCTTGCCTTCTCCTGTTCGGGTTTTGCCACAGTCTTTGCCTCAGTTTTTGCCGCTTCTGCTTTGGTCTCCACCTTTGCTGTTGGCTTTACTTCTTCAACCTTCTTTGGCTCTGGCTTTTCCTTAATAGCTTCTTTAGGCTCGGGCTTAGGCTCCGACTTCTTTTCGGCTACAGCTACCTTTTCGCTGCTTGGAGTCTCAGTCTGCTCGGCTGCGACAGGTTTCTCTACCTTTTCTTTCGGTGCGGCAGTCTCTTTCTTTTCCTTCAGCTCTGGTTTTACGCTAGCAGGATTTACTTCCTTTTTCTTCTCTTCGATAGTGCCTTTTATAGTGAGACCTATCTCGGGCACTACCGTTGGGATATGCTGAGCAGCTTCGTTATTTTTTGTATTCTCCTCTTCGGGTTTCTTTTCGGCCCTTACTGGAGCTTTCTTTTCGGATTTTGGTTTCGCAAATTTATTGTAAATGCGTTCGTATTCGTCCTTGCTTAGGCTCTTCCCAAACTCGTTCATAAGCAGATCCAACTCCTTGATTCCCACCCTGGCGTTTGGATTGTTTTCTTCTATTTCGAAGCTTTTTGTTTTCAGGAATTCCGATAGTGAGCCTACACCTACGTTTAGTTCTTTGGCTATGTTGAATAACTTGATGGTCATATTTCTTTGTTTTCTCCTAAGCTGCTTGTTTTTATATTGTTTTGTACTTGTAGTAGGGCAAAGCCCGGAATACTCTGAGTCTTAATTCTCCTAATTAATCATTTTGCTGCGTCTCCTCTGTAGTATCTTCCTCATTACCGTCGCTCTCGGCTTCGGTATCTGTCAGCTCTTCTTCGTCGGAAAATTCTGCTTTAAGTATTCTTATTACGTTGTCGATAGTCGATTCCTCGAGGTCGGTTTGGTGGATCAGGAATTCGCGGCTCTTGCCGAGTACGCTCTTAGCTGTATCACAACCAATCTCTTTGAGTATGTCGATCACCCATTGTTCTATTTCGTCGTTGAATTCGTCGAGATAGATATCTTCTTCTTTTTCTTCGTCAATATCGCGGAATACCTCTATCTGATATCCAGTTAGCGCCTTGGCGAGGTTTAGGTTCGAAGCGTTCTTGCCAATCGCCAAAGGGATCTCATCGGGGTGTAAATACACTTCGGCCGTTTTGTTTTCGATCGATAGATTGAGGTAAGACACCTTGGCTGGGCTCAGTGCCCTCTGGATGTAGATGCTTGGGTTTGAGCTGAATGCCATTACGTCGATGTTTTCGCCCCTTAGCTCACGTACTATACCGCGTATGCGCGATCCGTTCATACCTACGCAGGCACCGATGGGATCGATTCGTTCGTCGTACGATTCTACAGCCATCTTTGCTCTCTCTCCAGGAATACGTGCTACGGTGCGTATGGTGATAAGCCCGTCTGCAATCTCGGGTACGTTGAGCTCGAATAGTCTTTTAAGGAATTCGCCACTCGTGCGCGAAGTGATGATACGTACGTTGTTGTTCGATTCTTCTACACGCTCTATCACGGCATGCACGGTATCTCCCTTGCGGAAGAAGTCGCTAGGGATCTGTTCCGACTTGGGCATCAAAAGCTCATTGCCTTCATCGTCGAGTAGCAAGGCTTCGCGCTTCCATACCTGATAGACCTCGGCCGATACCATTTGGCCAATTCGTTCTTCGAAAGATTGCTTAAGGCTGGCTCTTTGTAGATCTTGAATTTTACTTGCAAGGGCTTGTCTTAGGTTTAGTACAGCACGACGTCCAAACGATGAGAAGTCGATATTCTCAGTTACTTCCTCGTCCACTTCGGCATGTTCGTCTATCTCCTGAGCCTTGCTGAGCTCTATCTGTAGGTTTTCGTCGTCGAGCTCACCATCTTCTACTACTACACGTGTGCGGTAGATGTCGAAGTCGCCTCTCTCGTCGTTAAGTAATATGGTAAAGCCTTTGTCTGAGCCAAACATTTTTGCCAGTACGTTGCGAAACGACTCACGCATCACCTCTATCAAGGTTTCTCCGTCTATGTTTTTTAGCTCTTTAAATTCTGCCAGCGTGTCTGTTAGTCTGGCTGTTTCTACTTTTTTGGCCATCGTTATCTTACTTAGTAGTATGTGTTTTTGTTTGTATCTTTCTTCTTCAGAAGCTTTGGGTCGCTTTCTTTATATCTTCCATTGCGATTTCAAGCAGCACATTCACCTCTTTTTTGCGTTTGGCACCTTCGGGCTTCTCTTTACGTATCACCTCTAGGCCTATCATCTCGGGGCTAGCACTTAGCAATTTACCCCTCTCTTTTACTCCCGTTTTTAGTAGTATCTCCATCTCTCTACCGATGCAGTACTGCCACTGTCTGGGGTGCTTGAGCGGGCTACTTAGTCCGGCCGATCCCACCTCTAGCTCAAAGTCTTCTACCTCTCTATCGAAGTGCCTCTCTATCTCACGGCTTAGACCTATGCAGCGGTCTAAGCTCACCCCATCGGCGTGGTCTATCTCCACTACAATCCGATTGCCGGCCTCTATGCGTAGATCTGTCAGGAAGCAGTCCGATTCAGCGAGGTAAGCCTCTACAATCTCTTTTATTTGCTCTTCCTTTATCATAAGTTCTTCTCTTTTTTCGATGAAATGTTTCTGTTTGCTAGTCTGCGTCAGATCTTGATAGGTAAGGCATGTGACTTATTCAAGAAAAGAAAAAGGAGGATCCCGTTTCGGCAACCTCCAGCTATCCACCTCATCCCAATATCGGTGCAAAGATAATGATAATATTTTATTCACCCAATTAATTGCTCTTATAGACTTCGTATTTTTGCAGATCCATTTGTTCGAATGGCAAAGATTGTCGGCTCATTGATCTTTTTTCGATTGAAAAACCAACGAAAAGGACGCTATTTGATCGCAAGTCCTGCAAGGGTCATCAGCAAGGCAAAAGGTTTGTTTTGGTACAGACTCGTACCATCAGAAGTGAATCGGGGGCAAAAAAATGCCTCAAAATGCAATTTCCTTGCGTTATTTGCGTACGAAGGAGCAGTTGAGCCAAAATAATCGATTCTTGCAAATATTTGACAATCAATGAGATGTGTGATTCGTGCCAGAAAATGGTGCAAAAAACAAGCCTAGAATCTGTCTAAAACATCGAAGAACTTTTTCAAAACGTCGAACCTTTTTTTTAAAACGTAGGAGAACTTTTTCAAAATCTCCTACGTTTTCAAATGAAGCTCAAAAGCCGCGAATTCTATCCCCCTAGTTCCAAAAACTATTTCTTTTTGAAGCGAAGCATTTTGGTACGTAAATGCACCAAAACGCCCCCTCGCTGCAGTTCGAATGCCCTATTATCTCATCTATTACTGCCCCACAGATTTTTTAGGATTTCTGTGGGGCGTTTTGTTACTTTCACTATAGCCGTTCTTATGCTAGCGTGTTTATCCGCTAGAAATGTGCTACTTTTGCAGTCTATATTCATCACTTTGAGTTTCATACAATGAACAATCGTAGAGTAAGAGTCCGCTTTGCCCCTAGTCCTACGGGGCCATTACATATTGGTGGTGTACGTACCGCCTTGTATAATTATCTTTTTGCCCGCCAGCATGGAGGCGATATGGTGTTACGTATCGAAGATACAGATAGCAAACGCTTCGTGCCTGGTGCCGAGGCCTATATCATCGAGTCGCTCGAGTGGCTAGGTATTCGCTTCGACGAGGGTGTATCCTATGGTGGTAAGTATGGTCCCTATAGGCAGAGCGAGCGAAGTGCAATCTATATGGACTATGCCCAGCAGTTGATAGATGCCGATACCGCTTACTATGCTTTCGATACACCCGAGGAGCTGGAGGCTAAGCGTGCCGAGATGCCCAACTTTCAATACGATAGTACTACGCGTCTCTCGATGCGCAATTCGCTCAGCCTTGGGCTCGACCGAGCCAAGGAGCTGATAGCGGGAGGCGAGCAATATGTGATCCGCTTCAAGGTAGAACCAAATATAGAGGTAGAGGTCGATGACCTGATACGTGGCAAGGTGCAGATCAATTCGTCGGTGCTCGACGATAAGGTGCTATTCAAAAGCGCCGACCAACTGCCTACCTATCACCTTGCCAATATTGTGGACGATCACTTGATGGAAATAAGTCATGTAATACGTGGTGAAGAGTGGCTGCCAAGTGCTCCGCTACACGTATTGCTCTACCGCGCTTTTGGCTGGGTAGATACGATGCCACGCTTTGCTCACCTCTCGCTGCTACTCAAGCCCGAAGGCAATGGCAAGCTGAGCAAGCGCGATGGCGACCGATTGGGATTTCCCGTATTTCCGCTGCAGTGGACTGATCCTCTGTCGGGTGATGTAAGTAGTGGCTACCGCGAAGCCGGCTATCTGCCCGAGGCTGTAGTAAACTTCTTGGCGCTGCTCGGATGGAACCCTGGCAACGATCGTGATCTGATGCGTATGGACGAACTGGTAGAGCTCTTCGACCTTGAGCGCTGCAGCAAGTCGGGTGCAAAGTTCGACTATGAAAAAGGCAAATGGTTCAACCACCAATACATACAGCAGAGCGACAATAGCCGCCTTGCCGAGCTGTTGGCTCCCACACTTCAGACAGAGGGTGTAGAAGCCGATAGTGCAAAGTTGTGCGAGGTCATTGGGCTAGTAAAAGAACGTGCACAGCTGCTTGGCGATCTGTGGCCTCAGATGAGTTTCTTCTTTGTGGCTCCTACGAGCTACGACGAAAAGACGGTAAAGAAACGCTGGAAAGCCGATAGTGCAGAACAGATACATCGCTTGGCTGCCCAGCTCGAAACGATAGCACCCTTCGAGGCTACTAGGCTCGAGGAGCAGGTAAAAGCTTGGATCGAAGCCGAAGGGCTGCATCTGGGTAATCTGATGAATGCCACGCGCCTTTCGCTAGTAGGCGAGCCCAAGGGTCCTCATGTTTTTGATATCATGGCTGTGCTCGGTAGAGAGGAGACGCTGCGCCGTCTGCACACTGCTGTAGTAGCGCTTGGCTAATAGTATCGAGCATTCATGCAACGATTTTATTCTTTCCTAGGCTTTCTCTATTCGCTGCTCATCAAGCTTGCGGTGCCATTCAATTATAAAGCTCGCATGATGCAGCGTGGGCGTTGGCACCTCTGGTCGAAGCTTCGTGCCGAGCTAGATCCTGATACTCGGTACATCTGGTTTCATGCTGCATCGCTAGGCGAGTTTGAGCAGGGACGCCCCATGATGGAGTTGCTGCGCAAGCGTTATCCCGATAAGAAGATCCTCTTGAGCTTCTTTAGCCCCTCGGGCTATGAAGTGCGCAAAAACTACGAGGGAGCAGATATAGTCTGTTACCTGCCAGCCGATAGGCTTGGAAGGGTACGTAAGTTTTTGAATCTCGTCAATCCCGAGCTGGCTATCTTTATCAAATATGACTTCTGGCCCTGTTTCTTGCTCGAGCTCGAACGCCGCCAGATCCCTACCTATCTGATCTCGGCGATATTCCGTCCCGAGCAGTTGTTTTTCAAACCCTTTGGTCGTCCTTACCTACGCTTACTTCGCTGCTTCGAGCATCTCTTTGTACAAAACGAAGAGTCTGTAGCATTGCTCCGTAGGCACGGAGTAGAGCATGTAACACTCAGTGGTGATACTCGCTTCGATAGAGTGCTGGCTATTTCTAAGCAAGACTTCAATCATCCCGTTTTGGAGGCATTTGCCCAGTCGGTCGATTCATCACAGTATGTGTTTATTGCTGGCAGTAGTTGGCCAAACGACGAAGAGATCATCGTGCCCTACTTCAATAGACACAGCGAGATGAAGTTGATCTTGGCACCTCATGAGATTAGTAAGGAGAGAATCTTGCAACTTATCTCCTATATTCGTCGTCCGTTTCAGCTGCTCTCCGAAGCAAGTGTAGAGTCTGTATCTTCATGCGACTGCCTCATAGTAGATAGCTTCGGATTGCTTTCTTCACTCTATCGCTTTGCCGATATAGCCTATATCGGTGGTGGATTTGGTAGGGGCATTCACAATACACTCGAGGCTGCTGTCTATGGCTTGCCAGTGATCTTTGGCCCGCGCTACGAGAAGTTTCAGGAGGCTAAGGACCTGATAGCGCATGCTGCGGCTCATTGCATCGATAGCGACAAGGCCTTTGCCGAGCTGTTGGCTCAGCTCGATCCCGATTCGGACTATTACAAAGCTACATCGGAGGCTGCCATGCGCTACGTTGAGGGCAATCTGGGAGGTTCAGAAATTATCTTCGAGCAGCTCTTTGGGCATCTCCAGAGTGCCTCGACCCATCGGCACGAATCTACTCAATAGGCTGTAAACTTGCAGTTCGATTTTCTTCAATTGGCTGCTTCTACAGCATCCATATACAATATTTATGAAGCATTAGAACGATGTACCAACACTTCAAAACCGATCTTTGGCGAAGCTTTTTCTACCGCATGCTCATAGCTCTGGGGCTACTGGGTTTGGGGCGCATATTATTTCATCTTTTCAATATCGAGTTTTTTGCCGATATGTCGGTGCTACAGTGGCTCCGTGCCTATTGGGGCGGCTTGCGTTTCGACCTAGCCACACTAGCATACCTCAATTTGGCTTATAGCTTAGCGATGCTACTGCCATTGCGTTTCCGCAGCAAGCCACTATACGAAAAGATTAGCTATTGGCTCTACTTCATTCCCAATGCTGTGGGCTTTTTTGCCAATCTTTGCGATACGATGTACTATCCCTTTACGCTCAAACGTAGTACTATGAGTGTGTTTAGTGAGTTTGAGAACGAGGGTCCAGGTCTCTTGCTCGACCTCATGGCACAGTTTTGGTACATGGGGCTACTTGCCGTAGCTGTACTCCTGCTGTTTTACTTTTTAAGTAGACGCATACGATATACTAGTACCTACTCCGAGCAGAGGGCAGACAGGGTCTATTATCCTACCCATATGCTAATGATGCTCTTGTTTGTTCTGTTTTTTGTAGTGTCGATACGTGGTGGAATAGGTATGAGTTGGAGACCGATGACGCCTACGACTGCAAATATTTATGTCGATAAGTTGGAGCAGCGTGCCCTGGTGCTTAATACTCCTTACTGCTTCATCCGTACGGTGGGTAAGCAGGTGCTGGAGAGGAAGCCCTATTTCATACCCGAGGAGGAATTGGAAAAACAATACAATCCTGTCCGTCGCTTCGATGCAGATAGCTCTAAACAGTTTGCAGCACTCAAAGGTCGCAATGTGATGATCGTGATCGTTGAAAGCTTTGGACGAGAGTTTGTAGGTTCGCTCAATAAGCATATACCTGGATACAAGGGTTACACTCCAAACTTCGACACCATAGCTGCGAAAGGCTATCTCTTTGCTAATGCCTATGCCAATGGCCGTAAGAGCATCGATGCCATGCCTTCGATATTCTCTTCCTTGCCCTCACTTGGATTGCATTTTATCAACTCGCATTACTCGGGCAATCGAGTAGAAGGACTTCCCGATCTCTTGGCCAAGCGTTGGAATTATCACTCCTGCTTCTATCATGGTGCACCAAATGGGTCGATGGGCTTCGATGCCTACTCGATGCAGATCGGGTTCAATTCGTACTTTGGTAAAGATGAGTATGCCAACGACGATGACTACGATGGAGCTTGGGGCATCTGGGATGAACCCTTCTTGCAGCGCGTCTGCACCGAAATGGGCAATCAGCCACAGCCCTTTATGGCTACTGTATTTACGCTTTCGAGCCACAACCCTTTCAAAGTACCAAAAGAGTATGAGGGAGTATTCCCAAAAGGCGAGGTGCCATTGATCCAGTGTATCGGCTATGCCGATCATGCTCTGGGACAGTTCTTTGCCGAGGCAGCCAAGCAGCCTTGGTTTGAGAATACACTCTTTGTTGTTACTGCCGACCATGCATCCGAATCGGCTCTGCCTATTTACAAAACACCCTACAATCGCTTTGCTATACCCCTGCTCATTTATGCGCCAGGCTCAGAACTGCAAGGATTTGATACTCATACTTTGGTGCAACACAGCGATATATTGCCCACAGTGCTCAATCTACTAGGCTACGACAAGCCTGTCTTTAGCTTCGGACGCAATCTGTTCGATACAAGTAGCAAGCCTCGCTTTGTAGTAAACGATTATGATGGTACCCTGCAGTGGATGCAAGGCGACTATTACTTGCAGTACGATGGCAAGCGCTCTACAGGGCTATACAATTACCGCCAAGATCCACTTTTGAAAACGAACCTCAAGGACAAGATGCCGCTGCTAAGGGATAGCCTGACCAAGCAGTTGCGTACTGTAGAGCAGTCGTACAACGAACGTATTCGCAACGATAGGCTGAAGTACGAAAGTGACTATGTACAGAGAATGGAGCGTTCCAATCAGTTTAGAGAAAATCTGATGCAACGGGCTAAGTAACTTGCATTTTGTACCTTTGTGCATGCAAAATGTCAAGTTCAAAGGGCAAAAGAACAGAAGATTGAAAATAAGAGAAAGATTTTGAATACACGAGACTATGAAATAATGGCTCCAGTGGGTTCGTACGAGAGCCTTTGGGCTGCCATAAAGGGAGGCGCCGATTCGATTTACTTCGGTATAGAGGGGTTGAATATGCGTGCCCGTTCGGCCAACAACTTTACCGAGGAAGACCTGTACAAAATTGCAAGTATCTGTAAGGAAAATGGTCTGCAAAGTTACCTCACGGTCAATACAGTTATTTACGATGGCGATATTGAGTTGATGAAAAGCATCATTGATGCGGCTCACGATGCAGGCATTTCGGCTATCATCGCTAGCGATGTTGCTGCAATGAGCTATGCTGCCGAGCGTGGGGTAGAGGTGCATCTATCTACACAGCTCAACATTAGCAATGTAGAAGCCCTACGCTTTTATGCACGTTTTGCAGATGTGGTAGTCTTGGCACGTGAATTGAATCTCGAACAGGTGAGACATATCTATCAAGCTATCGTAAGTGAAGGAATTCGTGGCCCCAAGGGCGAGCTGCTACGCATCGAGATGTTTGCGCATGGGGCTCTCTGTATGGCTGTGTCGGGCAAGTGCTACCTGAGTCTGCACGAGCTTAACCGCTCGGCCAATAGGGGGGCTTGTACACAGATATGCCGTCGGGCTTATACAGTTAAAGATCGGGACAGTGGCTTGGAGCTCGATATCGAAAACGACTATATCATGTCGCCCAAAGACCTCAAGACCATACACTTCATGAATAAGATGATGGATGCAGGAGTACGGGTATTTAAGATCGAGGGGCGTGCTCGAGGCCCCGAATATGTCTATACCGTAAGCCGATGCTACAAAGAGGCGGTACAAGCCTACGTGAGTGGCAACTTCGATGCCGAGCATATAGCCCAGTGGGAACAAGATTTGGCTACGGTTTTTAATCGCGGCTTTTGGGATGGTTACTATCTAGGGCAGCGCTTGGGCGAGTGGACCGAGCGCTATGGCTCGTCGGCTACGAAGCAGAAGATCTATGTGGCTAAAGTGATCAAATACTTCAGCAAACTTGCTGTGGCGGAGATCGAAATGGAAAGTGGAGAGCTACGTGTAGGAGATCAAATAGTTGTAACTGGTCCTACTACAGGCATCGTGATGCAAGAGGTCGAGGAGATTCGTTTCGAACTCGAGCCTGTGCAACGAGCAGAGAAGGGTCAAAGGGTATCGATTCCTGTGAAAGAAAAACTGAGACCCAACGATCGCTTGTACTTATTCCAAGATAGAACCGAAACAAACTAATAAATAAATACTTAGGCACTGCTCGCTACTATAGAGAGTCGAGCAATAGGCCATCAAACATGTCGGAATCATGAAAAAGAAGAATTATATATTTTCGCTCGAGTTTAAAGTGAGAGACTACGAGTGCGACTTACAAGGTGTGGTGAATAATAGTAATTACCAACGCTACATGGAGCATACACGCCATGAATTTTGGGAAAGCCTAGGCGACAATTTTGGACGTATGCATGAGCAAGGACTGGATGCTTTTGTATATAAGGTAACGATCACCTTCAAGCAGTCGCTTCGTAGCGGAGATACGGTAAAGAGTTGTCTCAATTGCTATAAAAAAGGACCTAAGCTAATATTTACCCAAGATATTTATAGACAGGATGGCGTCTTAGCATCGGAAGGCGAGGTAGAGGTGGTAGCTGTACAAAATGGGCAGCTAACAAGAGGCGAGTACTTCGACGAATTGATGCGCGATGTGCTAGCCAAAACATCCGAGCTAGGATAATTTGCTTAATTTTGTTGATTGCAAAAGCAATACATGCACCAAGATAATTAGATTACGATGAAGATTTCATATAAATGGTTACGACAATACGTCGATTTTGACCTTCAGCCCAATGAGCTGGCCGATGCACTGACATCTATCGGCTTAGAAACGGCTTCGGTCGATGAGGTAGAGAGTATAAAAGGTGGCTTGAAAGGCTTAGTTGTTGGCAAGGTCTTGACTTGCATTGATCACCCCAACTCCGATCACCTGCATATTACAACGGTAGATGTGGGAGGTGTCGAGCCCTTGCCAATTGTTTGTGGTGCTCCCAACGTAGCTGCCGGACAGCATGTGATCGTTGCTACCATAGGTACCACACTTTATAGTGGCGACGACTCTTTCGTAATCAAGAAGGGAAAGATTCGTGGCGAGCAGAGCCATGGAATGATCTGTTCGGCTGTGGAAATCGGTGTCGGCTCCGATAGCGATGGTATTATGGTCTTGCCCGATGAGATGGTTGTGGGTACTCCTGCTGCCGACTATTTCAATGTTGAGAGCGACTACCTCATCGAAATAGATATTACTCCCAATCGTGTGGACGCTACCTCTCATTATGGTGTGGCACGTGACTTGGCTGCCTACTTGAGCCGTCACGGAAAGCCAACTAAAGCAATCATGCCTTCAATACAATTGCCCCAAGCTACAGCTGGAGCTGGTATCAAGGTCCATGTAGAGTCGGCAGAAGCCTGTCCTCGCTATCAAGGATTGCTGATCGAAGGGGTAAAGGTACAAGAGAGTCCTAAATGGCTCTGCAACTATCTGCAGACGATTGGTCTTAGATCTGTAAACAACTTGGTGGATATAGGCAACTTCGTACTCTTCGAGATGGGGCAGCCACTCCATATGTTTGATGCTAAGGCTCTTGAGGGTGGTATCGAAGTGAAAACACTTGCCGAAGAGACTCCGTTCGTAACGCTCGATGGAGTAGAACGCAAGTTGACCGACAAGGATTTGATGATTTGCAATGCCAAGTCAGAACCTTTATGCATTGCTGGCGTTTTTGGTGGCCTAAACTCTGGAGTTACAGAGGCTACTACAGATATCTTTATCGAAAGTGCCAACTTCAATCCCAGTATGGTACGCAAGACGGCTCGTCGCTTTGCCCTTAATACCGATAGCTCATTCCGCTTTGAGCGTGGCCTCGATCCCGAGATGACACAGTTTGCTTTGCATCGAGCTGCTAGCTTGGTTTTAGAATTGGCTGGCGGTACCCTTGTAGGGGAGGAGGTCGATCTCTACCCTGTACCTGTAAAGCCTTATCAAATTGAGCTTAACCTTACTAAGGTAGATAAGCTGCTTGGTCACTCGATCGAACGTAATCTGCTTCGTGCTATTCTGAATAGTCTCGAGATAGAAATCGTAGCCGAAGAAGCCGATACGCTTTCTCTCTTGGTGCCTCGTTATCGCACCGATGTAACGCGCGATGTGGATGTGATCGAAGAGTTGCTACGCATCTATGGTTACAACACGGTGGAGCCCGACGGATACCTCAAGGCCAGCCTGAGCGTGAAGTCTGAGGAAGACATTAAAACCGATTGGCAAGTTAAAATCTCGCAGCAACTTTCTGGAGCGGGATTCAATGAAATACTAAACAACTCATTTACTCCTCATGCTTATTACAAGGATTTGCAGAGCTATCCAGCCGAGCGTGCTGTATTGCTAGCCAATCCGTTGAGCCAGGAGCTAAACTGTATGCGTCAGACTTTGCTTTTCGGTGGCTTGCAGAGTATTGGTCGCAACCTGCGTAGGAAACAAAACTCGATCTACTTCTACGAGTTTGGCAATTGCTACAGCTACGATGCCACAAAAGAGAATGCCGAGAAGCCCTTGACGGCCTACAACGAATCGACTCGATTGGGTCTTTGGCTCTGTGGCCAGAAGATCTCGAATAGTTGGGCGCACCCCAATGAGGCTACATCTGTTTATGAACTCAAAGCTCATGTAGAGCAGATCCTTCGTCGCCTTGGCATTCGCTTGGAAGGAACAGTAATGCTTCCATTCGACTCCGATATTTATAGCCAAGCGATGGAGCTAAAGACTCGTGCGGGAAGGCAGCTGGGAAGCTTCGGTATTGTGTCTGCTAAGCTATTGCAGCTGTTAGATGTGGAGCAAGCAGTTTATTATGCCGAGCTATCTTGGGAGGCATTGATGCTGGAAGCCAAGCGTGCGAAGATTGAGGTGCAAGACTTGCCAAAATATCCCGAGGTAAAACGAGACTTGGCTCTGCTGCTCGACAAGAATATACAATTCTCGCAGATCGAATCCATTGCTAAGGAGGTGGACAAGAAGGTGCTTAGACGTATCGAGCTCTTCGATGTCTATGAGGGAAAGAACCTTCCTGCTGGTAAGAAGAGCTATGCTGTGAGTTTCTATCTCAGAAATGATGAGAAGACACTTACAGACAAACAAATCGACAGCCTAATGCAGAAGTTGCAGCAGAGACTTTGTAAGGAATTGGCTGCCGAACTAAGATAAGTAGAAATAAAAAACGAAAATAAGCAGATACTCACACTATGGGAAGAGCATTTGAATACAGAAAAGCGAAAAAGCTAAAGCGCTGGGGCAATATGGCTCGCGTCTTTACGAAGTTGGGAAAAGAAATAACCATTGCCGTGAAGGCTTCGGGCCCCGATCCTGATAGTAATCCTCGTCTGAGGGTACTGATGCAGACGGCTAAGAAGGAGAATATGCCCAAGGAAAACGTAGAGAGGGCAATTAAGAAGGCAACGTCGAAAGACTTTACCGACTATAAGGAGATGAACTACGAGGGCTATGGCCCCTTTGGTATTGCCATCTTCGTAGAAACAGCTACTGACAACACTACACGTACAGTAGCCAATGTGCGCAGCTACTTCAATAAGTATGGTGGCTCGCTTGGCACTACTGGTAGCTTGGAGTTTCTCTTCGATCATAAGTGTGTGTTCCATATCATGCCCAAAGAGGATACAGACATTGAGTCGCTCGAGCTTGAGCTAATAGACTATGGCGTAGACGAGGTAGAGCAAGACGAAAATGAAATCATCATCTATGGCGACTTCCCGCAAAATGCAGCTATACAGAATTACCTCGAGGATGCTGGCTACGAGATAACTTCGGCCGAGTTTGAGCGCATCCCCAACGATCTGAAGGAGCTTAGTCCCGAGCAGCGTGAAACCATAGATAAGCTACTCGAAAAGCTCGAGGAAGATGAAGACGTTCAGAACGTTTTCCACAATATTAAGGAAGACGACTCCGAAGAGTAGTAAGAATGGCTTTATTGACTGCAACTAAGCGTCAGACCATCCGGTTCAAATCAGAATCGCATAAAAGAGTAGGCGCATCCACAAGTTCGTAAGACGGCGTCTCGAAATCAAGAACGAAGGCTAGCTAAGTATTTCACTTAGCTAGCCTTCGTTGTAATAGGACCCTCAGGCCAATCTAATTTGGAGAACTGCTCTCTATAGATCTTTTTTGAAATGGCCACTGCTTGCCTGAGCCTTGGGCATTACCAGCATGTCGTTGATGCATACGTGATCGGGCAGAGTGAGTGCAAAGCCTATGCAATCGGCAATGTCGGCTCCTACTAGTGGTGTGTAGCCTTTGTACACATTCTTGGCTAGCGTCTCATCGCCGTGGAAACGAACGTTGGCAAATTCGGTCTCAACAGCTCCAGGGCATACCTGAGTGACTTTTACCCCATAGGGCAAGAGGTCAATACGCATTCCCTTTGATAGGGCATCGACTGCATGCTTGCTGGCACAATAGACATTGCCGCAGGGGTAAACCTCTTTGCCTGCAATGGAACCAATATTGATGATGTGTCCTCTTTTTCGAGCCACCATACCAGGACTAATGCAGCGGGTAACGTAGAGCAGGCCTTTAATGTTGGTGTCGATCATTCGTTCCCAATCATCTACCAAGCCTGTATGTATGGGGTCTAAGCCTGCGGCTAAGCCAGCATTGTTGACAAGTACATCAATCTGATTCCACTCCTCGGGGAGGCTGTTGAGAGCCTGACACACTTCGTCGTAGTTTCTTACATCGAAGCAGAGTGGAAGCAGCTCTGTGCCATACTCATTTTTGAGTTTCTGAGCTAAAGCTTCGATACGCTCTTTGCGTCTACCTGTGATGATGAGGCTATAGCCTAGTTCGGCTAGTTTATAAGCCGTAGCTTCTCCAATTCCTGAAGTAGCTCCCGTTACGATTGCGATTTTCTTTTCCATCAGATGCTGTGTTTATTGATAAAGTTGCTACCACATAGCCTAAAAACGTGGGGCGTAAAAGTCAATATCTTTGTAGGCACATGGGCGAAGGTTGTAGAATGTAGCACCCGAGCTACTCCTGTTTATTACTACGATAGCAGTAAGCGTACCGCTACCTGTAGGCATAAACTCTTTGCCGAAGCTTGCATACTTATAGATTTCCATCGAGCCTGTTCTGCCTTGCTTGTTGATAATGCTATGACGCTTGGTGCTAAAGGTACCATCGTAGAGGAGTACATCTTCATATTCTACAGCCTGCACCTCTTTTATTCTTACAAGTGCATTGGGGTATTTCCCTTGGTTTACTTCGCTCAGTGTAGCTTCGATCGGTGTTACTTCGCCTACTCCCGTTATAACGGTCTTGGAGTTGGGTACTTCTACTTGTACCGTGCCGTTGTAATTCGAAAGCTTACAGCCCTTGAGTTTGGCAGTAAGTCTGGTGCCGAATTCATAAGCCTTATCGCCTTTAGGAACGGTGAGTACTAACCCATGTTGCTCGGCATCCATGATGTGATGGTATCCCTTGAAGGGGAACTGCGATCCGTTGTAGTCCGATACGACAGTTACTCGGATGCGATAATCTTCCTCGATTGCTTGACCTTCCTGTGTGTAGTCTGCCGCTATTTCTGCCAACTTGTCTAAGCCTATATATTCGATGCTACTACCATCGGCACCACGCTGTATGACCGAATAGCTGTGGGTGATGGCCGATGTTACGATAGAGATCTTACCTTCGCGAGCATCTCCTTCGTTGGCTTTTACTCCGATATTTATCGTGTATTCGCCAGGCTTTCCCGATTGAGGATCTGCAGTGATCCAGTCCGAGTCGATCTCTACACGCCACTTGCGATTTGTTTTGATGTTTACAGTCTTGTAACTGGCCGATTGGTCGAAGCTAAGTGTATTCTCTTCGAATGTCGGTAACACCGTAAGTTCGGGAGCTACATAGGCGTCGGTATCGTCGTTGCATGAGGCAATGCTTAGCACCATGGCAAGGCATAGCATGCTAAGTTTGAAGAATTGCCCCAGGGTTATATCTATATTCTTGCGTATCATGTCTTAATGTTTTGAGTTCTATGGCTTGGTGATCGTAAATCCTATTTGGTCTAAAATCGGTGATCCGTTAGTTTTACATCACTTAGTCGGATGATACTTAGCTGAGGCGTATCGCGAAAGTAAGTTAGTAAAGCTATAAGCTCGCCCGAGCCTTCGGGTAGCTTCCTACCAGCAAATCGAGCATAGCTACTGGTGCGTACGATGATCTGATTGCCATTTCTGTCTTCTATCGTGCGGTTTACAGAGGGGATGGTCTCCTTATTCTCGGGGTCTGCCCAGGTTTCTCCCAATTCGCCTTCCACAAACTGTACCTCACGAAGTGAGATCAAGGTGTTGGCAAGGGCAGGGCTCAGATCTTTTATGCTTACATGCCTAGGCACGAGTTGGTCTTTTGAGCCTGCTATTACGGCAGCTCTTACCAGTTTGTCTGGCAAGAATCCGTTTTCGTACTTATCGTCTATAGTTTCGTAGCCTAAGTTTACCATGTCGCCATACTTGCCAAGTTTAAGCCCTTTGCAACGTACATAGACGTGTTGCCCTTGTTTGTAAAATAGCGATAGATTGGATAGCCCCAGCTTGAGTTCTATCCCCGCAGTAGCGTCTTGGATATGAAGGCTCCTGTAGAAGTTTCCTTCGCTATCGTCGCTAGCCACTTGGCCACCCACTATTATATCTTCGCTAAGCGTATTGCCTCCTGTTTGGTAGAGGGCTTTCAGTTCTGCAATGCTGTGCGTAGGGCTCAGCATGGAATAGTCTGGCAGCGGAATCTCTGGCTCGTCAAACTTATCGTAGTTGCATGCGCCTAAGCTCAGAAGGCTTAGTGCTACTAGGCATCGTGTTATTAGCTTTTTCATAGTTGTTTGCTGCTTTAGAATTGGAAGCTTGTGTTCAAGAAAACTGTAGTGCCATACATGTACGAGTATTTGGCTGGGAAGGGGCGTAGCATTGTTTCCTTATCGCTTTTGTAGCGGATACGTAGTTGCTCAAAGCCTCCGTTACGAATGTCTTTATTGTTCAAAATATTGCTCACCGATAGGTTGAGGCGTAAGAATTGATTGTGCTTGCGGCTGATTCTTATCGAGCTGCTTATGTATGCATCAACTGTAAAGCCATCGTCAAATTTTTCTTGTCTGATGTATTTGGGGTCTAAGCCCATGCGTCCCTTGTCTGTGTGGGTTATAGGGTTAACGTCTAGGAAGTTACGTGCGAAATAATTGGCATTGATACCACAAGACCAATAATTTGGCGAGTAGTAAGTGATGCCTATGCTTCCAACAGTCTGAGGCGTGCCTCCAGTATGCAGTCCTTTCCAATAAACTTGGTCTGACTCGAGAAGCTCGGCCGAGTTATCAACCGTCTGCACAAAGTCGGGGTTATTGGCATACTTAAATTGTGCCCACGAGTATACTGCATTGGCTGTGATGGTGGGCGAAACCTTTATTTCGGCACCAAATTCCATTCCGTAGTGCTCGCGATCGATACCCGTAATTACGAAGTTTGAGAACGCACGATGGTCATCGTCGTAGAAGCCCATATTGCGAGTTTGGTCATTGATGCGTGTGTAGAAGCCTGTTAATCGTCCTTTGATCCAGGGTAGTCGCGTAATGTAGGAGAGATCTGCACTGAATATTTTTTCTGTATTAGGATCCTCTACATAGCTATTGCGCGTACGTGGCGAAATGAATGTGTTGCGGAAGTTTGGCGCTTGCTGGCTGTGGAAGGCATTGGCTTGGATAAAGTGATATCCATCGAACTTGTAAGTAAGATTGCCCTTTGCTCCATAGGTAAAGAAGCTGAGAAGATCGGACTCGCCATACGAATTTTCGGGGAATAAGCCTCTGCGCTGATTGCCGTAGCGCGACATAGCGTTTACGCCAGCCGATAGTCCCAATCCCCAATCCAACTTGTTGGTTTCGGCAGTTACTTGTCCCCATAGCTGGGCTGCCTGATTGTTGGCATAGTAGTCTGTGCCGAAGCGTTCACCTTGCTTTACAATGCGATCGGGGCAGTTGAGGTCTATCTGTGCCATGTCTGAAGTCGTAGCAAAGTCGCGGTCGGCATACTTATCAATATCGTACCAGAACTCTCCGCCGAGTAGGTCTTTTATTACGTTGAAGTAGTGAGTTCTATTTACTCGGTAGTTGGCCCCAGCATTCAGCGTGTAAATTTCGTCGAAGTGTTTGGTATACACTGTGTTTAGATTCAACTGAAGCTGATCGGTACGTCTGTCTTCGATAATATATTCGGCTCTATTGCCCGATGCAAGTAGCTTGCCATCACTATTGTATACCTGCTGGTAGTTATTCTGGTTTGCAAAGTAGAGCGTATTCCAATCGATTTCTTGCATATCGCCACTTTTCCACATTGCTGTGTAGAGGTCGGCCATTGGCTGATTGGGGTTGTCGGTCATTTCGGTGAAGTAGCTAGGCAAATATCGATAATAATCGGGGCGAGGATCTGGTGCGTTAAACCAGTTTAGGGCAGAGTAGGCATTGCGGCCAAAACGGAAACCAATGCCCGAGTTTAAGCTCGATGTCTTGTCTATTTTCCAATAATGATTGAGGTTGATTACTGGCTCATGATTGTTTCGCACACGAGCATTGCGCCAGCGATCATTTTGCTTGCCAATGTTTGGGTTGTAGAAGTTGCTGCCAGTAAGGTCGTAAGCCTCTTGAGTAGCTATGCTTGCCACACCACGTTGGGTGGGTGCAGCAAAGGCAGTAAGGTTGAAGCTATGAGCAGCATTGAGCTTCTTTTCTATCGATAGGAAATAGGACCAAGCATCGTAAAACACGCCATCTACGTAGCCCCAGTCTCCAGTACGTCTCGAGCCCGAAAAGGCAAAAGCCCATCCATCGGGCTTGAGCCCCGTAGCGTAGGTGTACATGAGTCGGGCTCCATAGGTACGATTGCTAAAAGAACCGGTAAGACGCGAACCCGAACGAAATGCCGAAGCACGTGTGTCTATATTCGTAGCACCTCCGATGTTGCCAAATCCAAAGTCGAAGTTCTCTACCCCTATGGCAGAAGTCTGATTGCGAACAGCATCATTGAGTCCACCCCAGAGCGACCATACCGAGTAGCCGGTATTCATGTCGTTCATCAACATACCGTTTAGCATCACGTCTTGATAGGGAGAGTCGTAGCCTCTAACTCTGTAACGTGCAGGGCTGAATGTGTATCCAGCAGTATTGCTAAAGGGGTCTCTAGAGGCTTTTAGTAGCGGCGATTGCTCCTGAACATCCTCGCCACTAATATCAGATAAGTCGTCGACAAAAAGCTCGGAAAAAGACTGTTGTTGCACCAAGTTTATTGCTTGTAGTTGTATCAAGAGCTCTTGGTGATCGCCTACTGATACCTGCCTCTGCTCCATGATGTAAGAGTTGGCCGTTACGGTAAGTGTGTAGGTGTCGTTGGGCAGTTGATCGAAAAAAAACAGACCGTCTTTATTGCTTTGCATCGTGTGTTGGGATTTACCTTGAAAGCTAATCGTAGCACCAGCTATACTTTGCTTAGATTGAGCATCGATCACACGACCTCGCTTCGCTGAGTTTTGGTCTTGAGCTGCAAGGCTTAGAGTAGCCAAGATGCTGATAAGAAGGAGTATAAGCGATTTCTTCATATGCTTATTGATAATATTTGAATTGCTATGCTCACAAAGTTACACAAACTTATCAAACCCTCTCGGGCTTCCTAGTACTTGAGACAAAAAAATAACAAAATTCGATTCTTTCTGATTGGATTCAAAAGAGATGAGGGTACATACAAGAGCTGTTTACGTCTGTAAAATTCTCTTGTGTGCACCCTCAATGGCTTGCCTCCTAACCATTAATTCAAGGCAAATGAAGAGCGGTCTTTATTGCTTTTTGCTGAAATTGTCTCATCCTTACGGAATAAGAATTTTCTGGATCTGCTGGCTCGTTTGTAAGATGTATGTACCAGCTACTAATGGGATGGTTGCTGAGCTTTCCTTGGCTTGGCTTTGCTGCACCAGGTTTCCTTCGATTGTATATATACGTATCGTGCTACCTGTAGTAAGATTGTCGAGCTGCAGGCTACCTTTATGTATCTGTACAATCGGATATTCTGTGCTTAGTGAACCCTGCATAGCAGTAACACCAGGGAAGTTGTTACCATCCTGATTGAGGACAAACCAATTCTTAGCTTCTGCTATAGCTACTTGCTCGGGACTGCAGAAGTTTCCTTCCGTTTCGCTTGTTGTATGATAGTGGTAGAACGTTCCTCGCTCGTCGGTTTGGGGATCTACCTCTACTACTGGCAATTGATCTACTACTTGCTGCATCTCTTCTGCACTGAACTGATTTTGGTAGATTCTTAGGTCTTTGAGTTTCTCTTTGCCAGCTATTTGTAGCGATTTAAGCTTGTTGCCCTGTACTCTTATTCGTTCGAGGATGGGATTGTGGCTAAGGTCGATTTCCTCGAGCTGATTGTCGGCACATTCGAACTCACGGAGCTGGTCGTTGCTCGACAAATCAAATGCGCTGAGTTGATTGTCGTTGGCTATGATTGTAGATAGATTCGTATTGTTCGACGTGTCTATTGTCTTGATTTGATTTCCGTAGAAGTAGAGCACAGATAGTCGCGTACAGCTTCTTATGTCAAGCTCTTTGAGCTGGTTGCCGTATAGAGCCAAGAAGATAAGCCTTGGGTTATTACTTAGGTCAATAACGTTCAGTTTTGCGTTGGTAAATACGACATGCTCGAGCTTGGGGCAGTTTTGTAGCAATAGCTTACTCACCTTAGTATGGTTGCAGGAGAGATAGTCTAGATTTGGCAAGTTAGTTACGTCGAGTTCGGTGATCGATACTGAAGGGTCGTCGAATTTTGAATAGTAATAGAATGATCGGATGTCTCCGTAGATCGTGTAGATCTGATCGGTAGCGAATGTAAACTCGTTGACGGTGTTAAACTGCTTGCATTCCTCTCCATCTTGATACACCCCGTCGTGGTTGAGGTCGATCCAAGGAGTCTGAGTGCTAAGGGTAGCGTGCGTTTGTGCCAATGCAAAGAAGCCTCGGCCAGCTGCTTCGGGACGAAAGCTAAGTGAGTTGCCATCTGCAGGTGCTGGGGGCATATTGTCTTGAGCAAAGCATAAGCATGAGGATAGCAGTAGTAGCATGGAAGTAATGAGAATCTGTGGTAGCTTTTTCATTTTTAAGGTAGTCATTGTCGTTAATGTATTTTGTATTGCTTGATCTTGCACAGAAGTGAGCTTTCTACTCGTAGGCTCAAGGCCTCAAGTAGATAGCGGTAGTAGTCTCTTTGTAGGCGAGTTGTCTATATCTATTCTTCTTGTCGTACCACGTAGGCTCCAGCAGTCTGGCTACTTCGTGGCTCTCCATTCAGGTCGAAGGGCCATTTGCTTGTAATGTACGGGTTTGCTTGACCTACGAAAATTGCTTTGCTCAGAGGGTGGAAGTCGTACATGAAGTTGCTTTTCTTGAGTTCCTTGTCGTATCCTACTAGTACGTATGTGCTATCTGGCTTCTCTTTGTTTGTAGCCAAGGTACAGTTGCTACTATTGTCGAGTATCTGCTTGGTACAACGCATGTAGTTGAAGCTTAGACTAACTTTAGAGAGTAGCTCGGCCGAGGGAATTGGGTTTGATGTATTGGCATCGCCTAGTAGCAGCTCTCCACCCGTTTCATTGTTTTGGAAGTTGCTCGTGTTTTTGCTGCCATCAATGATGCTGTTTGTTACATTAAGTCTGCTGGCAGGGGCGTCTGTATAGCCTCCTCCAACACCCGAGTTGATAAAGGCTGCTCTATAGTCTATTGCAGCTCCGCTGCGTGTGCCCCATTTGTAGAAGTTGCAAATGCTACTTTGTTCTATTCTATAATAACCACCATAAAGAGCCAGCGTACTGCCCATCGTATTGCTAATTTCGGAATTGGCTATGAAAATGCTGCCCCCTTTAGCATAGATACCTGGCCCCTTGATGTTGTGTACAACGCAGCCTTCCATCTTGAGCATTAGAGGCTCCTCCGAGCTGCTTTGTCCAGCGTCGAAGCTTATTCCCCAGCGTCCGTTTTTTATGGTGGTGTAATAAAGCTCATTACCTTGGCTACCCTCTATGAAGCTCAAGCCTCCCCATTGTCCTGGCACGAGGGTGTATGAGAGGTCGGGGAGTAGCCAATCTTGGCGGATGCTCTCGATTCGTACGCGTTGCTGTGGAGTTCCCATCGAGCGTAAGCGTCCTTTTACCATGATGTGTGCATTGTTTCGCATCAGTAGTCGAGTGCCAGCAGCCAGATTGAGCGTTGCTCCAGCCTCTACTACGATACTGTCTGTAAGTACGATGGGCCTAGTAGAACTGAGGGTGGTATCGCTACGAACAATCAAGCTTGCCAATTCATCTACATTTTGTCTATATCCGCTAAGAAGCACATACGAGCTGATGCCATTTACCACAAATTGAATCGAGTCAGTTACCTCTTGGGGGGCATCGTCGGCTCCTTCTGGGAAGGTCGCTTCGAGAAAAACAAACATACTATCTCGTGGGAGGATACTTAGTCCAGAAAACTCGTTCCCACTCATTCCATCGACGTTGATACGGTAGCCCGACTGTCCTGCACTCATTAGGGCAACGCGGCTAAGTTGTATGGTCTTGGAGTGTGGGTTGAACACTTTGAAACGCAAAGTTGAAGAGCTAATGCGGCTAAAAAGTGTGTCGAAGCGTATGGTGTCTGCCGAAAATTTCGGTTGGTCTGCCTGCGATGTGCTATAGTCGTCGAAGCGATCGGTACAACTCGCTGCCAAGAATATGAGTAAGGCTATCAGACCAAGAAGGCTTATTTTCTGTGTGGATTTCATACCTTATGAACGTTTCTTACTATAGATTAGTATCGATCCCTCATGAAAAGGGGTTATTTGCTTGCCTTTAGTATGGATTTGTAGGATTTGGGATCGCTTAGTAGCTCGATGGCTTGTAGATACTCCTTATCCATTTGATTAAAGAAGTAGAAAAACTCGTCTTCGCCCAAGATGTCTCGAGCGATATAGGCGTGTAGCTGCTGTAATATCTCTTCTTTCGATTCGTCGAATAGCGCCTGGTCCCAGACAATCTTTTTGTCGTCCTTTGCTGTAGCTTCGAGCAGGCTTAGGAGCTCTGTATCTGCATTGAATTTTTCGAAAGACTTTCTGTCTGGGTAGCGTTTTTTGAGAGCGCTGCGATGTTCGTCGACGTATTTTAGTACCACTCTATTGAGTATGCCTTGCGACAAGAGGCTTCGGTGCAGTTTGTTGAAAGCTGCTGTATCGGCTGGAACAAATATGTCGGGCATAATGCCTCCACCACCATATACCGTGCGTCTATACTTGAGGGTGCGGTACTTGAGCGAATCTGGAAATTTGATGCTGTCACTATGGATTAGTTCGCCATGCTTGATTCGTTCGAGGATCTCTTCTTCGTATTGGCGCTGATTGCCTTTGGAGTATGGCTTCTGTATGCTCCTACCCGAAGGGGTGTAGTATCGTGCTATTGTAAGTCTTACCATGGATCCATCTTGGAGAGGTAGTGGGCGCTGTATCAGCCCTTTGCCAAAGGTGCGACGGCCTATCACGATGCCTCTATCCCAATCCTGAATTGCTCCAGCTAGGATTTCGCTGGCAGAAGCCGAAAACTCGTTGATGAGAATCGCAACTGGGATATCTTTGGGAAGCAGTTTGCTCGCTGGTGCTTTGATGGATTCACTGATAGCTGGCTTGCGGGTATTGCGTATGCTTAGTACCGTAGACTCGGCTGGAAGCAAGGTGCCAGCAATCTGTACAGCTTGATCTAGTAAGCCACCACCATTGTAACGGAGGTCGAGAATGAGGGACTTCATGCCTGCTTTTTTGAGCAGATCGACGGCTTCTTTGTATTCTTCAAAAGTACTCTTAGAGAATCGGCTCAGACGGATGTAACCGATAGAGTTTGATGTTAAGTATTGTGCTTGTCTGCTATTGATGGGGATTTTGTCTCTCACTAGCTCTCGCTGGAGTTTTTCTGTTCCGCGTAGGATTTCTAGTTTTACCTTACTGCCACGGGGCCCTCTAAGACGTTTCATAACATCGCTATTCTTTGCCTTAATGCCAGAGATGAGGGTGTCGTTGACAGACAAGATCCGATCGCCAGCAATCAACCCAGCACGCTCGGATGGGCCTCCAGGTATGATCTGTACAATGTATAGTGTGTCGGTGAGCATATTGAACTGAATTCCTATGCCGTCGAAACTGGCATTGATAGGCTCTAGTTCGTTTTTGGTTTCTTCGGCATCTGTATAGGTAGAGTGAGGATCCAATTCAGCCAGCATTCCTCGGATGGCGTCTTCGGCGAGTTTATTGGTGCTGACAGTATCGACATAGAAGTATTTGATGGCGTGAACAGCTGCTTCTATTTTTCCGAATGAAGCGCGCATTTCTGGGCTTAGTTGCTGTGCGCTAGCAGTAAATGCTATCCAGGAGAGGATTAGTAGGAGTATTTTTTTCATTAGAGCTTGGTCTGGTGGATAGAACAATGGTGTAGGAGCAGGGTAAGGAGTTAATCAATCTCGAACCCCCAAGGTAGGAATTCACTTACATCGTGTCCGTAAGAAATTAACTCGCGTACGGCACTTGAGCTAATAAACGAAAGACTTAAGTCTGTGCAGAGTAGTACCGTTTCCACACCGCTAAGCTCTCTGTTGAGGTCGGCAAGACCACGTTCATACTCAAAGTCGAGTGCCGAACGGATACCTCTTACGAGAGCTTGGGCGCCAGTCTGCTTTACCAGATCGACTGTAAGGCCCGAGTAGGTCATAACCTCAACATGCGGATTGCTTTGGTAGAATTGCTTGATCTGTTGCAGCCGTTGCTCGGGGCTGTAGAGTGTCGATTTAGTTACATTGACACCTATGGCTACTATTACACGATCGAATAGAGCTAAAGAGCGTTCTACGATATCGGCATGACCTTTGGTGAAGGGGTCGAAGGTGCCTGCGAAAATAGCAATTGCTTCTTTCATATTTGATAAACTCGTTGGCGCAAGCGATCACTCCTCGCTTACTTGTAGATTTTCGATGATGAACTCCTGTCTCTCGGGGGTATTGCTACCCATATAGAAGGTGAGCAGTTCTTTGATTTTATCTTCTCGTTTGAGCGAAACTGGCTCCAATCTGATATTGTCCTCTTGAATAAGTTCTTTGAACTCATCGGCAGAGATTTCACCCAATCCTTTAAAGCGGGTTATTTGAGCTTTCTTGCCCAGTTTTTCGAGGGCCGCATCACGTTCGGCATCGTTGTAGCAGTAGATGCTACTTGGTTCGGAGCTTTGGGGCTCTGAGTTTTCCGACTCTGCAAGTTTCTTTTTACCTTTTCGCTTGCTTGTGTTTGGGCTAGTGAAGGCTGTCTTTCTGCTTTCTGGAGCCAAAGCCACGCGATAGAGTGGGGTCTCCAAGATGTAGACATGTCCTTTGCGCACGAGGTCGGGGAAGAATTGCAAGAAGAAGGTTAGCATCAGTAGGCGGATGTGCATTCCATCGTCGTCGGCATCGGTTGCTATGATCACCCGATTGTATCTGAGTCCATCGAGTCCATCTTCGATGTTTAGTGCAGCCTGCAAGAGGTTGAACTCTTCGTTTTCGTAGACGGTCTTTTTGGTGAGGTTATAGCAGTTGAGGGGCTTTCCTCTCAGGCTAAACACTGCTTGGTAGTTTGGGTCTCGACTAGTGGTGATCGATCCGCTGGCCGAGTTTCCTTCTGTAATGAAGATACTGGTCTTCTCGGGGTTTTTGGCTTTGGCATCATTGAAATGAACGGTGCAGTCGCGTAGCTTTTTATTGTGCAGGCTTGCTTTTTTTGCTCGTTCGCGTGCCAATTTGGTGATCCCGCTCATTGCTTTGCGCTCGCGCTCGCTCTGCTGTATCTTTTTGAGCATCTCTTCGGCTACCTCGGCATGAATGTGGAGGAAGTCGTCGAGCTCTTTTTTTAGGAAGTCGCTGATGAACTTATTGATGGATGGGCCGTCGGGGCCCATATCTCTTGAGCCAAGTTTTGTCTTGGTTTGACTTTCAAATACGGGTTCTTCTACCTTTATACTAATAGCTGCTGCCATGCCGCTACGGATATCGGTGTATTCAAAGTTTTTGCCAAAGAATTCCTTGATCGTACGTGCTACAGCTTCGCGAAATGCGCTTAGGTGTGTACCCCCTTGGGTGGTGTTTTGTCCGTTTACAAAGCTGTAGAACTCATCGCCATATTGCTGGGTATGCGTTATCACCACCTCGATGTCTTTGTCTTTGAAGTGAATGATTGGGTAGAGCTCATCGCCGGTCATATTTTCACCCAATAAGTCGGCTAGTCCGTTGCGGCTCGAATAGCGTTTGCCGTTGAAGTTGATGCTTAGTCCGCTGTTGAGGAAGGTGTAGTTTTTGACCATTGCCTCCACGTACTTTTCTTTGTAGCTGTAGTTCTTGAAGAGCGTTTCGTCTGGTGTAAAGCATACTTCGGTACCTGCCGAGTCGCTCGATTCGTTGAGGTCGGTTTCGTTTAGTAGCTTCGCTCTTGAGTAGTGAACTTCTTTGCAGAGTCCATCGCGAAAAGACTTGACAATAAAGTTGGAAGAGAGGGCATTGACCGCCTTAATACCTACACCATTAAGTCCTACCGATTTCTTGAACGCTTTGGAGTCTATCTTACCTCCTGTGTTCATTTTACTGGTTGCATCGACTAGCTTGCCTAGGGGGATGCCACGACCATAGTCGCGAACGGTAACTGTGCCGCTCTCCGAAATAGATAGATCTATTTTCTTGCCTGCTCCCATTACAAATTCGTCGATCGAATTGTCGAGAACTTCCTTTAGTAGTACATATATGCCATCGTCCTCATAGTTGCCATCGCCTAGCTTGCCAATGTACATGCCAGGGCGACGGCGAATATGTTCGTCCCACTGAAGGGTTTGAATATCGCTTTCAACGTACGAGTTTACTTCTATGATTTGTTCTTCCATTATCTTTTCTTATGTCCTCATTGTGCTAAGGTCTCAAACGTCAAAGATACTACAAAGTGCCGAAATCGGCGAGTTGTGAGCTCTTCTGCTTATGCTTTGCATTTACAGGTTCTTTTTTTGCTTTTGTTGTAGCCAATTAGCTAGGCTCAATAGCTTTGGGTGAGAGAGTAGAGCGCTTTGCTCATACTCAGACTTTCGCTTATTTTCCTATTAATTGCTTTACGGGATAGTAGGCAGCGATGAAGCTAAGACTGACTATGCTTAGCAATACGATCAGAATATCGCTTGCTATCAAGTGAACGGGGTAGGGGTGTGACGCAATGTTTTGCTGTACGGTGATGAAACCAAACTTCTGCTGGAGCAAACAGAATACTATGCCAAGTATAAGCCCAATAATGGCTCCCGAAAGGCTAATAAGCATCCCTTCTAAGATAAATATCCGACGTAAAAGGCTTTTGGATGCTCCGAGTGACTCCAATATTTTGACATCCTCTCTCTTCTCGATCAAGAGCATCGAAAGGCTGTTGATGACGTTAAAGATAGCCAGTACTAAGATGAAGATTAGGATGAGATAGCTTACCCATTTTTCCATAGCTACCAAACGGCTTATCTCGGGATGCGACTCGATGCGGTTTAGCACCCGATATTCATGCCCCAATTGCTTGCGTAGCTCTTTCTTGACAGATTCGGTCTCAGCTTCGTTTGCGAGCTTTAAGCCCAATGCTGTAGCAACGGGTTCTTGATAGTCGAGTAAGTCGCGGACTTGCTCGATAGGAACTAAGATGCTTCGAGCGTAGTCGTCTGACTGGGAGTCGATGATAGCACCCACCATGCCTTCAATGGAGCGAAAGCTTGCTTGGGGTGCCATTGGGTTGATCATTCCAATGCGTTTGGGGGCACTTAAGAGTACGGGGTCTGAAAATCCCGTTCCAAGACGCAACTGTTCGGCCAGTGCAATACCTACCCAGAAGTAATTGACCGCAGTGTCGGTCAATAGCTTTCCATTATAGATAAGCGAGTCGAGATTTGTGTTTTGACGATACTGATTGTCTATTCCTAAGAGCGGAGCTGCACTGCTCAAGCCGCTGCTTTGTACGATTGCTTCAGCGTTGAGGAGGTAGCTGTGTGCTACAATCTTTGGGTTTTGTACAAGATCGATGAGCTTAGGATCGCTCTCTAAAAGCAGTTTGCCAGCACTATGAGACTTGATAGTGAGCGGAAATTCCAACGTGGAGCTCTGCGAAAGGAGCAGTTTGTCGTAGCCATTGTAGATCGATAGCACAGAAATTAGTGCCATAGCTACTACAGCAATAGCTATGGCCGAAATTAATGATACCACATTGACTGCATTGAAGCGTTTGGGTGCAAAGAGGTATCTGCGTGCTATGAAAAGAGCTAATGACACGTTAATCTTTACTGGGGCTTAGATCTGCCTAGCAAATGAGCGCTTAGTTTTTAATCAGTTCGTCAATACGCTCGAGGTAGTCGAGCGAGTCGTCGATGTAAAAATGTAGCTCGGGAATCTTTCTGAGTTGCGTTTTTACTTCTTGCCCCAGGGCAAAGCGCAGGCTTTTAGTATTATCCTTAATGTTTTCGAGTAGTTCTTCTGCCTTGTCGTTTGGAAATATGCTCAGATGCACTCGAGCGATACCAAGGTCGGCACTTACTCGTACTCGAGTAACCGATACCAGTGTTCCCTTCATCGCTTGCGTTTGACTTCTAAATATTTCGCCAAGTTCTTTTTGTATCAGCCTTTCAATGCGGCTCGTTCTTTTATTGTCCATTTAATCTTCGTTTTCAATATTTATGAATGTGATAGCAGGCGCTTAATAGTTGATTAGCGCTTTTGTAAGCACAGAGTCGCTAGCAGTACGACCGTAGCTGCCTCCATTCATCGCTTTTTCCCAAGTGCCATAATTGGGGTTGGGTAGTACTATGAAGCTTTTGCCGAAGTTTTGGGCAAAGCGTGCTAATGCAGCATTCCTTTCAACTTCGTTAGCACTATCAAAAGCGCTATCAAAGTCTCCCAAATTATCACCTAGCAACATAACAATATCATAGTCCTTGCGGATTTTCTCACGCCGAGCTTCTTTGTCCGAGCTTAGGGTACGTAGCAATAGGTTTTCATTTTGTACAAAGGGGAAGCCGTAGGCTTTCAAGTTCTGGAGGGTTGCTTCTCTTTCTGCCTCACTTCTGTTGCTTACATAGAATACGGTAGCTCCTAATTGGGCAGCTTTCAAGAAAAATGCTTTTGCTCCGGCCAGGGTATCGGCTCGAGCTAGTTTGCACCACTCATTCCAAGCCGACTCGGTGTAATCTTCGTTTCGTAGTGCTTGATGCACCGAGTTGGGGCTATTGTCTAAGATGGTTTCGTCTATATCTGTAATGACGGCAAAGGCCCTTTCGTTTTTGCTAAGCTTTCTTTCTTCGACTATCTGTTCGAGGTTGATTGTAGCAAGGCTATATGCTTGCATACAGAGAGCCTTATATTCGGCAGAGCGTTGTATCCAAGCCGAAGTAAATAGCTTGCCTCCAAGGCTGGGACTCATCGCTTGGGTATGAGCTCTCTTCTGACATACGCAAGATGCCATCAGTGTGCTTAGACAAATGACAAGCAGCAATATTCCTCTTCTCTTCATGATTTTCATTTATTCGTTTTCGTACTTTTCGTTGTAGCAGCAACGGCACAGCGGTTGGTATTCATTCATCTCTCCCAGCATCACCTGAGCCTCATTTTCGACGCTTCGATAAGAGTAGTTGGCTAGTCGTCCGCAGAGTACGCAGATGGCGTGTACCTTCGTAACTGAGTCTGCAATGGAGCACAACTCTGGCATGGGCCCAAAGGGCTGTCTGCGAAAGTCCATATCGAGACCTGCAATGATTACTCTTAAGCCACCATCTGCCAGCTCTTGGCACACCTCTACCAGTCCTTTGTCGAAAAACTGAGCTTCGTCTATGCCGATTACATCTACATCCGATGCCATCAGCATGATGTTGGTAGAGCTTTCTACCGCAGTGGAGGCTATGCTGTTTTGGTCGTGCGAAACGACGTCATTTTCGTCGTATCGCGTGTCTATCGATGGTTTGAATATTTCTACACGCTGCCTAGCAATGCTCGCACGTCGAAGACGGCGAATAAGCTCTTCTGTTTTGCCGCTAAACATCGATCCGCAGATTACTTCTATACTGCCTCGGCGTGGCGACTGATGCAGTTGATTTTCTATTTCAGAGTGGTACATGATGGAAGTGGATTAAAAATCTTGCACTAAGCAAATCCAAAGTTACTCCATTCTGTTGGTATTAGCACCTTTTTTGTCTTGGGCTTTTCTACGAAAAAGGCTTTGCGAAATAGATGTAAACTGCCGCAGCGATAAACAAGACTCCCAGAATAATATAAAATGCGCGGGCACCTTGCTGCCCCAAGTGCTTAACCCAATAGGATGCCTGCGAGCTGCCTAGCAACCAATGTGGAGAGAATATGGCCAGCAAAGAGGAAAGTAAGCCTACGAGCAAGAATAGTATTGCATTAATGACTTCGATATTTCTCATGGAAACTCTATGGAAACAGTTCGTGAGCTATCCGATTCCTGCTCGATTGTTACAGCCAGGGTGTCTTGTGGTAGAATGGGCTCTATTAGCTCTGGCCATTCGATGAAGCACAAACTATCTTCGTCGAAGAGGTAATCTTCAAAACCTAAGTTGATCGCTTCATCGAGTTGGTCGAGCCGGTAGCAGTCGAAGTGGTAAATCCGCTTCTTCTTGCCTTCCATACTGTATTCGTTAATGATAGAGAAGGTAGGGCTATTGATATTGTCCGACACTCCGAGCTGCTCGGCAATTGCTTTGATGAAAGTGGTCTTGCCAGTACCCATAGGTGCATATAGAGCAAAAACTCTATATCCCTGTACAGCCTCGATAAAAGTCTTGGCAGCTCTCTCGATCTCCTCGAGACGCTCTATTCTAATAGTTTTCGTCATAACTTCTCTTTTTGCTCCTCTTACTTGGGTTGCATTACTACCAGTGGTACCAGCATCTCTTCGAGCGATATACCACCATGCTGGAAGGTATTGCGATAGTACTGAACGTAGTGGTTGTAGTTATTTGGGTAGGCAAAGAAGTCGTTGCTCATAGCAAAGATAAATCGGTCCGAAAGGTTCATCTGCGGCAGGCCTACGCGTTTCGGATCTTTTATCTCAAATACTTCTTTCGGTTTGTAGTTTAGGTTTTTCCCCAGCTTGTAGCGAAGGTTGGTATTGGTGGTCTTATCGCCTATTACCTTTATAGGGTTTTGCACTCTCAGTGTACCGTGGTCGGTGGTTAAGATGACTTTGTATCCCATTTCGGCTATACGGCGGAATAGCTCCAGGTTTGCCGAGTGTTTAAACCAACTCTTGGTGAGCGAGCGATAGGCAGCTTCGTTGGCAGCAAGCTCTCGTATCATTTTGCTGTCGGTGCGTGCATGAGAGAGCATATCCACAAAGTTTATTACCAATACATTGAGCTGATATTGGGCATAGCTTTTGATTTGTCCGAGGAGTCGCTCGCCAAAGCTTGTTTCATACACCTTATTGTACGAAAAAGAATAGCGCTTGCGGAATCGTTCTATCTGCGTGCGAATAAGCGGCTCTTCGTTGATGTTTTTTCCCTCTTCACTATCTTCATCGACCCAAAGGTCTGGAAACATTTTGGCAATCTCTAGAGGTAGCAGCCCCGAGAATATCGAGTTGCGAGCGTACTGAGTAGCTGTAGGCAGTATAGATACGTAGAGCTCTTCGTCGAAGCTGTAATATTCGCTAAGCATGGGCTTAAGAGCTTGCCACTGATCTAAGCGGAAATTGTCTATAAGTACGAAAAATACTTTCTCATCTTGGTCGAGCAGGGGGAATAGTTTTTTCGAAAATAGATCGGGGCTCATCAGCGGCCTTTCGCTTGGGTTGTTGATCCAATTCTCGTAATTTCTACATACAAAGCGCGAAAAGAACTTGTTGGCCTCGAGCTTTTGGGCTTCCAAGAGCTCAGTCATTTGTTGGTCGCCCTGTTCCAGTTCGATTTCCCAAAATACCAATCGACGATAGAGCTCTTTCCAGTCTTCTATCTCCAGTCTATCTGATATTTGCGTGCCGAGTTGTACAAACTCTTGGCGGTAGTTACTCGTAGTGGTTTCGCTAATGATACTTCCCTTGTGGAGGTTTTTTTTGAGCGAAAGCAGCAGCTGGTTGGGGTTGACTGGTTTGATTAGATAGTCGGCAATCTTACCCCCGATTGCCTGATTCATAATCTGCTCTTCTTCGCTTTTAGTTACCATTACCACAGGGATGTATGGTTTCATGGCTTTAAGGCTTTGTAAGGTTTCGAGCCCACTAATGCCAGGCATGTTTTCATCTAAAAATACGATGTCGTAATCGTTGTTTTCAATAGCTTCGAGGGCTTCTGTACCACTTGGTACGGGGGTTACTTGGTAACCTTTTTGGGCTAAAAATAAGATGTGAGGTTTTAGCAGATCTATTTCGTCGTCTGCCCAAAGTACGGTATATTGTTTCATAATTGTTGATATTGTATTCTTGCAAATATAGACATTAATGAGCGTTTCAGGTTTATTGGTTTCTGTCTATCATCCGAGTCTTGTGCATTGGGTTCAAAAAAAATACCGACTCTAAGCATTGCTCAAAGTCGGTACTCATCTTTTTGCTCTTCCTCTTGGACTTGAACCAAGGACCCTCTGATTAACAGTCAGATGCTCTA
>CAZHWP010000011.1:0-52072 GCA_964535945.1 uncultured Porphyromonas sp.
TATTACTACCTGCACTTCGGCACCTTGTTTCACTAGTAATCTTAAGAGTACAGCAGCTTTGTAGGCAGCAATACTACCCGTAATGCCTAGTATTATTTTCTTTCCTTTCAGTGAGCTCATCAGATTTGTGTATTCAATTGGGGAAGTTAAACAGCTCCTTCGTTTGTAGACTGAAGTTTCTTGAGCAGCAAGGTGAAATGATTTTTTGTGTCAAGAGTAAAGTTTGCCTTCATTATCCAACCATAGTATCCCGTATCAGTTTTTAGTACTTCCAAAGCTTTACGTCCCGAGTATTTTCCGAAGTTAATAAGGATCTCTCCATCCTCATCGTATACGAGTCGACCAGCAAAGTCGACTAGATTTTTGTGTTTCGAAAAACTGGCCAAGCCAGCCACGTCGTTGGGTAGCGCATCTTGATAACGCTCCAACTGTCCTAGCAATACATGATAGGTAGCCACGGCATCGGCTTCTGCAGAGTGCGCATTATGTAAGTCTTTGTCGCAATAAAACTTTAATGCAGCTTCGAGATTACGGGGCTCCATCTTGTGATAAATCGTTTGCACATCTACGAAGTGAGACTGGGTAAAATCGACTTCTACTCCAGCTCTTAGAAATTCTTCCACTAAAAGAGGCAAGTCGAATCGATTGGAATTGAAGCCAGCGATGTCGCACCCTTCTATCCATTGATACAGGCTTTTTGCAATCGCTCTGAAGGGTGGGCAATCCTTTACATCCTCGTCTGTGATTCCATGTACTTTGGTAGCCTCCTCAGGGATAGGACGTTCGGGGTTGATTCGCCTAGTTTTCGTTTCTTCATCACCGTTGGGCAATACCTTTACAACAGCAATTTCAATGATCCTATCATTTACGATATCAACGCCTGTTGTCTCGAGATCAAAGATAATAAGTGGTCTTTCTAACTTTAATGTCATAATTCTTAGTCGCCCATTTGTTGCTATTGCTTAGTCCTCACCAACGAGTCGCATTGGCTGCACCAAGTTTAGTACTTCTATTCCTTCTTCGGTTTCTGCTGGAAGGAGTAAAACAGAGCGAGTGTGGTCCATCAAGTCGATAATAGCATACTCCGAAGTCATTGTTTCGAGGATGTTAATAAGCACCTCAAAGTCTAAGCCTAGCAAAATGTCAACCTCTTGATTGGCCTCCATTTTTACAGTTTCTTCTGCTGCAGATGATAGATCGAGATCTTTAGCCGAAACGAATATTTTGTCACCATTCAGATGCAATCTTATCATTTTTGTAGCCTGATTTGCAAAGAGCGAAACACGTTTTATTGCTGAAAGTAATGCTTGACGTTCGCACTTTATCTGATAGGGAGTATTTGTGGGTATTACGCTTTTGTAATTTGGGAAACGACCTTCTAGTAGTCTAGCGCTAAGTGTGTAATTACCTAGTTCGAAATAGATAAAGTTGCTTGTATAGGTAAGCTTTACGTTTTCCTCGGTTTTAGCCAATACTGGGCGCAATAGCTGGCAGGCTTTACGTGGCAAACTAAATGAGTTAGCCACCTCTGTTTTGATATTATAATCGTTATGCTTTACAAGCATCTTACCATCTGTAGCCACAAAAACAAGATTGTCTTCGAGAAAATCGAAGAATACACCTGTCATAATGGGGCGACGTTCATCAGTACTTGCAGCAAACAAGGCGTTGGTGATACCATTTAGTAAGGCAGAAGCTGGTATTTCCGCCACTGTAGTACCTACTTGTGCTGGATCAAACAAAGGCATTGGGTAGTTCGTAGCATCGACGATTGTATTGACAGAATGTCCGTTTTGATAGTCAACTTCAACCTGCATGTTTTCTACATTTACTGTAAAAGTAACTGGTTGAGTGGGTAAAGCCTTGAAGGCTTCAGCCAACTGAAGTCCCTGAATACAGAAGCTTCCATCGACTCCCCCCGCGTTATTTACTTCTATTGTTACAGACATACGGTGGGCCAAATCTGCAGCTGTTATCTTTAACGTATTGCCTTTAAGCTCAAAAAGTATTGAATCTAATGCACCTAGAAGATTCTTGGTCGAAATGGTCCGAGAGACCATCTGTAAACTTTGCGAGAGCGAGCTACTATCTACTTGAAATTTCATTGTATTTTACTTTTTAGATTTACACAAATGTACTGCTTTTTCTGCGATGGGCAAGATTTGACAGCAAATATTGAAGCTGTAAGCAAGATAATGAATCTCGGCTTATTCTTCCTGTAATAAAGCATAGATCGATATGCTCAGATTAAGAAATATTGGCAAGGGGACTATGCAGAGCGGAAGCAAAAAATCTAGCGTAGTGTCAGTCCAATTCAATATAGAACTTAGAATAGGGACAAAGGGTCCTTTCCTCGTTATCAGCCAACTGCCAAGATCGCATACGCTTCGAGACTGGTAGTGGCACCTTTGCCATTGTCCTAGGTATCACAGCCTCTACATCTACAATTGTGATACATCACAGAAGCTCACGACTTTATACTTAAGAAGTGTTGCGAATGGCTAGTTCTTTTGCTGCTTGCTCTAGAGCTTTTTGAGTAGATTCACTAGCTTGGACCAACGGAAGCCTTAAGTAATTGCCAGGAAGTAACCCCATCGAGTGTAATAAACTTTTAATACCTGCAGGATTACCATCAGTAAAGAGAAACTTATATAACACTTCAAACTCCTTGTCGATAGAAAGGGCAGTTTCCCACTCGGCACCGAGTGCTGCGTGGATAAGTCTCGTGAATAGCTTAGGATAGGCATTACCAATGACTGATATTACACCTTCTGCACCTTCGCGAATGAAAGGGATTGATAGGTGATCATCGCCAGATAATACGCAAAATCCCTGGGGCTTGTCTTTAACAATGCGGCGTACCTGCTCAATATCGGCAGCAGCTTCTTTTATACCCACAATATTTGCACATTCGTGAGCTAATCGTAGGGTAGTGTCGCTACTCATATTAATCCCAGTACGTCCAGGGATATTATATAGTATAAAGGGGAGGTCTACCGATTGAGATAGGGCTTTGAAATGTTGGTAGATACCCTCTTGGCTTGGCTTGTTGTAGTAGGGACAAACCGAGAGTATACCATCGACACCCTCTTTATCCATCGCTTGAAGACGACGTTCGAGGCGAAGCGTATAATTACCACCTACACCTACAATAATTGGACATCGTCCCCCAACAGCTTCTAGTACAGAATCGATGATTCCTATTCGTTCGTCTTCTTCAATCGTGGCCGATTCGCCAGTTGTACCCAACAAAACGAGAAAGTCTGCACCTTCTTCAACTTGATATGTGGCTAAGTCTTTGAGACTTTTGTAATCGATGTTTCCTTTACTGTCAAATGGGGTTATTAGGGCTATCCCCATGCCTCTGAACTTCGAACTATTCATATGATTTGCTCCTGCAATATTCTTTTTTTCGGTTACAAAAGTAGTTATACTTGGCGAAAATAGCTTGATCGATTCCATTTCTTCATTAGAAGTCCATTAGCAATCTCAGACTCCACTGCCTTTTAGTAAGGTAGTTGGGTACTGCATACTGCTGTTGGTGGGCATCGGAAATCCAGTAATATGAGTTTACATTGCTAATATTGAAGAGATTGAATATGTCTGCACCGATATAAGCCGATTTGAAAGCCGATAACCAACGAAGACTTTTACTATTCTTTTCCGAACGATCGTGTAACTGGTAAGTTAGCCCCATGTCCACACGGCGATAGGGGGTGGATGTAAAGGCTGGCATACTGAAACCTTTACTTGGGTTCATTTGGGGTAACCCCCCACTTAGGGCAGCTTTTAGGCTTAGCTTGATGCGCTTATTGCCAGGAAAATAGTCTTGAAAAAATAGTGATACGTTGTAAAGTGGGGCATTCATCAGTGGCAAGTCTCCAATGCCAGGCAAGCTTTGCTTAGCCTTCATAAGTGAAGCCGTAAGCCAAGAATCTACACCTGGAACAAACTCGCCAAATATCTTTAGGTCAACTCCCAAGGCGTATCCTTTTCCAATATTTTCACCCAAATAGCGGATTTTCACGTTGTCTACTATATAAGGGTTGATATTGAATAAGTACTTGAAGTAAGCTTCGGCTGTAAACTTAAACTTGCGCTCAGCCATTTCGAAGTTGTAATCGCCTCCCAGAAGAAAGTGGGCAGAGCCCTGCGATTTAATGTTTTCATTTAGTACAACTACATTGTCACCTTGGGCATTCTTCTTTACCATTCGAAGTTCTTTATAGAATGGGGCTTGGTAGTATAGGCCAGTTGCTGCTCTAAAAACGAAATTTTCATTCTTTTTGGGTGAATAGCCAATCGTGAGTCGGGGACTCACGATGATCTCTTTATTGTACTTCCACCACGAGGCTCTGATACCTGGGGTAATGGCAAAAGTGCCACTTCCAGTCTCGAAGCGCATGCGATCTTGTAGGTAGGCCGAAATGCGTGCGCTCTTTAGTTCCGAGTCGGAGTATAAGTTGTTGTACATAACAGGCCCTGTTCCTGTATGAGGAATGCTGTATCCTACGGAGTCGCGCATCTCCCATTCACTGATATGGTCTTTGATTTTTTCGTTTAGTAGGCTAAGTCCTAGCTGCAATCGATGTACTTCGCCTATGCGTAGCTCGCCCGAGTACTGAGTGTTGAATACTTGATAGGCAAGTCTGTTGCGTGCATGTTCGTGATTGCGCCCAATACCAAGACCTGCTTGCGAATTCTCGTCGGTACTCGACGATGCCGAACCATCTTGTCCCATCACAACATCGTTGAGGAAGTACTCGCCGATGATGTCGTACGTTTCCGATTCATTGCTGTTGAATGCAGAAATAGTAAAGTTATGACGTAAGTTTTCATTCGGCACAAAATCCAGACTAGCAGCACCGAAATAGGTTAGAAAACGATCTCGCTCCAAACCATCGAAGTAGATTTTAAATTTCTTGGCGTCAGTAATAGTACCGAAGGTTGTCTCACGACTGTGGGGTATGAACTTGTAACGAGTCAATGAGATGTTGCCAAGGAATCCGACGCTCCACTTGGGTGAGATACGATAATGCATATAGGTTTGCCCATCGATATATACGGGGCTGTACTCTGCATCGGTATCGGTAGTATTGAGTAGTGAACTTCCCGATTTATATCGGACACCAGTTACTTGGCTAAACTTACCTATGGAAGATCCATAATAGATATTACTTCCCATTAATCCGAGGGTAACAGAGCCCTCACTATCGCTTGGCTGTTTGTATCGGATATCAAGTACCGACGACATTTTATCTCCATAGTTTGCATTGAAACCACCTGCCGAGAATAAGACAGACTGCGTGAGGTCGGGATTGATGAAGCTAAGCCCTTCTTGCTGAGCCGAGCGGACTAAGAGCGGACGATATACTTCGATTCCATTGACATAGACCATATTCTCGTCGTAGCTCCCGCCGCGAACTGAATACTGCGAACTCAACTCGTTATTTTGAGTAACACCCGCATAGGTACTCACGATAGCTTCTACGCTTCTACTGGGGCCAGCATTGACGCGAATCTGCTCTGCATTGATGCGCTCCATTGTATTGAGTTGCTTCTTGGCTGCTTGGATCGTTACGCCCTCAAGTTCGATGTCTGATTCGCCAAGTCTAACATTGATACGCATATCTTTGCTTACTCCGGGCAAGCTCCTTGTTACACCATGGTAACCAACACTACTATATTCAATCTGTATTGAGTCTTGTGTAGCAGGAATTTTAAAGCTGTAAAAACCTTTTAAGTTACTTGTTGAGCCAAATAGTTTGCCTTTCACCTTCACATTGGCAAATTCGATGGGCTTATCTTCTCTATCGAGAACGTAGCCAGATATAGTTACTTGCTGGGCGAAGCTAAATAGGGGGATTAAGCAGAAGATTATCCCCAATAGTCGGCTTCGTAGCATAAAAATATTAGTAGTCCTTATCATAGTGTTTTATGGCATGGAGCTATTACGTTAGTTTTACTATGCCCTGTTTCTATAAACGCAAATATCGCTGATTATTGGCAGTCAGCCTAAATTTTATCAAGAATAATTTCGTCTTACCAATTGATCGTTTGGCAATTTTGCTTCCGTAGATAGGAATTGCAACGGCTAAAATGTTTACATGTAAAGAAACCTCTCGACGCTGAGAGTGGGGAGGGGTGAGGGGCTTCGAGTATTAGATGCTTACTGGGATCTATCATGCTTTTTTTTCTTCGAGCATAGTTTCCCCAGAGCATAAAAACAATACCAGAACGTCTCTTTGCCAAAGCTTCAATAGCTGCATCGGTAAATGTTTCCCAGCCAATGCCCTGGTGTGAAGCTGCTTCATGAGCACGCACAGTGAGAGTCGCATTGAGTAACAATACTCCCTGCTCAGCCCATGGTAAGAGGCTGCCACCGACTATTTGGGATTTGCGTCCCAAGTCAGACTCAATCTCAGTAAAGATATTTCGTAAACTAGGAGGTATACGAACCCCATTTGGCACCGAAAAAGCCAAACCCTCTGCTTGCCCATCGTCGTGATAGGGGTCTTGTCCTAATATCACCACCTTTACTTTGTCAAAAGGGCATGTATCGAAGGCTCTGAAGATATTTACACCGCTCGGAAAGACTTTAGCCCGGGTATACTCCTCGTGAAGGAAGTCTCGCAGTTTTTCGAAATAAAATTTGGAAAACTCATCTTTCAACACCTCTTTCCAGCTAAGTTCTATTCTGACGTCAATCATCATTCAAAGTGCAATTTCTATCCGTTTCTCTTACAATTTCTCTCACCACAGTACAGGGATTGCCTTGTGCAATGCTATTGGCAGGAATATCTTTAGTAACTACACTCCCAGCACCCACGATACTTCCATCTCCTATACTAACACCGGGCAATACACATGCATGCCCACCTATCCACACATCGTTCCCAATCTGTATCGGCTTAGCTATCTCAATGCCTTTACGACGTTCGTCGAGATCTAAGGGGTGACCAACGGTGTATATTCCAACATTGGGCCCTATCAGCACATTATCACCTATTGTTACCGTACTGCAGTCTAAGATACAAAGATTGATGTTCGAAAAGAACTTGTTTCCAATATGGATGTTTGCCCCATAATCGCAGAAAAATGGCGAGAGTATATGAACGTTATTACCCACAGAACCAAGTAACTCTTTAATTATCTCATCTCGCTCCTCTTTCAAAGAGGGAGCTAGGCTATTATATTTGTGTTGCAAGTCTTTACTCTTGTGCATCAGCGCCATCAACTCTTCGTCGAGCAGAGGCTGATAGGGCAACCCCATAAGGGCTTTCTCTCCTTCTTTCATGGCATCTTATCTTTTAGTAGTAAGTAAGTGTTAGCAACTTGTCTGGGCAAAGCAGATCCTGAGCAACGGCTTGTATTTCTTCTGAGCAAATCTGGTCGATACGCTTAAATATGGTCTCTTGAGAATCATACTTGCCATAATTCATAATGCTTTTACCTAGGGCTATAAAGCAACTCTCTCTACTATCCGACGATACGCATAGCTGCCCTTTGAGTTGCCGCTTTGCTTTGATCAACTCATTTTCGCTTAGTTTTGTCTGACAGAGCTTATCGAGTTCTTCATGCACAAGGCCAATTGCCTTTTCGACGTTACGAGGAGCTGTGCCAAGGTATATGTTTAGTAGCCCAGTGTCGCTATAAGGTATGTAGTTGCTTTCCACATTATATACTAGTCCATTGTTTTCGCGGAGTGATAGGTTTAGCCTCGAGTTCATTGCTGGACCACCAAGTATATTGTTTAATAAGGTGAGTGTTGTACGCCGTTTGTCATGCATCGAGTATGCATAGGTACCAATCAAAAGATGTCTTTGGTAGGTGTTTCGTCTCCTTCGTACCTGCATAGGAAATTCGATGCGCTTTGGTATTTCTAGAGAGCCAGATCCCCCGATGCTGCAATTGCTAATAGGTGTCGTACAATTCTTGTCGAAGTGATATTCGGCCTGTTCTACTAGCTCCAAGAAGTCTATCTTTCCCTGAACAAAGAATATCATCTTGTCTGCCCGGTAGTGTTCGTCCATAAATCGACGCCCCATAGCCGAACTGATATTCGACACTGAGCCTTCGCTACCTAAAATGTTGTGTCCCAGTGGATGCGATTTGAAGAGTATGTTTTCGAATTCGTCAAAGATCAGTTCAGATGGACTATCTCTATAAGAATTGATCTCGTCTATGATGACCTCTTTCTCCTTTTTGAGTTCTTCTTCGGGGAAGTAGCTGTTTCTAACTATATCTGCGAGCAGATTAAAGGCCCTTCTGAAATGTTGCTGTGGCAGAATAGAATAAACAAAGGTGGCTTCTTTCTCGGTAAAAGCATTTAGCTCTGCACCTACCTCTTCCATTCGTCTAATTATCTGCAAGCTATTATGACTCTTTGTTCCTTTAAAGAGCATATGTTCTACAAAATGAGCAATTCCGTGCGAACGAGGCTTTTCATGGCGGCTACCAACCTTGATTCCAAATCCTGCATATGTAACTGGGCTATCTTCCTCTTTGTAAACAAGTTGTAGTCCCGATTTAGTCGTGTGTATTTGATACTTCATGAAGTCATGTAGTCGATTGTGATGAAAATAGTTGCCCCATTATGAGTAAAATACAAAAGTAAATAAATACTTTTGCACTCGCAATTGTATGGAAATAGAAAAGAAACAGATCAAGAAGCTCGGTGTAGCCGAGATCTTAGCACTCGAATCGGAAGCTATCTTAAGCATTCCTGCTGATAATGATTACGATAAGGCAGTATCGTTGATTATCGAACAAGTTCATAATCGTGGCGGACGTCTTATCTGTTCGGGAATGGGTAAAGCTGGGCAGATAGCTCAAAATATTGCCACTACCTTCTCATCGACAGGTACACCAGCATATTTTCTTCACCCTAGTGAAGCTCAACATGGCGATCTTGGTATTATTCGTAAGCACGACATTATGCTTTTGATAAGCAATTCGGGTCGTACTCGTGAAGTACTCGAGTTGGTAGAGCTCAGCAGAGGTCTCGAACAGCAAATCCCTTTCATACTTATCACAGCAAACCCACAGTCAGACTTAGCGTCGATGATGGATGTTTGTCTGGCTACAGGTAATCCCTCTGAAGTGTGCCCGCTAGGATTGACCCCAACTACTAGTACTACCGTTATGACGGTTATTGGCGATGTGTTGGTGGTTTCTACCATGCAACGCATTGGCTTTGGCTACCAAGACTATGCCCTTCGCCACCATGGTGGATACTTGGGGCATCGTAGTAGGCAGGAGTGCCAGAAAAGCGAAGAATAAGTTGCTATTGCGACCTTCCATAATTATTGGCGATCAATGAGCCAATAATCGATAGTGTTTTAACTTTTTCACTTGTTTTGTCTTGTATAACGCACAAGCTATGCCCAAGCTAAAATAATAGCAGGGGAGGAAAAAAGTGGGGGTGAACTATGCTTCACCAAATTGAGGCCTAGTTTGATAGCCTCTTAATATAAATTTTGGGTTCTTTCGAAAAGTGTTGCATGGCGTTGGAGTGCAAGAGGCTTGTCGATGGCCCGCATTAAAACTTTCAACACACACAATGACTTTTGAAGAGTTAGGACTCGCCGCACCTATCGTGAAGGCGGTCACAGAATTGGGCTTCGAACAGCCCATGCCCGTACAGAGTGAAGTAATCCCTTATCTGCTCGGCGAAGATATCGACCTGATAGCTTTGGCACAAACCGGAACAGGAAAAACAGCAGCATTTGGCTTACCTCTACTGCAAAACGTAGATCCCCAAGCGGGAAAACCCCAAGCGTTAGTGCTCTGTCCTACGCGCGAACTTTGTCTGCAGATCGCAGACGACCTCAATGACTATGCCAAGTATCTGCCCGAAGTAAATGTGCTACCTGTCTATGGTGGAGCTTCGATCGATGTGCAGATACGTGCCCTAAAACGTGGGGTAGAAGTAGTGGTAGCTACACCAGGACGCCTGCTCGACCTGATGCGTCGCAATGCATTGAGCTTAGGATCGATCAAAACCGTAGTCCTAGACGAAGCGGACGAGATGCTCAATATGGGATTCTCGGAAGATCTAGAGGAAATCTTGTCGCATGTACCTAAAGAACGCCACTTGTTGCTATTCTCAGCAACCATGCCTAAGGAGATAGCAAAGATTGCTAGCTCTTATATGAACGATCCCAAAGAGATAGTCATAGGCAATAAAAATGAAGGCAATGCCAACATCAAGCACCTTTACTATATGGTGGCAGCCCGCCACAAGTATCTCGCCCTAAAACGCATTGCCGACTTCTATCCCTACATCTATGGTATCATCTTCTGTCGCACCCGCAAGGAGACCCAAGAGATTGCCGACAAGCTGATACAGGATGGTTACAATGCGGATTCCCTACATGGAGAGTTGAGCCAAGCACAACGAGACTATGTAATGCAGAAGTTTAGGGTTAGGAATCTACAATTGCTCGTTGCTACAGATGTAGCTGCTCGAGGACTCGATGTCGACGATCTAACTCACGTCATACATTACGGCTTGCCCGACGATGTAGAGAGCTACACACACCGTAGTGGTCGTACAGCTCGTGCTGGCAAAACTGGTCTCTCTATCTCTATATGCCACGTACGTGAAAAAGGGCGTTTGCGTGATATCGAACGCATCATCAAACAAAAAATTGAAAGGGCTTTCATCCCCTCGGGTAAGGATATATGCGAAAAGCAGATCCATAGCCTCGTAGACAAGATCGAACGTGTACACATCGATGAAGAATCGGAAATTGACGAGTTCCTTCCTACTATCTACAAGAAGTTGCAATGGATGGAGAAAGAGGGATTGATACGTCGTGTATTGGCTTTGGAATTTAACAGGTTGCTGGATTATTATCACAGCGCCGAGACTATCGAAGAGGCCGACGAGAGAGGGCGCACTCCAAATGAGAGACCCGAACGAGGCGAACGAAAAGGAAAGCATGCAAATCATAGTGCCGAAGAAGGTATGAAGCGACTCTTCATTAACTTCGGAAAGATGGATCGTATGTTTCCAAACAAGCTAATAGAACTGATAAACCGTTGTGTGCCAGGCAGGGTAAAGATCGGCAAGATCGATTTGATGCCTCGTTTTGCATTCTTTGATGTTGACGAGAGAGAGGCTGCCGATGTAGTTGAATCGATGAGTCAATACGAGCTAGAAGGCAGACGTATTGTTGTAGATTATGCCGATGCACCTGGTTCGGGTTCGCGTAGCTTCACTAAGTCGCAAGGAGACAACCCTCGCCGCAAACGCAGAGACGATGGTCCTGCCAAGCAATTTGATAGACGCGAGCGTTCGGATCGCTCCGATCGTCGCGAGTCTAGATCGTCTCGCACCAATAAGCATGACGACCGCAAGGATACAAGTAAGTTTTATGACAAATTTCAAGGCAAAAAGCGCAGATAAGTGATCTAGCAACTTACATACCGAAAGTAACTATAGGGGCTTGGTTAGGATTTAATAATCTTGTCCAATCCCCTGTCCATTAGTAACTAAGCTGGATAAATAACGATCGACAATCTATTCAAAAAATGTATCCAGCTAGGTAGTCATACTTTAATTTCAATTTAATAATGTCAAGATAGAAATGACTTATGGGCATTCCTCACCGATTGACATTAGAGATTTTGCTACCCATCGTTCTTTTCTTAGTCTGGTCATTAGCTGCTTAAGAAGTAAGGAAAGGTGCATTTACGTACCAAAAACTGTCGCTCAGAATGAAGCTGTTTTTCGAAGCTAAGAAGATTTCTCCAACTCCAGCCTCTGAATAGGAGCAAAGTGGAGTCGTAGCTATCCTTCTAAGGGTGTTAGATTCTCCTCTCAACGGAACCTTTTCTTCTGCTCATAACAGATTTGAAGATCATATATAGCGGGAATATTTCAATCGATAAAAAAGTATTGCCATCAGCTTGGCAATGTATTTCCATCAGCTTGGCAATGTGTTTCCATCGTGTTGAAAATACATCGACTGCAGTGTCCTGAATTTGGTTTACACTTTCTGCTTTTTATTGCTATAATTGATGCTTGATTTTGGGGTAGAGTAGCTTCAGAAAGAAGCAAACGGGAAGCCATATGGTCGAAGCGAGGAATTAACGGGTTTTGGAACTGTCTGGTTGTCAGCAGATTGTGGGAATTCCATTATTTGGGATCAAGCGCCTCCTCGTACGTAAATAACGCAAGGAACGGGCGTTTTTTGTCTGTTTTTCGAGCCATGAAGCTCTCTCTTGGTTCAATCTCGTACCAAAAGCAAATACATTTTCTGTATTGAAATATAAACATAAATCAACTGTATGGAATTACTATAATAATTGAGAAGACAACTATTTCGAGACTACAATAGTCGAGTCTCCATTTCGTTTGTGAGTGAGGATGTGAATGAACAGCAAATAGATACTTACTTCACTTTGTGCTGCCCAAGTGTAAGCCAAAAATCTTACAGACACAGCCTATGCAATGAGCGTAGGCAACTAATGTGGAAGTAAAGGGTTGAAATTGATTCCGTTTATTGTGAAAGCGCATGCTATTATAAAGAATAGTAGTTCGAAAGCGTACTATTCTTGCTAGTCGCACAAGAATGAGTACATTTGCGAGTTATTCAAGGTTTTTCCAGTGACTGAACTTTGCTGCATTGTCATTTGCTTTGCTCTTATAGCCCTTCGCATTAGGTTTTCTATAGCTAAATCGCTCATGGCTTTTGTAGAAAGTTGTAGACCTTTTAGATTAGGCATCGGTACAGAATAGAAGTGCTAAATGAGTAGTCCAGAATACCTTGATTGACAGAATGCAAGACAAAGAGACCATATTGAGCTGAGCATACGTAAAGAGAATTGACAAAGTCTTGATTTAATGGAGTCGTATACAAACAGGGGGTAGAGTAGTGCCTCTGTGATTAAACATTAATCTCTCAAACAACGCCTATATACACTTCCGTGCAAAAGTCTATCTATTGGCTTAGTGCCTTATTTATCATCCTTCTATATCAGCCTCTGTCTGCCATGGCATCTCCTGCATTTACTGCTATCGACTGCACTGCTATACGCTCAGACTCGATTGCTGTGAAACAGCCCGATAGTTCATTGCTCCAAGCCGATGCGATTGACTTGCTCAGGCGAGTATTGGGCAGAAGTGCTATCTTGGAGCAATTGTTTTATTCCTATCGAGTCGATGCAGAGATAGAGACAAGAAAGGTATTACCACTCAGTAAAAGTCGTATTGGAAAGACAGACCCGAGCAGCTTGGAGTTGAGTTTTCATTACTATCGTCCCGATCGAGTTGATAGTGTACGTATTCATCGTTTCGCATCGCTCGAGCCAGAGCGCAATCGCAAACTCGATCGGGCAGCTTTAGACATGCTTACCGGCAATTGCTTTGCTCCGCAACTCCATTTTTCGGGACCACAGTCAATCCCCAATCCGTTGAGGTTAGAAGCAGGTGACCACTACAAGTATCGGCTCGATAGCCTTTCGAGCTGTTCGGGCAAATCGCTCTACTATTACTCCTTTCGATCGCTCACGGGCTTGGCAACAGGCACTCTACATATCGATGCCGATGCACTTTCGATAAGCCACTTTTCTATCGATATTTACCTCAAAGGCATATATCGTGAAGGGTTCGAGCTAGACTATGGCGAAGTGATACCCTCTGTGCAACTTCCCATTCGCTTGAGAAGCTATGTGCGTCGGAGTCGTATATTCTACTCTCAACAACAAAGCTACAACTCTGAGCTCTTATACAAAGACCTGCAAATAGACTCCACAGTCTTTGCACTCAATCGAAGCTATTCTGAGATTGATAGCTCTCATTCGAAAACTTTCCAGTCGTACTTACCGAGGATATTAGACAAATATCAAGCTTATGATGGGGATAAATGGCGCTTGTCTGACAAGACTCCAGAGCTGCGCATTTACTCGAGTAGGGAAGCTCTGGGTAGAGAGGATAGTACGAGCTTTTGGTCTCGCATCTACCTCAATTCGAAAGGGCAGCTCCAAGAGTATGTCCCATGGTGGAAGGCTGCCCTATGGGGGCACGACTATAAGGTAGGAGAGCGCTGGAGTTTTGGCAATGAGGGTTTGGTTTGGTCGGCTTTTTACTACAATTATGCCGATTCGTTTTGGCTAGGTCAGAGCTTCAATATACGCTATGATTATGCACCTGGTAGGCGTTTCGAGCTTAGTCCAGCTCTCTACTATGTCATACGCAGAGATGTGCCAGCGTGGATGCTTAGCGCCCGCTTGCACTACAGCCCTAAACGCCGAGGCCTATTTGAGCTCGATGCTGGACATCGCTCCTATGACCTATCTGATGCTCGAGAAAAAAGCGACCAGGTTACCGACATGCTAATGTCTTTGCTCGATGGGCAGGGACCAACAACTCGTTACGACGATAAGTATCTACGCCTATCGAATCGAATCGATCTGAGCGAACAGTTTGAGCTTTATAGTTCCGTAATGCTAGCCGACCGAAATCCCCTTCCTCATGGTACGGCATGGAGCTTTTTGGGATTCTCTATGGCAGAGATCTTGAGCTTTAGCAATGCTAGTGCCGATGTAGATCGCTATGTACCACCACATCGACTGCTCGAGCTCAAGGCTCGTCTCAGTTACAATCCTCGGCCCTTTTATAGATACGACTCAAAAGGCTACAAAGAACGTGTCAGAGAAGGTATAGCAGCTCCCTTGATTGTGCTTAGCTACCGAGGAGCATTGGGTATGGGACGCCCGAGCGACGCTCGTTTTCATCACCTCGATCTTAGTGTGCAACAAAGCATCAGCTTGGGATCGATGCGTTCGTTTTTCTATCAAATCAATTTGGGGGGATACCTCGATCGAACCCAGATCTATCCCAGTGAGTATTTCTTCCTTAAAGGTAGCAATGCGTTCTGGCGCTTCGATTATAGCCTCGAAACAAGCTTTCAAACCTTACCGCCCTATACGGCTACAGAGCGCAATCACTTTATCTTGCAGAGCAGCTATCGAGCACCACGCATTTTTGTCAACTTTTTTCCGCTGCTTTGGCTCAGAACGAACGATGAAGCCTTGCATGCAAAGTTTAGATGGGATCTAAACTTCACCAAGCCATACATTGAGCTGGGTTACTCGCAGGGTATCGGAAGTTTACTGCGCATTGGGCTATTCTATGGAGCATACAATCTTCTTTACGACAAGGGTGCAGCGATTCGTTTTACATTTAACATGTAATCTCCATACCTACTAATGGGTATTTTTGGCTTGGTCTGTGCAGTTATTAAGTCCTATCGCTGCCTTCTGTCTATCTTTGTACTATGAGACTGTCTGAACTAAAAACTGGCGATAAGGCGATTATCCTTTCGATTGCAGGAAAAGGGGTTTTTCGGAAGCGTATTCTGGAAATGGGTTTCGTGCAGGGCAAGGAAGTTACTGTGGTGCAGAGTGCTCCCCTGAGAGACCCTATCCACTACAAGATACTCGACTATAATGTTTCTTTGCGCCGTGAAGATGCAGCCCTAATCGAAGTACAGCTTCTTGATCCTTCTAGTAGCGAAGATGCTCAACTCCATTTAGACCAGGAGTCGATTATGCATGCCAGACTCGAAGACAAAGGCTTTGCTTCTGGTAGTTTAGCTCAAAAAACAACTACCAGTCGGCGTAGCTCACCCAAACAAAGCAAGCATCTTAAGCGTATCCGAGTAGCCTTACTTGGTAATCCAAACTGTGGAAAGACATCCCTATTCAATAAAGCAAGCGGTGCCCATGAGCATGTAGGCAACTACAGTGGAGTAACCGTCGAAGCCAAGGAGGGACACGTACTCTATGGTGGCTACCGCATAGATATCATCGACTTGCCTGGCACTTATTCACTCTCTCCGTATAGTCCAGAAGAACTTTATATAAGAGATTACCTTAGTCGAGACAAACGCCCCGATGTGGTGTTAAATGTCGTTGATACAAGCAACTTGGAGCGCAATCTTTACCTAACTGTACAGCTCATAGAGATGGGACTTCCCATCGTGATGGCTCTCAACATGTTCGACGAGTTTGAGAAGCGTGGCGATGAATTTGACTATCATACCCTTGGAACACTGCTAGGTATACCTATGACACCCACCAATTGCAGGTCGGGGATTGGACTCGAAGCCCTATTCGACTCGGTGATAGAGGTCTACGAGGGAAAAAGCGAAACGCTTCGCAGCATTAAGATTCCTTATGGCAACTTGGTAGAGCCTCGCCTCAATGATCTGGCCGACAAGATCGATCGATACATTGCTCTAGGCACTCAGCATATCAGCTCACGCTACTTAGCCCTTAAATTGCTAGAACAAGACAAGGAATATGAAGACTACTTGAAGACTCTCCCCAAAGGGGCATTCATACTATCGGCTCGAGACTTTGCACTGAAGCAAATCGATGAGTCATTGGCTGGCGAAAGCGACACAGAGTCGCTACTTACCGACCACCGCTATGGCTTCATACATGGGGCGCTCAAGGAAACCTTTAGCAGCAATCGAGTGCGACACAAGAATTTCAGTGAGCGAATCGATCACTTTGTGACGCATCAGCTCTGGGGCTTCCCCATCTTCTTATTGATCATGTATGCCATGTTTCAAGCCACCTTTGTATTGGGCGAATATCCTATGTCGTGGATAGAAGATGGCGTGCAGTATATCGGTTCGCTGCTAGCTAAGTTTATGCCAGCTGGTTCATTAAAGGATTTGCTTATTGATGGAGTGATTGGTGGGGTAGGTGGTGTTTTGGTTTTTCTGCCCAATATTCTCATTCTTTACTTCTTTATTTCGCTGATGGAAGATTCGGGTTATATGTCGCGCGCAGCTTTCATCATGGATAAAATCATGCACAAGATGGGGCTGCATGGCAAATCTTTCATCCCGCTTATCATGGGCTTTGGTTGTAATGTGCCGGCCATTATGGCTACGCGTAGCATAGAAAGCCGACAAAGCCGTATGATTACAATGTTGGTACTACCATTAATGAGCTGTAGTGCTCGGCTTCCGGTCTACCTTTTGCTAGCAGGTGCCTTTTTTCCACACAAAGCGGGCTTGGTACTATTCAGCCTATACCTCGTGGGCGTTTTGTTGGCTGTGCTATTGGCTAGGGTTTTCAAGAAGGCTTTTTTTAACGTCGATGACTTACCTTTTGTGATGGAGCTTCCACCCTATAGGTTTCCTACGGCGAAGTCTGTACTTAGACATATGTGGGATAAGGCTCGCCAATACCTACAAAAAATGGGAACGGTAATTCTATTGGCTTCTATCGTGATATGGTTTCTAAGTTATTATCCTCGCTATCAGCCCGATCCATACCAGCATATCAATGTGGCGCATAGCGATAGATTAGATACACGAAGCGAGGTACAAGCTAAGCAGGCTAGTGCAGAAGAACAAGCAAAGTTGGGTGCCATCAAACAACAAGAACAATCGTACATTGGTCGCTTTGGTAAAGCCATACAACCAGCACTAGCTCCTCTCGGATTTGATTGGAAGATGAGTGTAAGCCTGCTCTCGGGGATGGCTGCAAAAGAAGTGGTAGTAAGCACCTTGGGAGTTATCTATACGGGAGATGATGGCGACGATGTGGAGGAGGTGTATCGCCTCATAGATCGTTTGAGGGCCGATGTCGATTCGGAAGGTAAGCATAGCTTCACACCATTGGTTGCCTACGTATTTATGATTTTCGTCTTGATATACTTCCCATGCATAGCTACTATTATTGCCATAGGCCGTGAGTCTGGTCACTGGAAATGGGGCATTTTCGCAATGTTTTACACCTGTGCCTTGGCTTGGACAATCTCGTATCTGATCTATCAAGGAGGTCAGATTTTGGGATTTGCCTAAACAAAACTATCCAGCAAAAGATTTTAGCACTGAAAAGGTTCATATCGTATGATACAAAACGTACTTACATATAGCATTGGCATACTTGTATTGGGCATTATTGTCTATCGCGTATGGCGCATTTGGCACCGAACAAAGCAAGGCGACTCGCCCTGTGCAGGTTGTTCGGGAGGCTGTGCTTTACACCAATCTGCCGAAGAGGAGGAAAAAGCCTCGAATTGAATAAAAAAAATGCCAGAATCCTTGTCAATTCGAATAATGTCTGTATATTTGCACCCGAAACAACTGACATCAACGGCCGCGTAGCTCAACTGAATAGAGTAGCTGACTACGGATCAGCCGGTTACAGGTTTGAATCCTGTCGCGGTCACAATAAAGCCTATAGTGTAAGGGATGAATTTGGAAAACGAATTCATCCCTTTTTTAGTTTTCTGCAATTCCTGAACTATCTTTGTGTTACATGATCAGAAAGGAAGATATAACAGAGCTATTGAGCTTTGCAAAAAAATATGCAGAGGTAGATCCACATCGATTGCTTCTATCTAAAAACGATATTCCTAATCATCTTGTAAAAGAGGTAGCTCTACAAATTGAATTGCAGAAGCGCTTTCGAGAAAAGCTACCACTATGGGCTGAAAAAGGGGAGATCTTTATACCATCGAGACTGGCACTCGAGCAGGCTTCAAGTTTGCATACAGCAGCATACAAAAGTAGGTGGAGTAAGGGCATCAAGTCTGTAGTTGACTTAACTGGGGGTTTGGGAGTAGACTTCGCTGCATTGATGCAAGAAGCCGAGTGTGGAGCCTACTTCGAGCGTGATGAGCATTTGGCCTTAACTGCTTCGCATAACCTTCCTTTAGTACTAGGTAGTAGTAAATCTATCCGAATTCAAAATGACGATTACGCTACCCATCTCCAATGGATAAGAGAGCAGAGCTTCGACCTAATCTACCTCGATCCCGCTCGACGATCTAATAGTGGAGCAAGAGTCTATGGCTTTGCCGACTGTCAGCCCAACTTGCTTGATGTTGCTCAAGAACTACTACCTCATTGTGGGAGTATGCTAGCCAAGATTTCGCCAATGATGGACTTAAGTGCTGCGCTACGAGACTTTGCAGATACCTGTCTCGAAGCACATATAGTGGCTGTAAAAGGAGAAGTGAAAGAGATATTGCTTCATCTATCTTCGAAAAGAACTGATAGATTCATAGAAAGGGTTCCTATCACTGCTGCCAATATTATTGATGCAGCCAATATAGAGTGCTTTTCGTTTACGTTAGAAGATGAAAGACTATGTCCTTTTTTGAAAGCGAAAGAGCTCGGCAACTATATCTATGACCCAAACGCAGCACTTATGAAAGCGGCTCCTTACAAGCTTATTGCTCTGCGCTATGGCATTGAGCAACTTCATCATAACACCCATCTTTATTGCTCATATCAACTACTCAACAATTTCCCTGGCAGAGTATTTAAGCTCCTCGAAGAACCAATTGATTTTAGTGTGCAGTCTCTCAAAGAGTTAAGGAAAAAAGTGAGTAAAGCATCGCTTATGCTCAGAAATTTCCCAGAGTCTGTCGAAGCGCTTCGCAAAAGACTTAAAATAGCTGAGGGCGGAGAGCACTTCCTAATAGCCTGTACCTTAGGCAGCGAACGTAAAGTGCTATTGCTTTGCAAACGGGTCTCTTAAATGGACGAATCGTGTCGATGAAGCTATGCAAACGAAGGAATTACATATAAGCATTGAGTATCGAGTAAGCCAACCAGGACAAAGTCTTTGTCTTTGTGTTGCCAACTCGAGCTTGAGATCAGAATTCGAACAAGAGCTCTATCCATTGAGCTCGTACGACGGTATTAGCTGGCATGGCAAGCTTATCCTACCTTCCGACCTGTCAGAACTCTCTTACAATTACATTCTCTGCGATAGCAAGCAAGCTGTCTTGCGTCGTGAAAGCCCAGCTTTGGCACACTTTCTTTGCCTCAAAGGATTCGAATCTGTAACCTCAATAGAAACGATCGATTCGTGGATTGATCCACTTGTAGAAACCTCTTTTAGCAATAGTGCTTTTCTGCAAGTATTCTACCCACACTCTGTCGAGCCACTCAGCGTTTCATCTAGAAGCGCCCAATGTCGCTATGTATTTCAGTGCTATTGTGCTACACTTGCTAGTTCATCAAGACTATTTCTCTGTGGATCTGTTGAGTCTTTAGGCAAGTGGGATTTGCAAAAAGCCATACCTATGTCCTATATTGGCAAAGGCTATTGGGCTTGTACCATCGATGCCGATGATTTGGTGGCTAACGTTGAGTACAAATTTATAATAAGTAGCGAAAAGCTTCATAACCCGATTTGGGAGATAGGAGATAATAGGCATATACCTAAGCATAGAAAGTCGGGTGGAGTAGAGCTACTTTTCATTCACTCACAGATTCGATGTCATCCAGCTGATAGACCTAAGTTTGCTGGTACTGTCATTCCTTTATTTGCTATTCGAAGTGAAGAAGACTGGGGGATTGGCGATTTTTCTTCTCTCGAAAGATTTATCGATTGGGCGGCTTTGACCAATCAAAACTACATCCAGCTGCTCCCCATCAACGACTGTACCTTCTATAGAGATCAGAGAGATTCATACCCCTATAAGGCAATCTCGGTGATGGCTCTACATCCTATTTACGTGGCTCCAAATCCTTTGCTTCGAGCCCTGCCCGAAAAAGCAAAAACAGACTATATAAACCGAGCATCTCAACTGCGTGCTCTCAATCGAGTTAATTACCCCGCTGTCTTAGCCCTCAAAGAAGAGCTCCTAAAGCATAGCTTCGAAGCCGTAGGGGATCTGAGCTTAGCTACAGAAGCGTTTCAGACATTCTATTCTAGGCATCAAGACTGGCTTAGACCCTATGCACTCTTCTGTACATTGCGTGACAGTAAGCCTGGGCTAGAATTGGAAGAGTGGCAAGAGTTTAGCTACGACAAAGTAGCTATCGACTCACTGAGCAGATTGCCTCAATACCAAGACTCCATAAACTATTACTGCTACGTGCAGTTTGTACTACATGAGCAGTTGATAGGTCTTAGCCACCGAGCAAGCTCTAAACATGTGGTGCTAAAAGGAGATATCCCTATAGGTATTAGTCCCAATAGCGTCGATCTTTGGCTATACCCACAGCTATTTGACCCTAGCCAGCATGCTGGTGCACCTCCCGACGACTTCTCTCGTGAAGGGCAGAACTGGGGCTTCCCATGCTACCAATGGCAGGCAATGGCTCAAGACAACTTCGACTGGTGGTGTAGGCGGCTGAAGCATATGTCGCAGTACTTTCATGCCTACCGAGTTGATCATATATTGGGCTTCTTTCGTATATGGCAAATCCCCTCCGATCAATGCTCAGGCATGCTCGGACAATTCAAACCTTCTCTGCCTTTTAGCCAAGGAGAGATAGAGGAATATGGACTAAGTTTTGACCCCGAACTGGCTTGCATGGCCATGGTACATCGAGACGATATGCATCTCCTCTTGGGCGTAGGGTATGCCCAGCTTTGCCCCAAATATATCTATCTGCACAGCAATGGCTACTATTGCTTACAGCCCCCCTACCAAAGTCAGCGTGCGATAGCTGCTATCGATAGTTCATTGCTTCCCGATGGCGAAAAGTCGAAACAAGGACTTATGCAAATGGCAAGCGAAACGCTCTTCCTGCCCGATCAGAGTTTGCCACATCATTATCATCCGCGGATACAGTTGCAAAAGTCTTTACGATTTGCACGCATGATCAGCCAAGAGCAGGAGCTATTGCTAAAGCTTTCGGACGATTACTTTTATCGACGCAACGATGCACTTTGGATGAATAGCGCTATCGAGCGACTAAGGCCATTAATATGCAGTACTGAACTACAGGTATGTGCTGAAGACCTTGGCATGATCCCAGCATCTGTACCGCTAGTACTAGAGCAGTTACAGCTATTGTCGCTCGAGTTGGAACGTATGCCAAAGGTAGATTCAATAGAATTTTCCGATCCAGACCAGTTTCCATACCTATCTGTCGCTACGACTTCCACACACGATATGCCATCGCTAAGGCAATGGTACGAGATGGACGTCGAACGAACAGAACGCTATCTACGCTCTCGGTTCAATCTTAGCGAAGTGTCAGATCGTTGTACGCCAAATATTGCTACACAGATACTAAGTCGTTTATTAGCTAGCCCATCTATGTTGGCAATAATCCCCTTATCAGATTGGATGGCTATTTCGGGTGAATTGCAAGCACTACAAAGTCCAGAGGAAGAACAGATCAACCATCCAGAAAACCCCAGTCATTGTTGGGATTACCGCATCCCTCTAAGCGTCGAAGCCCTTATCGATTCCTTTCCAAGCTTCAATAACAAAGTAGCTACGCTTATTTGTGAATCTGGAAGAGCCATAGAGAAATGTACATAGTGGCTGTCAAGAAAAAAGCCATTCATGCTCCTACCTGCCAATAAATGGCTATTTTTGTTTAGTTGAGTCTGTTTCAATTGGGAATTGGATTGTCTGCATTTCAGAAGCTTAGACAATAGCAAAAGACATAGAGACTGCGTCCTTGATACACGATAAGTTACATAGAAACTATTCAAACAAATGAGTAGAAAGCCGAATACAATCATTTTTTACCTTCTTTTGCTTGCTTTCACACTGCATGGTTTAGGCTTGCAGGCGCAAACTATAAATCTTGACACCTGCAAAGCCAAAGCGCTAAGACACATTCCCATATTAAAGCAAAAGCAAGTCTTGTCTGAAATAGAGAAGGCAACGATTAGAGCTATCAATATGGCTTATATTCCTCAGCTAAGTGTGAAAGCTCAAGGGACCTATCAAAGCGATGTGATGGAGCTGCCATTCGAGGTTCCTATTTTCGAAATCCCCAGTATACCAAAGTGGCAATATCAAGCCACTTTAGAAGCATCACAGATCATATGGGATGGGGGAATGATAGAGTCTAATAAAAAGTTGCTTCGATCCCAACAAAGTATTGCCGAGCAAGAGTTAGTCATACAAGAGAAAAAGATTGCAGAAGATATCGAACAGATCTATTTTGCTCTTCAAAGTATCGATGCTCAGATTTTAGTGTTGGGGAATTTCGAACACGAACTGCTTCTCAATCTTCAACGTGTGGAGAGCTTTATGGATAGTGGTTTGGCAAACGAAGGCGATCTCAATAGCGTGAAGATAGAACAGCACAAGCTAAATCAAAACAGGATTGAACTGGAGTCGAGACGTACAGCTTTGATAAAAGCTTTGGGTATTTTTATTGGCGAAGATTTGCCATACAATGTAAGTCTGGATGAAGCCTCTAAGCCTATCTTGGCAGAGAGTGAGCAAGTGATGCGTCCCGAGCTCAAGAAGTTTAAGCTTAGAGGATTGTCTATGCAGGCAGAATTGGCTAAACTCAATGCGAATTTATGGCCTCGAATTATTGGCTTTGCCCAGGGCGGATACGGACGTCCGGGTCTCAACTTCTTGAAACCAGAGGCTGCTCCGTTTTTCATTGCAGGCATTAAAATGCTTTGGCCTATAGGACAGTTGTATAGCTACAAACATGATAGGAATAGGTTGAAAGCAGAGCTTCAGAGCATTGAGTTAGAACAAGAAAGCTACTTGATCCAGCAGCAAAGCAAAATTGCGCAAAAGAAAGAAGAGCTAAATGCTATACGCTCCTTGATGCAAGAAGATGATGCTATCATAGCGCTGCGCAAATCGAATAAAACAAAAGCAGATAAACAGTTTGAGCATGGAGTGATCTCTATGTCGGATCTCATGGAAAAACTTTACGAATTGCACCTTGCAATGCAGAATAAAGCAATTCATTTGGTGCAAGAACAACATTCACTTTACCAATTGAGCAATTTATTGAGATAAGAGCCATGAACAAAAAAAACATCATTCTACTAGCTACTATTAGCCTGAGCCTTATTGCATGCAAGAATAGTAGTAAGGAGTACACAGCCAATGGTACATTTGAAGCCACAGAGCTAATCGTATCGGCCGAGTCGAATGGTCGCATCATTGCTTTACATGCTAATGAGGGACAATTGATACAAGCCAATGAGCTATTACTTCAGGTTGATAGCACACAACTCTACCTTCAAAAGTTGTCTTTGCTCGCCAATAACAAAGGGCTACAGGCTCTTAGCCCTAATATAAAGATTCAAACTGCAGCATTGCAGAATAAGATCGAGGCTTTACATCGTGAGCAAGGCCGGATAGAGAAACTAATTGCAGCAAAGGCAGCCAATAGCAAGCAACTTGATGATATACGCAGTGAACTGGCAATGACGCAGAGTCAACTCGATGCCTTGAGTTCATCTCTATCGAAAAATCGCAGTCAGATTGGAGCCCAGAGCAGTTCGCTCGAAGTGCAGATGGCTCAGATTCAAGATCTTATTGATAAATGTAGCATCAGAAGTCCTATAAAAGCGACCGTGTTGCAGAGATATATTGAGCTAGGCGAGATGGCCAATGTAGGTCGTCCACTACTCCGCTTAGCAGTCTTGGACACATTGATACTTAGGGCTTATGTGCCGAATAGTGTGTTGCCCAAATTAAGGCTCAATGAGATAAAGGAAGTGCGCATTGACTATGGTGTTGATGAAATGAAGTCATACCAAGGTCGTATCAGTTGGATAGCAGAGCAAGCAGGATTTACGCCCAAAAACGTACAGAGCAAAGACGAGCGAGACAACCTAGTCTATGCTATCAAAATATTGGTGCCAAACGACGGCACCATTAAAATAGGTATGTATGGCGAGCTTGTACTATAGAAGGCAAATTGATCTCGTGTAAATATTCAGACTTGAGTTGTGATCGTAGCAAAAGAATTGGTCAAGCTATACCCTCATAGAGGCACGAAAGCCTTGGTTGGTGTCGGTCCTTTGCAGGGGCTAAGCTTTCATGTAAAAGAGGGGGAACTATTTGGTTTGATAGGGCCAGATGGCGCTGGCAAAACTACGCTTATTCGATTGCTTTGCTCCCTTATACTTGCAGATAGCGGAGATGCTTGGGTGGCGAATTATAATGTGCGTACTCAATATCGCGAGCTACGACGTCATATCGGTTATATGCCAGGGCGCTTCTCGCTTTACCTCGACCTAAGTGTAGAAGAGAATCTAGCTTTTTACGCTACGATCTTTGGAACAAGCATCCAAGAAAACTATCAGCTGATCGAACCGATCTACAAAATGCTTGAACCATTTAGAAAACGAAGGGCAGCTGCTTTATCGGGGGGGATGAAACAAAAGCTGGCCCTTTGCTGTGCTTTGATCCATCGCCCTAAGGTGTTGTTTCTAGACGAACCAACGACTGGTGTCGACCCTGTCTCGCGCGAAGAACTATGGGAGATCTTGCAATCGCTTAGATTGCAGGGAGTAAGTGTATTGGTGAGTACAGCTTATATGGATGAGGCTTCGCTATGTGATAGAATTGCAATAATGGACAAAGGGCAAATAATCAAGATTGATTCGGCTAAGGGGCTGACAGATGACTACAAACAGCCACTCTTCGGAGCAAGAGCAGACAATATGATCGATTTACTAGCGCTACTTCAGAGCGAGGATGATATCAAACAAGCCTTCGCTTTTGGCGACTTACATCATTTTGTTCTCAATGATGGAGTGAGTATCGAGCAATTAGGTGCTCGGCTGAGAAGTCGCTTAAATACACCAATAGAGATCATGCCATTAGAGCCAAGTATTGAAGATTGTTTTATGGCACTAGCCAATCTGTAGTAGCTCGTAAACAGAAAACCTGATGGAGAGAGAGAAAGTCATAGAGGTACAGAGCTTAACGAAGCGTTTTGGCAATTTCACAGCAGTTGATGCCATTAGCTTCGACGTATATCGGGGCGAGATATTCGGCTTTCTGGGTGCCAATGGCGCAGGAAAAACTACTGCTATGCAAATGCTTTGTGGGATCAGCATGCCTACTGAAGGTGCGGGTAGGGTAGCTGGCTTCGACATCATCGGAGAAAATGAGAAGATAAAGCGTGAAATTGGATACATGAGTCAGCGCTTTTCGCTCTACGAAGACCTAAAAGTGTGGGAAAACATTCGTCTTTTTGCTGGGATTTATGGCTTATCGAGACGTGAAATATCACTAAAGACAGACGAGCTACTTCGAAACCTAAACTTCGAAGAGCACCGACACACCTTGGTGGCAGAGCTACCAGCAGGATGGAAGCAGAAGTTGGCATTCTCTATTTCGATATTCCATGAGCCTCAGATCGTTTTCCTCGACGAACCCACTGGAGCTGTCGACCCCATCACTCGACGACGCTTTTGGGAGCTGATATATGAAGCTTCTGCACGAGGCATTACCGTGTTCGTTACAACGCATTATATGGACGAGGCCGAATATTGTCATCGCGTGTCGATAATGGTAGATGGACGTATCTGTGCATTGGATAGTCCAGAGGAGCTGAAGCTGCACTATGGGGCAAGAGATATGAAAGAGGTGTTTCATAAATTGGCTCGGAGTGCTATGCGCACCGATTCTTAAAGAACGATCGAGCAAGTAGCCATGAAACAATTCACTGCATTTGTTAAGAAAGAGTTTTTCCATATACTGAGGGATAAGCGCACCATGCTTATCTTGTTTGGAATGCCCATCGTACAGATGTTGCTCTTTGGCTTTGCTCTAAACATGGAAGTAAATAACGTGCGCACTTCCATTTATGATGCATCTCGTGATGAGCTATCGCAACGAATTTGTGAATCGATTCGAGTCAACCCCTATTTCGATTTGACTACTTACTCATACTCGCTCGATGAAGTGAACGATAGGCTACGTAAAGGAGAAATAGACTTGGCTGTAATTATCCCTCATGGTTTTGCAAGAGCTTTGACTCGTACCAAGAGTAGTAAGATACAGGTCTTGGTCGATGCTTCCGACCCCAATCATGCAAGTATTGCTTCGGGCTATTTGGACGCAATCATTTCGCAAGAGCTCATCAAGCTTCCTTCAAATAGCACTGATATGCCTCCTTATAGTATTGATCTTCAAAGCCATATTTTGTACAATCCATCTATGAAATCGAGCTATAACTTCGTCCCTGGCATTATGGGCTTAGTATTGATAATCATCTGTAGTATCATGACTTCGGTATCCATAGTACGAGAAAAAGAATATGGATCTATGGAGATGCTTTTAGCCTCTCCGATGCGCCCAAAGCTCATGCTATTTGCCAAGACGATTCCATATCTAGTCTTGTCTTTTATCAATCTTATCAGCATACTCCTACTATCCTATTTTGTGCTTCACGTTCCTATCAAAGGTTCGCTCACTTTGTTGCTTGTCTGCTCACTTCTATACATCTATCTCTCTCTTGCATTGGGTATGTTTGTTTCAACCCTTGTCGAGAAACAAGTAGCAGCCATACTTATTGCTGGTATGGGGATGCTGATGCCTACACTTATTCTCTCAGGATTGCTATTTCCGATAGCAAATATGCCTTGGCCATTGCAGTGGCTTTCGACCTTGGTGCCAGCACATTGGTATATCGATGCGGTTAGAGGAGTGATGATACAGGGCTTGGGACTATGGGATGTCAGTATGCATCTGCTCATACTTTTTGTGATGAGTGCAGCCCTTACGTTTGGATCGTGGTTCAACATTAAAGCTCGAATGGAATAACGATGAAGACCTTAGTATTTTTGATAGAGAAAGAGATGAAGCAAATCATGAGGAATAGCTTTATTCCTAAAATGATTCTTGCTTATCCACTCTTGCTTTTACTCATCTTTCCCTGGGCCACCAACTTCGAATTGCGACAGGTGCCAATATCTATCGTCAATCATAGAAACGGCACATACTCGATGCGTCTAATTGAGAAGATAAAAGCTTCACCATCCTTTGCTCTCGTACGTTCTACTACGGTGCGCTCCCAAGCTTTCGACGACGTAGATATGGGTATAAGCAGCATCGTCATGGAAATACCAGCGGACTATGACAAGTCGATGGGGAAGGGTAGCGTAGCCTCGCTAATGATACAAACTAACGCCGTAGATGGAAACAGAGGTTTATTAGGCCAGACTTATCTGCAGCATTTGCTACACAGCTATTCCTACGAACTACGCTCGGAGTCTTCTCCTTTACCCAAGCCTGTCATCGAGGTTTGTAAGACTTACTTGTATAACAGCAGACTCGACTACAAATCCTTTATGATTCCAGCCTTTATCGCCATCATTATCACTTTGCTCTGCGGTATATTGCCCTCACTAAATATTGTACAAGAGAAAGAGAACGGTACCATACAGCAGATGAACGTTAGCCCTGTCTCTAAGTTTACATTTATCTTTTCTAAGATTCTTCCCTACTGGCTAATCGGTATCTTGGTGTTGAGCTTCAGCATTGCAATTGTGTATCTGGTATATGGCCTTTGGCCAAAAGGCAGCATACTTGCTATCTATTTAATCAGCTTTATCTTTATTGTTTCAATATCGGGGATGGGGATTATTGTCTCAAACTACTCACAGACGTTACAGCAAGCCATGTTTCTAGTCATGTTCTTCATTATCGTGTTATTTCTAATAAGTGGCTTGCTCACATCTGTAGCTGCAATGCCTCGCTGGGCTCAATTCATCGCATTTTCCAATCCACTAACCTACTACATACAGATGCTTCGTTCATTGTATCTAAAGCCTATTGGCCTAGGTGAGATGCTCTTTCCTTTGGCTTCATTAATAGGCTTCGGTGTGTTGCTCAACGCTTGGGCTGTAGTGAGTTATAAGAAGCGTCATTAACCGACCCTTACTTGCATTAGAGAAGTTCTTCGAGATGCAAGATTGTAGCCGAATGTGCTGCTACCGACACCCAGTAAGGTGCATAGCTGTTTAGGCATGCAATCTCCGCTTTGCTCTCCTTGAGCATGTCATTCACTTTAAAGCTCGTGTTGTTAGGTATTTGCATGTTCTTAAGTACATCGTGTGCGAAGCTTATACCTAGCTTGGTTTTGGTAGATGAAAAATTTGCTACTACTAGCAGGAGCTCACCTTTGTCGTATCTAGCAAAGGCAAAATGGCTACTTGGATTAAAACCATTGTTTCCCGACGACCCCCGAGAGAGATCTTGATATTTCCCCATAGAGACAAGTCGGTGACTACAAACCTTGGCCAGTAATTGTTGGTAGTAGTTTCTTAAATGCTTTTCGTCGTCTGTGAGCCTATCTGCATCGTATTGGCTATCACCTATCCATCTTTGCATTTTGTCTAAGCTCCAGTAGTCGAAGATACTAGTACGTCCATCCACTCCACTAAAGCCTTCGCAATCCATACCCCTCTCTCCCAACTCTTGTGCAAAGTATATCATAAACGGATTTGAAGAAAGGGTAGCTGCTACTGTTACTGCTGCCACAGCCTTTTCGGGGCTTCCAGCAAAGAAGTCCGAGGCAATGCGTTGTTCGTCGTGATTTTCAAGGAAGTAGAGCATTCGTTCTTGTATACTAATCGTTTCGAGGCGACGCTGTTCTATTTCCGAGGCAGCTTTTTGTTTACTTACAATCTCCCTAAGAGTATCGTACATACCTACCTTGTCGTATAGGTAATCGAACTGACCTTGTATCAAATAGGTCTCATAGATCTCAGGACGATATATTTCTGCAATGAATGTAACGGGCTTGACCTTTTTGACCTGTGGAATAGCCCATTGCCAAAATTCTACTGGCACCATCTCTGCCATATCACATCTAAAGCCATCTACCCCCTTGTTGGTCCAAAAGATCAGTATTTCGAGCATCTTATGCCAAGTATCTGGTATCGGATCGAAATAGGTTTTCATACCATCTTGGTAGTCCACTCCATAATTCAACTTTACGGTTTCATACCAGTCTGTTGTAGCAGGAGTAGGGCTAAAACAATCGTTACCAGTAGCTCTAGCAGGAAATTCACTATAGGGCATAAGCTCTAGGCTTTGTTCGTTTGATCTTATTTCGAGTGGTACCCCAGGTAAGTAGTAAAAGTTGTTTTGTGGGTCAAAAGCCTTGCTTTTATTGTCGTTATATCCGAGATCTTTCACAAAAGGAGGCTTGGCGTCCGAGCGGTATCCTCTAGCCACATGATTGGGAACAAAGTCAATAATCATCTTCAACCCCGCTAGGTGAGTGCGCTTCACCAACTGGTCAAACTCATGCATACGTTCTTCTACGTGTGTAGCAAGGTCTGGGCAAACATCGTAATAGTCTTTGATTGCGTAGGGCGATCCAGCTTTCCCTTTCACAATGTGGGCATTATCTATCGCTATTCGTTGCTGTCTGTAGTCGCTTGTGCAGGCATGGTCTATCAAGCCTATATACCAGATATGGGTAGCCCCTAGCTCTCGTATTGCTTTGAGCGCTTTATAACTAAATCCATTCATCTTGGAAGAGCCATTTCTAGAAATGCTTCCATTGTGCTCTCGCTGTATGGATCGATTGTCGAAAAGGCGACTTAACACGCTGTAGATTACGATTTTTTGCTTCATGTGCTTACTTACTGACGTTACTAATGTTTTTCTATCGAACTAAATTGTTGTTTAATGAACCTGCACAAAATCTTACAAACGTGTAGCGTAGAGACTCTTAGCATTTAATTGGTTTCGAGCCCCCTGCAACACCTTCGCTAGATGGTATGACTTACATTTATTAGATCTAATCCAAGTTTTTCTTGGCATAATGGTATATCCAGTCACAGTCTTTTACCGACTCTTTAGCCATCTCGTAGCCAAGTTGCATAATCGTAGCTGCGGCATCTACTTCGAAGCGTCCAAACTGCGTAATAGAAGCTGACTCTAGTAGCAAATCGCAGAGCTTACGGTCTAGTACAGCATTGGCTCTAAAGATATAGTTGAAGCTTCGCTCCGCTATGCCAATGATATTCTTTTTATACTCAGCTGGCGCATCTGGATTGAGGTGTACACCTATTACCCGCTGGCATTCCTTGCGTATTACCGATACGGGGAAGTTTTTGAATAAGCCTCCGTCTACATACAGGGTAGCTCCTATTTTTACTGGGTTGAAGAGTACAGGTATGCTACACGAGGCTGATACAATCTCTACTATTGGCCCTTGGTCGAAAACGACACTCTTCCCCTCGTCTAAGTTGGACGTTAGCACCCGCATTGGTATTGGTAGTTCTTCGATACGCTTGTGCCGGTATATCGAGTCGAGAAAAGATTGGAATCCTTTGGTTCCAAAAACACCCACTTGTGGTATCTGAAACTCTGTCATTAACTTGAAGTACTTGCCATCGAAGAGTCTTAAGATCTCATCGGGAGAGTATCCGTCGGCATAAAGCGACCCCATCAAAGCACCCGCACTAGTACCAGCTATAACGTCGGGTATTATTCTTATTTCTTCGAAGTACTTCAACACCCCCAAGTGTGCAAACCCCTTGGCTGCTCCTCCACTGAGGGCAAATCCCAATTTGTAGGGATAGGATGGTTTTGCTTCTTCTTTCTCTTCTACCATTTGCTATTGTTTTATAAAACTTATGCAGCTGTCTCTCTACACAAATATACAGAAAAAACCTCAAAATATCAAGAGGAACTTCTAGTAAAACAGCTTATTTTATCGACAGTTTATGCTTATTATTTCGTTCAGATTTGTAGTGTAATTGGCTGATCGATGTTCGCTTTTTATCATGTCGGCTATTTTGACTGAGCCCTGTGTGGCCAAGCTTATGGCTTGCTGTCCATTTCTCGCCCTAATGCCGTCGATGCAATGAAGCAAGCGTGCTTGTTTCTCTCTATTGCATGGGTCGAATAGCTCTGGCTGATAGGCAGCAGTATGTATATCGCTAAGTAGCACAGCAGCCTTTTTGTATAATAGGCCAGGACGAAATATTTCTGTGAGTAGGTTTCTAAGTATAGCACTCAACTCGGAGGGGTCTGCAGTAGGCACATTGAGCCGAGCTTTTATGCTAGGTTGGTAGAGTTCGCTCGTGTTACTAAAGGGGTTTGTGCTTAGGTAGAGACTCACACAGCTTGCTTTACCTTTCTCATTGCGCAGTCGCTGGCAGCAATTGTCGCAGAAAGTGGCAATTCGTTCCATCAACTCGTCGAATGTGTGGAGTGGATACCGAAACGAACGTGAGCTACAGATACTTTTTCGAGCCATATTACTTTGGAATGCAATAATGGCTTCGCCGTGCAGCTCCTTCCACGTGTGCATCCCAGGCAGAGCCAACAGGTGACGCACCGTTTGCTCGGGCATCTGGCAAAACTGTGCTGCAGTATCATAGCCTCGTCTTGTGAGTCTTTGGCTAAGCTTGCGCCCGATGCCCCAAATGTCTTCTACGGCAAAGTTTTCGAGTGCTTTTCTTCTTTTTTCTTCTGTATCTATAAGACACACCCCTTGGTATGCTTTGTAGCGTTTGGCATAGTGATTGGCCACCTTGGCTAAGGTCTTAGTATTTGCTATACCGATGCATACCGGCAACCCCGTTGACTTAAAAATTTTGTGGCGTAAAGCTGAGGCAAAAGCTTGTAAATCTTTAATACCGCGCAAGTAAACAAAGGCTTCATCGATCGAGTAAACTTCCGTTAGTGGAGCCTCCTGAGTTATGATTTGCATCACCCTACGCGACATGTCGCCATAGAGTCCATAGTTTGAACTTCTCACCACTATGCCGTGTTTTTTCACCAAGTCATTAATCTGAAATAGTGGTACCCCCATCTTTACACCCAGAGCCTTTGCCTCATTGCTACGAGCCACCACACAGCCGTCATTGTTGGAAAGCACTACAATCGGCTTGCCTAGTAGTGAGGGGTCGAAGACACGCTCACAGCTGGCGTAAAAATTATTGCAATCGATCAATCCTATCATCGTGTAATCGTATTAAAGCGAAGACTCTTGTAAATGGGTGCAAATGATACATACCAAGAGCATAAGCAGCTATTTCACTCTGCTTTCTCGGTTTGTACAACGATGTATGCAGTAGGTAACAACACCCCATATTATGAAGTTGTCTTCTGGCAAAACCCTGATGGGTTCGTATGCTTCATTGGCCGGAACCAAGTATATCTCATCGGTCTGTATGCGTACATATTTGAGTGTAAACTCGCCATCGAGAAAACACACAGCCATGTCGCCATCTTTGGGCTCCAATGCTTTGTCTATTACTAAAATGTCGCCATCGAACACTTGTGCATCTTTCATTGAGTTGCCTCTCACTCGACCATAAAAGGTGCTCTGAGGGTTTGACACCAACTCATGATTGAGATCGATGGCAAAATCCATATAGTCTTGCGCAGGAGAGGGAAATCCAGCCTCTATCCCTTCGTTGGCGAAGGGTAAAGGCAGATCGTGACTAATGTCGATGGGAAATATCTCTATCTTATCTTTCTTTACGTTCATGGCTTGCATAGTATTACGTAGATCAAAGTTAGAACATTTTTTTCTTGATCTAGCTTTTGCCTGCTTATGTGCATTTTTGTTGTCAAGTATATCTATACAGCGATTTCTAAAGTACAAACTGGACATTAAATGCACGTTAATCGTCCATTCAATGGATTACTTGGAGTATCTTTGGGGCAAAATTAACTCAATGAACCCTTTTCATCTACTTGTAGCAGCCGCTTCATCGGGTACTGGTAAGACTACTTTTACCCTTGGCCTGTTGAGAGCTATGCAGAATAGAGGCTACGCTGTTCAGCCTTTCAAGACCGGACCAGACTATATCGACACGAAATTTCATCAGCTAGCCTGTGGCCGAGAGTCGGTCAATCTCGACAGCTTTATGATGTCGGCCAATCATATCCAGCATCTGTATGCCAAGTATGCAGCTTCATCCGAGGTTTGTGTGGTAGAAGGAGCTATGGGATTGTTCGATGGCTACGAACGAATGAAGGGGAGCAGTGCCCAAGTTGCTGAAATATTGGGTCTACCCATCGTTCTACTAGTCAATGCCGAACGAACAGCCTATTCTGTGGCTCCGCTCATCTATGGCTTCAAACACTTCAGACCAAACTTAAACATAGCTGCTGTTGTGTTTAATCGGGTTAGCTCCGATACTCAGTTCAGATATCTCCAAGATGCATGTAGCGATGTGGAGCTCCCATGCTTGGGCTATCTGCCTCGTATGAAAGATTTAGAGATCCCATCTAGGCACTTAGGCTTATCGCTCGATAGTTTGCTGGGCGATCTGCCCGATCGGGTAGCAAGCCTCATAGAGAAGCATATAGATATGGATAGTCTGATGGAGATTTGTCAGTTCGATCCATCTCAATTGCCTCATGGCCAAGCTCCTGATCCGTTAACTCCCCTCACTGAAGCACCCCTACGCATTGCTGTGGCTAGAGACGCTGCCTTCAACTTCATTTACAAAGAAAACATAGAGCGACTAAGAGAGCTGGGCACCATACTATTCTTTAGTCCGCTATACGATACAGACTTGCCCGATGCCGATCTGCTCTATCTACCTGGTGGATATCCCGAGTATTATCTCGGGCAATTGGCTGGCAATATGCGACTAAAAAACCAGATCAGAGCTTATGCCGAAGGAGGGGGGCGCCTGCTTGCCGAGTGTGGTGGTATGATGTACCTCTGCAACTCGATTACAGACAGTGAGGGTATGAGCCATGAGATGTGTGGCCTGATCGATGCCACAGCTACTATGCAACAGATGCGCCTACACCTAGGCTACAGAACGATGGACTATAGGGGCGAACAATGGAGAGGGCACGAGTTTCACTACTCCAAGTTGCTTGAGCCCCAGTCCAAGTCGGTGGTTCAGCAGTACAATGCTCGAGCAGAGGCTGTCGAAACGGCTCTATATCGATATAAAAATACCCTTGCAAGCTATACACACTTGTACTGGGGAGAGAGCAATCTATTGGCACTATTTGACCAAGGCTATTAACAATATTAAGACAGAGTGATAATGAGTAAGATCTATACGAAAGGGGGAGACAAGGGTACTACAGGTATCTTCGGAGGCACTCGTGTAGCTAAAGATGACCCTCGAGTAGAGGCCTATGGTACGGCCGATGAGCTAAATGCTCAGATAGGACTGCTTAGGGCTATGATTGCTGCCGACGATGATCGACAGCAATGTCTCTATCAAACGCAAATGCATATGATGCGAGCGATGAGCCTCCTAGCAACACCATCGGCAATTAGAGACAAGAATCCCAATCATTGGGAAGAAGATGCAGTAGTGGGCGTAGAGCAGGAGATAGACAGGATCTTGGCACAGACCAAGGAGAATGGCTACTTCATCTTGCCAGGGGGAACCCTCTTTTCGGCTCAACTGCAAATAGCACGTACTGTGGCTCGCCGAGCCGAACGAAGACTCTGGACACTCCATCGCATCGATCCCGTCCCCGAATCGATCCTTAAATGGATGAATCGACTATCGGATCTGTTTTTTGTGATGGCGCGCTACGAAATGCAATTGCAAGGTTGGGACGAAGAACGCTGGCATGCCTTTGCCTACAAACGCAAGAAAAGCTATGAATAAGCAAAAACTAAAGCCTCTAATGCTTGTGGGCACGGGTAGTGATGTGGGTAAAAGCATACTGGCTACGGGACTTTGCCGCATCTTCATGCAAGATGGCTTCGAGCCAGCACCATTCAAGGCGCAAAATATGGCACTCAACTCTTATGTAACTCCAGAGGGTCTTGAGATTGGTCGTGCCCAAGCCGTACAGGCCGAAGCTGCTGGAGTGCCATGCCACAGCGATATGAATCCGCTCTTGCTAAAGCCGAGCTCAGAAAAGACCTCACAGGTAGTACTAAATGGCAAACCCATCGGTAATAAAGATGCCTACGACTATTTTCGAAAGGAAGGACGTGAAGAGCTACGTACGGCTGTAAATGAGGCCTTCGATCGCTTAGCCTCCCGTTATAACCCCATCGTGATGGAAGGGGCTGGTAGCGTATCGGAGCTAAACCTACGCGAAACAGATTTGGTCAACATGCCCATGGCTATCCATGCTGGAGCGTCCGTACTACTAGTGGCCGATATCGATCGGGGTGGGGTATTCGCTTCGGTATATGGTAGCGTAATGCTACTCGATGCCGAAGAGCGTAAGCATATGAAGGGGATACTGATCAATAAGTTCCGTGGTGATATGCGACTTTTCGAAGAGGGAAAGCGTATTATCGAAGAGCTGTGCCAAATACCTGTGCTGGGAGTCGTTCCATACTTCAAAGACATCCACATCGAAGAAGAGGACTCTGTAGCACTACAGAGCAAAGGTCGGCAAGCCGAAGAGGGGCTCATCAATGTAGCCGTAGTATTGCTTCGCTACCTATCGAACTATACCGATTTCGATGCTCTGGAGCGGGACCCCAGAGTAAACCTATACTACACTAATAATGCTGTAGAGCTGAGCCGTGCCGACATCATTATTATTCCGGGTAGCAAAAGTAGCATAGCCGATATGGTAGAGCTAAGGCGCAATGGTGTGGCTAAAGCTTTGCTCGAAGCTAGGCGAGCGGGCAAAACCATCTTTGGTATTTGTGGTGGCTATCAACTAATGGGTACGATGATAAGTGACCCCGACTCAATAGAGGGCGACATGGCACAGATGCCAGGCTTGGGCTTGCTACCCATTGCTACTCAGATGCTTGGAGAAAAGCAAACCTTGCGGTCGGAGTTTCGATTCTTGGATGGCAAAGAGAGATGCCAAGGCTATGAGATTCATATGGGTCAAAGCCAAGTGATAGAAGGGGCAGAGCCATCACCCCTTTGCTTTATAGATGCCGATCGAAGCGATGGTTACTGGCTCGACGAACGCTGTATGGGTACTTATATGCACGGCATTTTAGATAATCCAAGCGTAATAGACTATCTATTGGCTCCCTACGAATCGCAAAAGGGGCAGTCAAGCTTCGATTACCAGCAATTTAAAGAAGAACAATATGATAAGTTGGCCAACGAGCTACGAAAGCACCTCGATATGCCTGCTATCTATAAACTACTAGCAAAAGATGATTGACGGACATGGTGACGATCTGCACTTAGTGAAAGATCAACTCAAGGCAAATTTTAGCTCCAATGTCTTTAACGGAATCGATAATGGGCTATTGATTGATGAGCTAAAACGAAGCCTGGATCTTATTGCTTCTTATCCCGAGCCAGATGCCGCATCATTGGCCAAGCTCCTGGCAACGTATCACGAGCTTTCTCCTGCAGAACTCTTGGTGAGCAATGGTGCTACTGAAGCCATCTACCTCATTGCACAATCTTTTCGCGATTCGTACTCGCAGGTACTTTCGCCAACCTTTAGCGAGTATGCCGATGCTTGCACCATTCATGGACATCGGGTAGAGCATATCCATTCTATCGAAGATCTTTCGCCTCAGTGCCAATTGATGTGGCTTTGCAATCCGAATAATCCTACAGGTGCAGTAATTGCCAAGGAGCAACTGACTGGGCTGGTAGAGTCTCACCCTAAGACTCTCTTCGTGGTAGATCAGTCCTACGAGTACTTCACGCACGAGCCTCTATTATGTAGTCATGAAGCATTGCGCTTTCCCAATCTGATACTCATACACTCTATGACCAAACGCTTCGCCATACCTGGGCTACGCCTGGGCTATATAACGGCGAGCAAAACGCTGATTGACAGATTGGGTGCAGGGCGTATGCCTTGGTCGGTCAATGCCTTGGCGATAAAGGCTGGAGAGTTTGTTGTAAGTCAAGGGTTGCCCGAGACAATCGATCGGCATTGGCTCTGGCAAGAAGCCAAGCGCATGGCAAGCGAGATAGGACGAATAGCTGGCTTCGAAGCCCTGCCCACTAGTACCCATTTCATGCTCATAAAGATGCAGCATGCCAAGGCCTCCGAGCTGAAGCAATACCTCATCGATAAGCATGGCCTATTGATACGCAATGCGTCAAATTTCGTGGGCTTGGACGAACGTTTCTTCCGTATTGCTACCCAGACAGAGCTGCAAAACGAACTGCTTATCGAGGCACTCAAAGCTTGGGCCGATAGCAATTCGTGATTGTCTATTTTCTTAGCTTCTCTATACTATGTCAACTTTCAGCTTAGAGCTTACACAGATCTTGGTAATGGCACTGCCTTTACTGCTAGCTTACCTACTCGATACATTGGTGGGCGATCCCGAGTGGCTGCCACATCCTATTGTCTTCTTTGGTAAGTTAATTGCTTGGGGCGAACGTATGCTCAATAAGGGGAAGCGGCGAATGCTGCGCGGGGGATTGCTTTCTGTCAGCCTCATCGCGGGCACATTTTTGCTGCTATCGTTGTTTTTTGCCAGCTACTTTGTTGGCATCCTTTTTCTTGAGCCAGTGCTTGGGTCAGAGATCCTTCTCTTTCTTCTTTTTACCTTCGAAGGGCTGGGGATATTCTATTGCTTGGCAGGCACGACCCTTATCAAAGAGGTGCGGATGGTATTCGACGCTCTCGATAGAAGTCTTGCAGATGGGCGCAAGCAGCTGTCTCGTATCGTAGGACGTGATACCTCTTCACTAAGCCATGAGGAAGTGCAACGTGCAGCCCTAGAGACACTCTCCGAAAACCTAAGCGATGGGGTAGTGGCCCCTCTATTTTACTACGCTCTCTTGGGCCTACCAGGCATGATGATGTACAAGATGGTCAATACGCTCGACTCGATGATAGGCTACAAAAACGAACGCTACCTCTACTTCGGACGAGTGGCTGCCTATATCGACGACTTTTTCAATTACATACCAGCCCGACTAACAGCCATCTTGATGCTCATAGCAGTAGGCAAGCCCCAGCTGCTTCGGCAGGTGTTTCGCGAGGGACGTAAGCATAGCAGCCCCAATGCGGGCTATCCCGAGGCGGCACTTGCGCTTATCTTAGGATGCCGCTTTGGGGGGCCAAACTCTTACTTTGGTAAGGTTGTAGATAAGCCCTACATCGGCACGAGCGATAAGGATCTAAAAGCAGATGACCTAAGCAAAGCACTTGGCATTAATAAACGGGTGGGCTTGCTGATGCTCTTGCTTACACTTAGCTGCGCGGCAATACATCTGATCTATTTAGAGCTGTTTTATTCGTTCTTCTTGTGCTTATAAAATAGATCAGAACTTGCTGCATTTGTTCTGAAATCTTCCTTATTCCTACAGATTCATGTAGCTATTCCAGCCCTTTTGCGTATGTTTGTGGGAGAATTGCAGAAGCACCTATATGGAGACTTTAGCACAAGGTCTCATTCAAAAGAAGATCGAGCTTCATAAACCAACAATTAGCATGAGTATTCAAGAATTTAACTTCCAAGGGAAGCGTGCATTCGTAAGGGTAGATTTCAATGTACCTCTAAACGAACAGTTCCAAATTACAGACGACACTCGCATTAGAGCTGCGATGCCTACTCTGAAGAAAATCATCGCCGATGGTGGTATGCCCATCATTGCTTCGCACCTCGGTAGGCCTAAGGGTATCGACCCCAAGCTATCGCTCAAGCATATCTACAAGCATGTGCAAGAGCTGCTAGGGGTTGAGCTCCTCTTTGCCGAAGACTGCGTAGGAGACAAGACTATGGCACAGGTAGAGGCTCTGAAGCCAGGACAAGCTATACTGCTCGAAAACCTACGCTTCTATGCCGAGGAAGAAGGCAAGCCCCGCGGCTTGGCCGATGACGCTTCGGAAGAAGAAAAGTCCAAGGCGAAAGCCGCTGTGAAGGAGGCTCAAAAGGCGTTTGTGGAGCAACTGGCCGATATGGCCGATGTGTATGTCAACGATGCCTTTGGTACAGCTCACCGTGCCCATGCATCTACGGCTTTGGTAGCACATCACTTCGATGTAGACCACAAGATGTTTGGCTACCTAATGGAGAAAGAGGTAGAAGCTGTAGATCGTGTCATGAACAATATACAGCGCCCCTTTACAGCTATTATGGGTGGCTCGAAGGTTTCTACCAAGATCGAAATCATCGAAAATTTGCTTGCCAAGGTAGATACACTGATCCTCTCGGGTGGTATGAGCTATACTTTTACTCTGGCCGAAGGTGGAAAAATAGGCGAGTCTATCGTCGAAGCAGACAAGCTAGACTTAGCTCGTGAAATTATGCTCATGGCCAAAGAGCGGGGCGTGCGTCTAATAGTGGATGTGGATGCAAAAATTGCAGACTCTTTCTCCAACGACGCCGTTACGAAGTTTGCACCCAACCATGAAATACCAGACGGATGGGAAGGAATGGATCTAGGCCCCGAATCGATGAAGCTATTTAGAGATGTCATATTGGAGTCTAAAACTATCCTATGGAATGGTCCTACAGGAGTATTTGAGTTCGACAATTTTGCTGTTGGCTCACGCGCCGTAGCCGATGCAATTGTAGAGGCTACCGAGAAGGGAGCATTCTCGCTAATTGGTGGTGGCGATACAGTTGCGTGCGTCAATAAGTTTGGCCTTGCCGATAAAGTCTCTTACGTCTCGACCGGTGGCGGTGCTTTGCTAGAAGCCATCGAAGGCAAGGTGCTACCTGGCATCGAAGCGATCGAATTCTAATTAGTTCATATTGCATAGGTTGCTCTCTGTAGAGAGGGCCTGCCTGTATCAATTTGCTAGTCAAAATGTAGGATAATACTTTCTTATCCAGCATTTTGGCTAGTTTTTTTTGTATCCATGGCCTTGGCATTGGATGTCAGACACAATTCGATACGACTACTTTACACAAATATCGCTTCGATTGAGGTTTTTTCTAAGGCCTCATAGATCGAAAGATTTTCACCTAGTTGAAAACTTATTTCCAAGCTGATGGAAACTTATTTCCATCAGCTTGGAAATGTATTGCCATCAGCTTGGAAATATGCAAACAACGGATGGAAAGTCTAACCCATGAAGTGTTCAGGCTTCGAACGTTACTTTCGGAGCTGCTATTCCTGTTTTGTGTTACACTTGACTCTATACAATCCTGAATCTGTTTACAGTATAAAGCACTTATTCCTGTTTTGCTTTACAGTGTAGTGTGCAGAACCAAGCATGACTCTTTCCAAACTACTCAATCTGCTCTGTTTGGTGTGACAGCAAGCACTCTAAGGAATCGAATGGGGAGCTTATTCTTGAACAAAAGTCAGTAAAGCTCTTGTGTAAAGAAACATTCCATCAATTGTGAGAACGGATTCCCATAGTTACGGGAATCCATTAGCTAGTGATAATAGACTAAGCAATGAGATGGATCGATGTAGGGCTGATGCACATTGTCGCTGTCAAGTTGGCTTTCAGAGACGGCTACAAATCGTAAGCAATCTGCTGCAACTCATTCACACACTTATTATTCGTATCTTTGCGGTATCGCATTCGAGAATAATCGATCGATAAGGTTTGCTTCGTATAGTTAAAAAGCAAATAGGACGATAGCTTAGGCTGTCGTCAACAAAGGGAAGTCGGTGCGAATCCGACACTAACGCGTAGCTGTAATTGTCATACTCTATGAACCAATAGTTCTATATAGAGGCGACAGACACAAGGTTTCTACTGGGCAAAGCGAGACTTTTCCTAACTGACTTATCTTAGCCAGCAGCAGAAACCTATGCTACATCCACTGTAGTAATACAGTTAATTACTTACTTGCGTTTTGGCTTCTATTTAGAGACCGACGCACACGTAGACTTAATTTGGTCTTGAAAATCCAAATAAGAAGGTAAGTAGCTATGGGAAGGATGAGAGCATAGAGCATCAAACTTGTGTGTGTTGTAATACCCCTATGACATAAGTCAGAAAACCTGCCTTCGTCGATTGTATATTTCCTCGTAGCGAAGTGAATATCATTCCTATTCCGCTCGACCCAAAGTCACGCGTTATTGCTTTCGTCGCTGCTAAAGAGGATTTTATGTTAGAATACACATTCAAAGCTATAAGTAGCTATAAGGCTACGATTCTGAGGCGTAGCTTCTTCTGCGCTTTTGTTCCTATACTACTATGCCTGCCCAATAGTTCTTATGGTCAGTCGCCTAGCAGCCCCGATTCAATCCATCAACTCCCCGAGGTTGTAGTAAGTGGCAAGCGAGTCGATCGCAGCCTGCGAGCAATCAATCCCATCAACAAGATTTCTGACAGCGAGATTCAGAAACTGGCGCTAACAGACTTGGCAGCCATACTCAAAAGCTTCTCATCGGTTTCCATTCGCGATTACGGCGGTGTGGGAGGTCTCAAAACGGTTTCGGTACGAGGCTTAGACGCTAAGTATACGAGTGTAAGCTTCGATGGCGTACCAATGGGCGATGTGGAGAGTGGACAAATAGATATAGGGCGCTTATCGCCACACCACCTACAGAGTATAAGTCTAAGTACTGGCTCGAGCGACGATCTGTTGCAACCAGCACGTGTGCAAGGTGTATCGAGTAGCTTAGACCTGCGAAGCAAGGAGCCACAACTGGAGCAGAGGAGCTACTCCATATGGGCTCAAATGCGCAAAGCCTCGTTTGGGACTATCGAACCTGTGCTGGGGCTGGCTCACAAGCTTGGTCCAAAGCTGAGCCAACAACTAGCAATTGACGGGCTGTACGCTGCGGGTAATTACCCTTTTGAATATAAGCAGAACGGATATACCGAAACATCGAAACGAGAAAACTCGGAGGTGAAGACGCTACATGGCTCTTACGATCTGTTTTGGAAGCCCAAGAGTGGGAAGCAGCTACATACGAAGCTCTATGCATTGTATTCCGATAGAGAGTTGCCAGGATCTTTAGTTCTATACAACCCATTCAACAAGGAAAGCCTACTCGATAAACGTATGTGGATACAGAGTGCTTTCAGATCTGAGCCTAGCGATACTCCTTGGGCCTATGATATCCATGCCAAATACGACAATAAGTACACCCGCTATACAGATATCAATAATAAGTACAGCAGTGGTATTCAGATCGATAAGTATTGGGCGCAAGAATATTATGCTGGAGCTACACTGCGTTATGGACTGCCAGAAAATGCTTGGAAAGCAGCTCTGGGTGCCGACTATTGGTATAATATCCTAGACAATACGCTGCCAGACCAACTCCTACCAAGGCGACATTCATTCAAGTCTGTAGCCTCCCTATCGTTCAATAAAGATGGTCTAAAAGCGATGGCTATGCTCACAGCATTCTTTTCGAGAGAAAAGATACGTGTGGGTACTGCAGCCGGCAATAAAGAGCATCTGAGCCCATCGCTCAGCCTTACTTATAACCCCAGATTTGTAGATGGCTTGATGCTTAGAACCTCTTGGCAAGACCTCTATCGGGTGCCCACCTTCAATGAGCTATACTATTATCGTATCGGATCGCACAAGCTACGCCCAGAGCGGGGACAGATGCTCAATATGGGTCTCACCTATGGTAGAGGCATCGCTAGCTTTCTTCCTTGGCTATCGGTACAAGTAGATGTCTACCAGAATCGTGTGAAGGATAAAATAGTAGCTATCCCAACCGTGTTTTTATGGACTATGGCCAATGTTGGAACTGCGCGCCATAGGGGGCTCGATGTACAGTTGCAGAGCGTATGGCAGTTTGGCGATAGGTTTAAGTTGAGTAGTCGAATCTCATACAGCTATCAGCAGGCCATCGATCTGAGTGATATTCAATCCATAGTCTATAAGCATCAATTGCCCTATATCCCTAAGCACTCGGGTTCGGCAACGCTTAGCTTAGAGATTCCCTGGTTTACAATCGGATACGTAGTACATGCTTCGGGCAGTCGATACTCAAACTCGTACAATAGCTGGCGAAGCTATATGCCCGCCTATACCGATCATAGTGTGTCTCTTCTTTATCCTTTTAAGTGGATAGATAGCCAGTGGCAGCTGCAGCTTGCAGCTCGCAACTTGGGCAATAAGAACTATGAACTTATCAAATACTATCCCATGCCTGGCAGATCGTATGAAATCTCTCTTAAGTATCACTACTAATAAGTACAAATTATGAAAAAAACAGTTCATTTCAGTCAATTGAGTAAGCTAATGCTCGCTGCATTAGCCTCAGCGTTTCTATTCTCTTGCTCGAGCGATGAGCCAGAGCCACCCGTGTACGAACCTCAAGCCTCTAACATCTATGTAGTAAGTGCAGGCAAGTTCAAAGAAAACAATGCCGCTATCACTGCTATCGATGTAGCGACGGGCAAAGTGCAGGAAAATTACTATCACTCTGTCAATGGTGAGCCATTGGGCGATACCGCTATGGACTTGCTGCAGTATGGTTCGAAGGTTTATATCACCGTATATGGCTCGAATCGTATTATCATTACAGACCTTGGGCTAAAAAAGATAGGCGAAATAAACCCTGTTGAGGGTGGTCAGCCACAGAGCCCACGCTACTTGGCAGCAGGTGAGGGTAGTGTCTATGCAAGTCTATACGATGGTCATGTGTGTCGTATCGATACTACTACACTCAGCATCAATGCCAAAACAAAGGTAGGAGACAACCCCGAAATGATAGTCTATGCCAAGGGGCAACTATTCGTAACCAACTCGGGCGGTATGTCCGTTCCAATGGGATCTACGCTCTCGGTACTCAATCCTAAGACGATGGAAGAAACGAAGCTTATCGAAGTGGGTGTAAATCCTCAACGCATCGTCCTAGACGAAGATGGCGAATATCTATTCGTACAGCGCAGTGGCGACTATGCTACAGATCCAGGTGCATTGATGCGTGTAAATGCTACTACTCACAAGGTTGATGTAATACCAAATCTTCTAGCAGCATTCTTTACAATCAACAAAAACGAGCTCTACCTTATTTCGTCTGCTTACGATGAGTCTTGGAACCCTACGTACAGCTATAGTGTGATTGATATCAAGACCTTGAAGCTGATCGAGGGCAAGAAGTACATCTCAGATGCAGTAGTAGGAGAAATTGGCAAACTAAACCCACAGAGCATCAACTATATTCCTGAGCTATCGAAGCTATACCTCGGTGCTAGCGATTATAAAGTAGAGGGTAAGATGTTTGTAGTAGATACTAATGGCAATTTAGAGACTAAGTTCCCAATTGCTGTGAGCCCTTCATGTACTAAGCTTATCAAGAAGTAATGCTTAGTTGCTTTAGACCCTAGTTCGGCATGTTTCGATGCTGAATCGGTTCTTGTCACTCCCCATTTCGAAGTTGAACTATCATTCATTGTGATCCGATCGACTTCGTTTGGGGAGTGTTAAGAATTACAGTATATCCAATCCTTAATCGTAAAATTTGTAGCATTACAATGAGAAATCCAATTACATCAAAGTCTGTAGCAATTCACTTGGTAGCGGTATTGGGACTATTGCTGCTCTTTTCATTGTGCAGCAATGGAGGCAGTGGCAAGAAATCTAGCGTATCGACTAGCAAATCGGAGCTAGACTATCCCATGAATGTGAGTCATGCGAAGTGTTTTGCAATCGAAAACTTAGACAATGCCAAACGCATCTATTTACTATCGTCAGAGGGTAGAGATACACTGAGTCGCTACTTGCTACTACCCAAAGATGCAGTAGTGGATTCGCTACTGATACGTCCCGATGACGACGTGGTAGTACGTGTACCCGTAGAACGAGCCGTGATGCTCTCGTCAACTTTTGTAGGTGGACTCATCGAGCTCGACAGCCGTGATGTATTGATTGGAGGATCGGATATTAAACGCTATTATGATGCCGAACTGCTCGAACGTGCCAACGAGGGGCAACTAAGTGAAGTAGGGCAAGCAATGGCCGTAAACTACGAACGCGTGATAGCACTCAGGCCTGAGCTCGTGATGCACGACTACCTGGCCCCAGGCGATAAACTGCCCGATTTCAAGAAGCTAGGAATAGCCTCGGTTCAGAATATCGACTGGCAAGAAGAGAGCCTATTGGGACGCGCAGAGTGGATAAAATTTATCGGTCTATTGATCGGTAAATCGAGCGAGGCAGATAGCCTCTTCAAAGAGATAGAGGCAAACTACTCAAATGCTCTTTCGGAAGTAGCAGAACGAACAGCCACTGCTCAAAAGAAGCCAAAGGCGCTCTTTGGACAAGACTTCAAAGGCGTATGGTATCTGCCATCGGAGCAGAGCTATGTAGCCGAAATGCTGCGACAGGCTGGTGCCAACTTCAAAGGTTCGTCAAGCAATCAGCGCTCCCAGCCCCTAAGCATTGAGCAAGTATTCGCCACACAACACGATGCCGATTTTTGGTTTGCTTGGAATAGCAATCGAATCGAGGACCTCAAGGGCTTCTTAGAGCAAAACCAAATGTACAAGCAGTTCAAGGCTTTTCGTAACGGACAGGTTTTCGTCAATGATAAACGCTCTAGCGCAAACGGTGGCAACGACTATTGGGAGCGTGCCCCTTATCATCCCGATCAATTACTACTCGATCTGAAAGGGATCTTTTATCCCGACTCTATACACAACGCCCAAACAGCCAACTACTGGAGGCAACTCAAATAAACTATGAACGCAAAGAAAGCCCACTATCTACGAGCCCTAGCATACCTTATGATAGCTCTGCTTATTGCAGGGCTATTCGCCTTGGACTTAATACTAGGCAGTGCCGATATTGCCCTAGCACAACTCGTGGATGTGCTGATGGGACGATCCAACGATGAAGCCATCCGATATATTCTGCTAGATATGCGCCTGCCGAAAGCAATTGCAGCGATACTTACAGGTGCAGGTATGGCTGTTACTGGACTGCAGATGCAAACCCTTTTCCGTAATCCGCTAGCAGACACTTCTATCCTTGGAATCGGCGGTGGGGCTTCTCTAGGTGTTGCCCTATACGTTTTGGCTGGGTCTGCATTGTCTGGGGTGCTTTCAATCTCGCTGGGCAATAGCTACTGGGCAATGATAGGAGCTGCCATGATAGGGGCAATACTCGTACTACTAGCGATCACTTGGGCTGCGAGTAAGCTTAGACATATGCTTTCGGTACTGATAATTGGGGTTATGATGGGCTTCTTGGCCAGTTCGGCAGTCAATCTACTGCAGTACTTTGCCGATCCTAATGTGGTCAAAAGCTATCTGATATGGAGCTTTGGTAGCTTGCAAGCTGTTAGTTGGCAGCAACTGTATCTACTTATCCCTATTGTGCTGATAGGGCTACTACTCTCGTCATTCCTCCCCAAGCAGATGAATGCCATGCTTATGGGCGATGGCTTTGCTCGTAGTGTAGGCTTAAATCTGAAACGCACGCAGCTATATATCATCCTTCTTACCAGTTTGATTGTCGGATCGCTTACAGCCTTCGTGGGGCCTATTGCCTTTATTGGTATCGCTGTGCCACATTTATCTAGACTGATATTTCGCAGTACCGATCACCGCATCCTTATTCCTGCATGTATTGGGCTAGGAGCCTTCATCATGCTGGCTTGCGATGTGCTTAGCGTGCTGCCTGGCAGTGGAGTAGTGCTTCCCATCAACGCTGTTACCTCCGTACTAGGAGCTCCCGTTGTGATTTATATCATTATTCGTAATCGTAAGCTATCGGCCTCATGATACACATGAAGAATAACGAACTAATCCGCTTAGAGAAGCTAAGTACAGGATACCGAAAAGCCAATAAGACTCGCGATGTATCAAAACAAATATCCGGATCTCTATACGCCGGTGGGATTGCGGCACTGATTGGCCCCAACGGATCGGGGAAAACAACCCTATTAAGAAGTATTGCTGGCCTACAGCCTATACTGGATGGAAAGGTGCTAATCAGTGGGTACTCGTTGCAAGATCTATCTGCCAAGGAGCGTGCCAAACACATGAGCCTAGTACTTACCGATAAGCCAGACAATCAACTGATGCGGGTGAGCGAAGTGGTTTCGATAGGGCGCTATCCCTACCTTAGTTTCAGAGGAAAGCTAAGGGGTTCGGATAGACGTATTATTCATGAAGCGATGGCTGCCTGTAGGTTAGAAGGATTTGAACAGAGATATTTTGTAGAGCTAAGCGATGGCGAAAAGCAGCGCTGCATGATAGCAAGAGCCTTGGTGCAAGAGACGGAAATTATCCTCCTCGATGAGCCTACGGCACACTTAGACCTGCCCAATAGGGTGGACCTCATGCGTATGCTTTCAATCCTTTCGCATGCCACCAACAGAGCGATTTTGATATCAACGCATGAACTAAACTTAGCTCTTAGATGGTGCGACTATATCTGGCTACTCGATAGGGAAGGGCAGCTAATTATCTCTACCCCCGAAGATCTAGTTCTATCAGGAAAGTTGAGTGAGGTCTTTGGCAATGACGAGTTTCACTTTGACCCACTGCAAGGTGATTTCCTCCTCAAAAGACCAGCGCAAAAGAAATTGCAAGTCGTAGTATCGACCGACGATGAAGTGCGCCGGATTTGGACTCTAAAAGCTCTCGAACGCGTGGGAATAACTGCAAGTGACGAAACCTGTAGAGTAAAACTAAACATAGAGGATAGCTCTTGGATAGTAAATACAAGTGACAGCAAACAAAGTATCCATTGTAAAAGCTTAGAAGAAGTACTCCAAGAACTACTTTATTGAGTTCGCTTTAAAGGGGTAAAAAGAAAAATAGTACGTATTAATCGTAACGATTAATACGTACTATTTTTGTAAAGGGTGTGTCAAAACTCTATTTTTGACACAGTCCATTAATTAGCGAGATCTAATCGATAGCAAGCTTCTGCACTTTCGTGTTTGTTGCGCTTTCGATACGGATCATGTAAATGCCCTTCTGAACCTGAGAGAGAGCAATGCTTGCTTGCTCACTATTAGGCGCTTGGCGAAGTACTAGCTTACCTTGTAGGTCGATTAGATCGATTGACTTGATCGAGCTATCTGCATATACTTCGATCAAGTTATCTTGTACCATTACTCTGATGCTAGCATCTGCAACAGCCTCATCAATGCTAGTTGGCTTCTTGACTTTGATGTAAGAATCTTTCTTGAGTGTATTTGATCCACCTTCGTTGCTCACAGTAAGCGTTACCGAGTAGGTTCCTTCATTATTATACATCACAGTAGGATTTTGATCGGTCGAAGTAGCTGGAGCTGCTCCCTCGAAAATCCACTGCCAAGCCGTAGGTTCGTTGCTCGACTTATCTTGGAAGCTAACAGTTTCGCCTTCGAAGATCTCTAAAGAACTAGCATCAAAGTTGGCTACAGGAGCGGCAGGAATAGGAGCTTTTACCTTGATGTACTTTTCGCGACTCAGGGTGTTATTACCACCTTCGTTGCTTACCTTGAGGGTAACAGTAAACTCGCCTACTTGAGTGTATTTTACACTTGGATTCTGCTGGGTGCTAGTGCTTGGTGTACCGCCTTCAAAGCTCCACTCCCAAGATGTGGGTTCGTTGGTCGATTTGTCGGTAAACTGAACGCTTTCTCCAACTGTGATTTCTACAGGACTAGCATCAAAGTCTGCTACAGGGGCTTGTATAGGATTGGTACTAACCAATTCTACATCCATGACCAGTTTTTGTCTGTCAATAACCGTTACTGTGCGCTCTGCCTCGGGATAGCCCTCTGCTTTGTAGATCACAGTATAGGTGCCTGCCTTGATAGGACGCGCATAATAGCCCGATGGAAGGTCGGTGAACACAGAGGAATTAAGCTTATCATGATTCTTGATGCTTACTTCGCACTTAACTGGCTGTCCGTTTGCAGTCACTACACCATGGATACCATAATTGGCTTCTTCGATGAGGTTGAGCAACGACTTATAGTTCAGATCCCAATGTCTTGGCAACTGCGAAGCCGGTAGCAACTTGGTATCGCTCACTTCGAGTGTAATCTCCCTATTGCGGTGGAAATAGTTGGCATTGTCTTGACGGCTACCTGATATTACGTACCAAGCAGCACCGTTTGTTACTCCATTTTGCAAGCCAGTCATATAGTAATTGCTTACTGTATGGCAAGTATCTGCATAGGCACGAGAGATGTACAAAAACCAGTCGTTATCGGCATGTAGTGCGTACTTATTATCCCAAGGGTAGTTTACTACCTCTATACCGCCGTGTAGGTTGGCACCGAGTGTAAACTGTTTTGATCCTAGAAAATCTTGGAAGGCTACAGTCTCTGGTTGCCAAGCGTTGCCGTCGGGGTGATCGCCATTCTTGTCGTCTTTGAAGTTACGATTCAGATCCACATAGTTAGCATTATATCTTGTTGATCCTTGTACAGTATGGTTTCCAACCTTATATGTTCCATCGGGGTTTGCTAGCGGATTAATCCAGATCTCGGTATTATCGAGCATCGCTTTAATGCGAGGATTGCTAGCATAGTTACTTAGAAGGTAATCTATTAGGCGAAGCATAAGCACATATCCCGTGGTTTCATCTCCGTGCATCGTAGAAGTGTAGAATACGCGTGGCTTCTTGCCTTCATTTGCACTTGAAGTAATCTTGCACACCAATAGATCTCTATTCTTTACCGATTTACCAATGCTCGTGGTAGTACAGAGGTTTGGATAGCTACTTTGAAAGCCTTGCATCATACTGATATATGATTCATAGGTAGGGTAGGTGTCCCAATTGTTTCGTCCACCTTTGCTTATATCGTACATGCTTACACTCTCAAGCAGCATAGATGGTGCGGTTGGCATCTCGAATGGGAGCTGATACTTTAGAAAGGCTTCGAATTCTTTTTCAGATGCATAGGCAGCTACTTCATTGCTCGCAGGGTCGAAATTATCGACCGAGATAATTTGCGAAATCTCGTTAATCAAGCTAACGCTGGGTACTTTGAACGTGAAGTAAAGTTCTCCACGTTGTTTGAAATCGTGATAGTCACTTGCTCTCTGCGCTTGAAGAGTTGTAGCCATAGCAAAGCTTGCCATTAGCACAGCAAAGAGCATAAATAGTCTCTGTTTCATCATTTGATTTGTTATCTATTCTATTGTTTGAGTTTTATTCCTAATAACGATGAATCAATTCTGGCTGATCAAATGCGAGCCCTTTGACTTGGCTCGATTTGCGATTCAAACACTTGGTCAGATTGAATCCGATGGATCTTTAAGGGGAATTCTTGGCACCAAAGGTAATAATATCTATAGACTATCTAAGATTTGGAACTGTTTTTTGCCTTCAAAAGAACAAAGAGCGAAAGACATGCCACCTTTCTACTCACAATTAGTCTATACACTGCATTAAACCTTGGCAAAGAGCAGACAAATCATCTGGCTCTATGATGAAGGGAGGTTCAATATACACTAAGTGTCCAAAAGGACGTAACCAAATACCAGCCTTTACAAAGCGCTCTTGTAGACTAGCCATATCAACCGGCTCTTTCATCTCTGCTACAGCGATTGCCCCTAATACCCTTAGCTCCTTGACATGTTCATTGGCTGCTAGAGGGGCAAGCTCGGTTTGCATTTGTGCTTCGATACGTTTTACTTTGGCTTGCCAATCTCTCTCAATAAGCATGCGAGTGCTCTCAGCTGCCACAGCACAAGCTAGGGGATTGGCCATAAAAGTAGGGCCATGCATAAAGCAACCAGCATTGCCAGCGCAAATAGTATCGGCAATAACCTTATGTGTAAGTGTTGCTGAGAGGGTCATATAGCCTCCTGTAAGGGCTTTCCCAATGCACATGATATCTGGGCTTACCTGCGCATATCTTGCCGCAAATAACTCTCCCGTGCGCCCAAAACCAGTTGCTATTTCATCGAAGATGAGAAGGATGCCCGCCTCTTTACATAGCTTTTGCGCTTCTACTAGATACTGAGGATGGTAAAAATACATTCCTCCTGCTCCCTGTACTACTGGCTCTAAGATAAGTGCTGCAAGTTCGTTGCCTTTATCTGCGATTAAATCTTGGAGGGGAAGCATGTCTTCGGGTTGCCATGTTGCATGAAACTTGCTTTGGGGTTGTGGCAAAAAATATTGTAGAGGCAAGGCTTGCTGAAAGATACTGTGCATACCCGTAACGGGGTCGCACACCGACATAGCATGCCAAGTATCGCCGTGGTAGCCAGCTCTAATACTAGCAAAACGACAACGATTTGACTGTCCCAAGGCTTGTTGATACTGAAGTGCCATCTTCATAGCTACCTCTACAGCCACAGATCCACTATCGGCATAGAATATTTGCTCCAAACCTTCAGGAACGATAGATAGTAGCAACTCTGCAAGTTCTACAGCGGGTTCGTGAGTGAATCCACCAAACATGATATGGCTCATTTTCTGTAGCTGCTTCTCGACGGCTGCATTGAGCCTCGGGTGATTATAGCCGTGGATTGCTGCCCACCAAGAGCTCATCCCATCAATAAGGCAGCGACCATCTTTGAGGTAAATACGCACACCCTCTGCTCGCTCTACCGGAAAGACTGGAAGGGGATCTATACTTGAAGTGTAAGGATGCCAAAGGTGCTGGCGATCTATCTGAAGAAGTTTATCAATGGTCATAG
>CAZHWP010000012.1:0-51316 GCA_964535945.1 uncultured Porphyromonas sp.
GAGAATTATAGCCGCCGCATTAGCTAAATTTAAGCTTCTATCACTATCCTTGACTCGGTTATCAAATACAACGTGAAATATAAAAAATAAGAACAATGGCTATTACTCAAATCAGAAAGATTTCCAGCTGGACACTTCTGATCCTCATTGCCATTAGCGCTATTGTGCTAGCTGTCTTCTACTTCGGTGGATGGCATATGGATGGGGAGAAAAAGGTCTATGAACAGACTGGATTACTCTTGGGATGGACATACATCCTCTTCTGTGCAGTCATTGTCATAACTTTGTTTTTTGCGCTGACTGCCTTGGCTCGCGGATTCAAAAACAATCCGAAGAAAGCCATGGGATCACTACTCTCTGTAGTTGCACTCGTTGCACTCGTTGTTATCTCTTATGCAATTGGTAGCACCGAAGAATTGACTACACTCAATGTTGACTCACAGAAATACAATACCCCTTCGTGGCTAAAACTTAGCGATATGTGGCTATACACAACTTATGTGTTGGGCTTCTGTACCGTTGCTGCCGTAGTGTGGGGTTCAATTCGCAAATCAATCAAGCGTTGATTTATAGTAATCATTCAAAGTAAAAACAAAAAGCAAAATGGCTAGAAAGAAAAGAAAAACCCCGGGGATCAATGGTTCCTCATCGGCCGACATCGCTTTTATGTTGCTTATCTTCTTTTTGATTACTACTTCAATGGATACAGATATGGGGCTCAAGAGGCGTCTGCCTCCCCTAGCTCCTAAGCAGCAAAAGCAAGATGTCGAAATCAACGACCGTAACCTTCTTCGTATTCTGGTTAACCGTAAGGACCAAATCAGTATCCTTAAGAAGGGAGCCACAGGGGCACAAGACCAGGTGATCCCTGTTAAGTTGAGCGATCTGAAGGCTGTGGCGGCTGAATTTATTGCCAACCCCAATGACCGCCCAGACCTTCCAGAGAAGGAAGTGCGATTTATTAAGGGACTTGGTGATCTAAACGTTACGACCTCTTCTTATGCTATCTCGGTAAAGAATGAGATCGAAACAAGCTATCAGCAGTATATCAGTGTCCAAAATGAAATTATCGCTGCTTACAATGAGGTGTGGAATGACTTCGCCTTGAAGCATTTCAATACTCCGTACGAAAAATTAAGTGTATCTAAGCAGAAGATTGTGCTAGAGGCTTATCCGCTACACATTTCTGAGATGCCACTCGCTAACCTATAATGATGAAAGGAATTAAAAATGGGAAAGTTTAATAAAGCAGGCTCACGTGAGATGCCAGAACTCAATACCTCGTCGCTTCCCGACTTGGTGTTTGCCTTCCTTTTCTTTATCATGATGGTTACTTCGATACGTGAAGTTACACCCAAAGTAACATACAACAATCTGCCTGTTGCTACAGAGCTGTCTAAGCTAGAAGAAAAGTCTTTGGTTACCTTCGTATATATCGGCAAGCCTACCGAGGCTTTCCGTGCCATGTATGGTAGCAAATCTTTGATTCAGCTCAATGACCAAATCACCGGCGACGCTACTGCTGTATATACTTATGTAAAGCAAGAAGAAAGCAAAATTAAAGACGAAAGACGTAAGTTAATGACTGTTTCAATCAAGGGGGATAAAACCACCAGAATGTACATTTTTGAGCAGATCAAGCATGAGCTCCGTAGAGCAGATGCGCTCAACATTAACTACTCGGCACGTAGAGACAATACCAAGTAATGCACAGTTTAGAATGTGTAAACACTTAGGGATTTAGTTTACTACGCAAATTGCAATAACGTTACAGCAGCCTCGAAGCTTCAAATATTGAAGTCTTCGAGGCTGCTTTTCTTTGTATCCCTGTCTACTGCTCCCTCGAAATTCTGGCACTTGCAGAAATGGAAGTCGACCTCAATGAGATCTTTTACTGAGCTATGCTCCTCTGCTTTTTTGTATCTTTGCTAGCATCAAGTAAGTCTCTACCCAATAGGGCTTGCTGAATAATAACGATTACAACTTGTACTCTATGCTTCTTCCTTTGAAAGATACGATTCGCAGTATGTGGCTCTTTTCGGCACCCTCTGCATCTTCTTGTAGAGCTGTGGCTCTGCATTGTGCTCTGTTCTTGTTGCTTTGCACAGGGCTTCATGCCCAGTCGCAGGCCTTCGACAAACGTATCCGTAGCCTCGAGTGCAAGGTGCCAGCTGCCAAAGAGATACGATTCACACCCTACTATTATCTCCATAGCGACGAACGTCTGCATCTGAGTTTCGATATCCTAGGCGATGAGTCACCCTTGCTCGGATACCGTCTGCAACATTGCGATATGGATTGGAATCCAAGCCCTTTGCAAGCTGTAGAGTATCTCCAAGGTTTTTTCGAAAACGAGATGGAGCCAGCCAAGGAAAGTAGGGCTACTCTACAAGCCTATAGCCACTATGCCTTGAGCATCCCTCACGAAACCTGTAGTCCGAAGCTCTCAGGCAACTACCTGCTGTCTATTTATGATGTGTACAATCCCGATGAGGTATTGCTGCAGGTGGGCTTTAGAGTGGTCGAATCGAAGCTTCCGTTCACATCGAGCGTTACGCCTATTACCGTGGCGGGCAATTACTCTCAGTATCAACAGGTGGATCTACTGGTAGATATCAAGGATCTGCCCCTGATGCGTCCTACAGAAGACTTAAAGCCTGTAATCGTGCAAAATGGACGCGAAGATAATAGGCAGACACTGCATAAACCGAGTAGGGTAGAGCGCTCGAGACTCATTTATGATTTGCAGCAAGGAGCCGTATTTGAGGCTACGAATAGCTACCGAAAGGCTGAAATGCTGAGCGATACTTATAATGGCATGGGAGTTTATAAAAGCTATAGAGAGGGCGGTCTCTATGTGATGGAGCTTTATGCTGCAAAGAATAGGTCTGGCCTGCCCTATGTTTACGACGAGGATATGCATGGCCTGCAGGTAATACGTTCGGTTGATGGTGCCCGTTCGGCCAATGAATACGAGTACTATCGGGTCGATTTTACATTTCTTAGCCCCGCCTTACCTGGTCAGGTCTTGCTAAGTGGTATGGCCTTTGATTACCTTCCACTTTCCGAGCGCGTGATGTATTACGACGAAGAGAGCCAAAGTTATTGGCGATCGCTCGAAGTAAAGCAAGGATACATCAATTACCTCTACTTGCTCAAGCAAAATGGCTCACGTCTTAGTGCAAGTCAGACAGAGGGCAACCATTATGAAGCACGCAATGCCTATACAAGCTTTCTGTATCTCTACGACACAACCCTTCAATATCAATCTATTATAGGGGTCTCCGAGCTGAGATAGGGCGTCTCACAGTATCCTCCTATGGCTTTTCTCGATGTGGAATCTTCCAGCTCTCTTTATAAGCCCTTCGAAGGCTGCTAAACTCGCATAGAATCAGTGAGCAAATGAAGGTGAGGGGAAAGTCGGAAGAAAAATGTAACTTTGTGTGAGAAATTAGAAATCAGTTAGGCATACTAGTAGCAGAGCAATGTCAGAAAAAAACATCATTCTTTCATACGAAGGTGTAAGCATTTGTCGTAAGGAGCATTTACTTTTCAAAGGCTTAGACCTAACTCTTCGAGAAGGGGACTTCGCATACCTCATTGGTCCTATTGGATCGGGCAAAAGTTCCTTGCTTAAGACTATCTATGCCGAGTTGCCAATCGCCGAGGGGCTTGCCTTCGTAATAAACTATAATCTGCGCAGGCTCAAAAGGCGCAAGCTGCCCTTTCTGCGTAGGAAGCTAGGTATAGTGTTTCAAGATTTTCAGATGCTAAGCGATCGAAATGTCTATAATAACCTCGACTTTGTGCTTCGTGCTATCGGGTGGAAAAATAAAAGCGAAAGGAAAGCGCGCATTGAGGAAGTGTTGGAACAGGTGTCGATGGGCACAAAATCATACAAAATGCCCCACGAACTGTCGGGCGGGGAGCAACAACGTATCAGTATAGCCCGAGCATTGCTGGGCAAACCTCAGCTAATCCTTGCAGACGAACCAACAGCAAACCTCGACTCCGATACTGCCGTTCAGATTGTACAGCTACTGAAGTCTATTAGCGATCAAGGTACAGCTGTATTGATGAGTACACACAATAGAAGCCTATTGCGCGATGTACCTGCTCCTACCTATGCTGTGATGCCCAAGGATGGTTACAACGTGTTGGTAGAACAAGCCGCTATGCCTTTGCCCTCGATGGAGGATGACTACGTGGGCGAATAACGATTACAAAGAAGAAAGTAGTAGAGAAATTGAAAATACTTAAGTTTGGAGGTACCTCTGTCGGCTCTGCCGATCGTATCAGAAATGTAGCTAAGATAATTCTGGCCGAAGATGGGCCAAAGGTTGTGGTGCTTTCTGCAATGGCGGGCACTACTAATTCACTCGTTGAGATAGCTACTCAGCTTGTGAAGCGTAACGTGGCTGATGCCAAAGAAGGAATCAAACAGCTACGTGAAAAATACCGGGTAGAGATAGACAAACTCTACCAAAGTGAAGCGATACGAAGCGAAGCACATAACGAAGTAGCCAAGATATTGGATACGCTTGACTATATGTGCGATATTGAGGGCTTTACACTTTTCGAGGAGAAGCGTGTACTAGCTGTAGGCGAGCTGATGAGTACTGTGATGATGCAGTTGCACTTTCGTGAACTTGGCTATGAGGCAGTTATGCTGCCCGCCCTCGAGTACATGCGTACCGACAAGAATGCCGAACCCGATAGAAAGTACATTGCCTCTAGATTGGTACCCATGATTGAGTCGTGCCAAGGCGAGGGCTGTCTATTCATTACAGAGGGTTATATTTGCCGAAATGCCTTTGGCGAGATCGACAACTTGCATCGTGGAGGTAGCGACTATTCAGCCTCACTGATAGGGGCAATCTTGAAAGCCAAAGAGATTCAAATCTGGACAGATATTGATGGCCTCCACAATAACGATCCTCGTTTTGTGAAAGCGACGCTTCCTGTTAGGAGACTCCACTTCGAAGAAGCTGCCGAGTTGGCTCACTTCGGAGCGAAAATCTTGCACCCTACATGTATAAAGCCTGCCAAGGAGCAGAATATCCCTATCAGGCTGCTCAATACGCTCTCGCCCGATGCCGAGGGTACACTTATCTCTACCGAAACCGAGAAAGACCTCATCAAGGCAGTAGCTGCCAAAGACGATATTACAGCCATCAAAGTAAAGAGTAGCAATAAGCTGCTCTCGTGGCGCTTTATGCGTAAGATCTTTGAGATCTTTGAGTTTTATCAAGTGCCAGTTGACATGGTCGCTACAAGTGAAGTGGGAGTTTCGCTATCGATCGACGACGACAAGTTCTTGCCCGAAATTGTAACTGCACTTTCAGATATAGGAGATGTTACTATAGATCGCGATATGGTTATTATCTGTATCGTAGGAGATATGGAGTGGGATAATGTGGGCTTCGAAGCACGTATAATAAATGCACTCAAAGGGGTTCCTGTACGAATGATATCATATGGTGGGAGCAATTACAACGTTTCTGTACTGGTGCGTTCTGTAGATAAGGTGCAAGCTTTGACAGCCTTGAGCAAGAAACTTTTCAATCTTTAAACTCATTCATTCTTCTTTAGGGTTTCCTTGTCGAGCCAGATTATTCAAAATCATTTATGAATACCCCTTTCTATTATTACGATATGCCTTTGCTAAGGCGTAGCATCGATGCTTTGAGCGAAGCTGCTAAGCGCAATAAGGTGCATGTGCATTATGCTATCAAGGCAAACAATGCTATGCCTATACTCCGAAGCATCGCTGCTGCTGGTTTTGGAGCAGACTGTGTGAGTGGAGGCGAGATTAAGGTAGCTTTGGAAGCTGGCTTCCCAGCTAAATCGATTTTTTTTGCTGGTGTAGGTAAGCGAGACGACGAAATCCATTTAGCGCTCGAGAAACAAATCGGAGCTTTGGTGGTAGAGTCTTTCCCAGAGCTCAGGGTAATAGCCGATATGGCTACCCAAATGAAAGTGAAAGCTCCTATCTTACTGAGGCTCAATCCAAGTGTCGATGCACATACCCATGCATACATTAGTACAGGTCGTGCAGCCGATAAGTTTGGTATTGCACCCAAAGAGGCGCTTTGGTGGATCGCTCGCCGAGCCGAGTTCCCAGCCATCGAACTCAAGGGCTTGCATTTTCACATCGGATCGCAGATCTTGGACTGCGAGCCCTACGAAAATCTTTGTATAGTGGTAAATGCCTTGCTTGACGACTGTAAGATGCTTGGCTATCAGCCCGATATTGTAGATGTGGGGGGCGGATTGGGTATCTCATACGACGAGCCAGATCGCTATCCTATCCCAGACTTTATGGCTTATCTCAGTCGCTTCAGAAATCAAATAAAACTCGAGGATTGGCAGCATTTAGTAGTCGAGCCTGGCCGTTCGCTCACAGCTCAGTGTGGTACTCTCATTAGCTCAGTGCTCTTTGTGAAAAAGACAGAGGGGAAAGACTTCCTGATCATCGACGCAGGTATGACAGAGCTTATGCGCCCTGCATTATACGATGCTTGCCATCAAATCATGAAGATAGATACCGTCGAGAATGGCCGTCTTAGCTTCCTTTCTGCCGAGTCGCTAGGCGAAGATGAAAAACACTGCTACGAAGTCGTGGGCCCCGTCTGCGAGTCGGCAGACGTATTCGCACACGAAATCTTATTGCCCGAGTTGCAACGAGGCGATTTGGTCGGTATTCGTTCGGTAGGGGCTTATGGGCAGGTCATGGAGTCGGCATACAATATGCGCCCCAAGGTAGATGAATACTATTTCGACGAATGAAAAAACTAGCAGAAAAATCCAAGTCAAATCCATGGCTCTCGTTGCTAAGGTTGCATACCTTACCTGCATCCATTAGTCCGGTCGTTTTAGCAACGGCTTATGCACTTTATACCCATCATTTTGCTCTTCTACCAGCCTTCCTATGCTTATTGGTGGCAGCTTTAGCTCAGACCCTCAGCAATGTGGCCAACGACTGGTTTGACTACAAGCGAGGAGCCGATACCGAGCATCGTGTAGGTTTCGATAGGCCATTGTCTCGTGGGCAATTGACCGAGAGGCAGGTTAAGGCTACAATAATCATCATACTACTGCTTACACTTGTCTGTGGGCTAGCATTGTTAGCTGTCAGCTCTTGGTATCTTGTTATTGTGGGTTTAGCAATAATCCTTGCAGCATTGGCTTATACGGGCGGACCATTCCCACTGGCTTATCACGGGCTGGGCGAGCTGGCTGTATTTGTCTTTTATGGCTTGGTGCCTACGATTTTTACTTACTATGTACAGTCGGGGACGATGGATCTGGATATTCTCCTTTTGGGCGCTGCTATAGGATTTTCGAGCGTAAATATCCTGGTGGTGAATAACTATCGCGACTACGAAGAGGATAAGTTGAGCCAGAAGAGGACGCTCTTTGTTAGGTATGGACGAGATTTAGCTCCGCGTATTTACTTGGCTTCGGGGCTTCTTTCTCTGATGCTACTAGCTCCATTTTATTCGGCTTGGGGGGCGATCCTCATTTTGGGATATACGATTTCCTTTATGAGAAACTATCGCGCACTATGTAGCCAAGAGGGGGCAGCCTTAAACGCTGTTCTCAAACGCACAGCGATTGCTACCTTCCTTCTCTCTCTAGTGGCTGCTACACTCATGCTTATCAAGTAACATTTTCTTGCTCATACTGCCTCAGGGGGCTGCTTTGGTAGAATCTTACGAATGTATTACTTTAGTAGAGAAATTTGACAAAGAGAAATTCTGAAAAGGGTTTGAATTACAAAAAAAGATAAATGAGATATGAAGTGGAGAAAAGCAAACGACGATGTATCGAATTATGAAGATAGGAGAGGTAGAACGAGTAAGAAAGTAGCAGCTGGTGGAGGTATTATCACCGTTGTTATAGTAATCGTATCTATGCTCCTAGGTAAAAATCCTACTCAGCTACTTCAGCTAGCCGAGCAAGTGATACCTCAGCAGGGGCAGACTCAAGAGACTGTCGATCCAAAAAGAGCTAATGAAAACGAAGAACTAAAGGTCTTCTCGCTACGTGTGTTTAATAGTGCCAATGATGTGTGGGCAAAGCTCTTCCCCCAGTATTTCAGAGCGGCCTATGCCAATCCTACTTTTGTTACCTTTACAGATCATACAGTCAGTGCCTGTGGTGCTGCATCGGAGTCGGTAGGTCCATTCTATTGCTCGGCCGATCAAAAGGTGTATATCGACCTCGATTTCTTTCATGAACTGGCCAATAAGTTTGGTGCTCCAGGCGAACTGGCCATGGCGTACGTGATTGCTCACGAGATAGGGCACCACGTTCAGCATCTGCAGGGTACGCTTAGCCAAGTGCATCAAGCTCGTTCGCAGATGAATGAGAAAGACTTCAATAAGCTCAATGTGATGCTTGAGTTACAAGCCGATTTTTACGCTGGTCTGTGGGCTCGTCAAGCAGAGGAAATGGGTATGATCGAGCTGGAGATGGGCGATATGGAGTCCGCCATCCGTGCAGCCGAAGCAATTGGCGATGATACGTTGCAAAAGCAAGCTCAAGGCTATGTAGTGCCAGACGCATTTACTCATGGTTCGTCGGCTCAACGAATGCATTGGTTTGAGAAGGGATATCGAACAGGCGATCCACGCCAAGGTGATACATTCAATGATCCGTCGTTGCGCTAGTCTTTGAGCTCCGTTTTTAAGAGATCTTGGTCTTATGATTTAGCTCATAGTACAGCATTCCCTACTGAGATTTGCTTTTTCTCTGCTCATTTATTTGAGTAGAAAGCAGAGAATTGCGTATTTTTGTCGATTCCAACTTTGATGCCATTGAGAGCTATTTCAGTGATAGCTCTCCATGCAGCAAGAGATTTATACAAATAATCTCATAATAGTAAACTAAGCGTATGAAAGTTCATAAAGAAAGTACCGGCTTGCTGGTCTCATTTTTCTCACTCATCCTTGCCATTTGCCTAAGTATCGTCTACTTTTTGGGCGTGGGGCTTCCCTTATATATTAGTGCTACGGTGCTGTTAGTCTTATTCCTTTTGACGGTTAATTTCTTTCGCTGTCCGAAGCGTATTAGCGAGCACAAAGGGGTGCGTGGTGCTGTAGTTGCACCTGCCGATGGCAAAATTGTATGTATCGAAGAAGTTGAGGAAAATCAGATTCTCAAATGTCCTTGCATGAAGGTCTCAATCTTTATGTCAGTATTTAATGTACATGCCAATTGGTTCCCATGCGAGGGTGTAGTCAAGCACGTATCGCATCAAAATGGCCGCTTTATGGCTGCCTATTTACCTAAGAGTAGCACAGACAATGAGCGTTCGGCAGTTTTGATCACTACGCCTGAGGGGCATGATGTGCTGGCAAGGCAAATTGCAGGAGCGTTGGCTCGACGCATTGTTACCTATGCCGAGATTGGCGATCAGTGTAAGCTGGACCAGCACATGGGATTCATCAAATTTGGCTCTCGTGTCGATGTCTATTTGCCTCTAGGAACAGAAGTGTTGGTGGAGCTCGATCAACTAACGGTGGGCAACGAGACGCTCCTAGCTGTGTTGAAGTAATTTCATACATCCATCTTGCACCATGAGCATTCAAATTAAGAAACATATACCCAATGCTGTAACTTGCCTCAACCTCTTGGCTGGTTGCGTTGCTATTGTGGCCGATTTGTATTGGCAAATGCCAAACGTAGCTGTGCTAGCGATAGTAGCAGCTGCAGTTTTCGACCTCTTCGATGGCATGTTGGCTCGTGCCTTAAAGGTTAGTTCCAATATCGGTGCCGATCTCGACTCTTTGGCCGATGTTGTAAGCTTCGGTGTTGCTCCAAGCATCCATCTCTTTGCCATGCTCAATCGCTTCGAGTCGCTCTCTCCTGTCTGCACATTGCCTGCATTCTTTATTGCTGCATTTGCAGCGATCCGATTGGCAAAGTTCAATAATGATACAAGGCAATCGGAGAGCTTTATCGGTTTGCCTGTACCTGCCAACGCCCTTTTTTGGATCTCATTCGTTGCGTTGATCGAGCCTTTGCCGTTAGTTTGGTGGCAGATGCTATTACTAAGTTACGCTTTCGTACTACTCTTTTCATACCTGATGGTCTGCGAGCTGCCTATGCTTTCATTCAAGGTGCATAGTTTGGCTTGGAGGGGAAACGAACTCCGTTACATCTTGGTCTTGGCCTCTCTGCTATTCCTGTTCCTCTTTCAGATGGGAGGCTTTGCCCCAGCTATCTTATTATACGTGGTTTTAGCACTTTTTGCCAATAGGGTGCAACGCATCCATAGCTAAGCCAATGTGCCTCGTGTCAAAAAAATGAAGCTTGTATGAAACAATTGCAGTCGATTTGGGCTTTCTCTATTAGAGTACATAATCTGTAACAATATTTTTCGATGGAATTATTCATTGGTGTTCTGATATTCATTGTGGTTTATTGGGTCTTGAAGACCCTTTTCAAACTCTTTGTTTACAATCGGATCAATTCGATAAAAAACGATTTTGAACGTCGCGCTCGAGAGGCTAGTGGTGCTAATCCAAATCCACAGGCCGAAGAAGAGCCTGCAAGTACCCCGGGTGAAAAGCTTGACCTTGAGGAGATGGTCAAGCGTAAGTTCGATAAAGATCAAGGTGAGTACGTAGATTTCGAAGATGTGAAAGAATAGTCTCGAAAACGCTTGCAGGATATAAAACTTGTAGTATCTTTGCAATCGAATCGAGTGGGGCATAGCCCTAAAAATCGAGGAAAACGGAAGTGTGGGTGAGTGGCTGAAACCACCAGTTTGCTAAACTGACGTACGGGCAACTGTACCGGGGGTTCGAATCCCCCCGCTTCCGCTCAGAGCTTTCTGAAGTGCTCCAAATCAAGCCCTTCAACCAGCAAAGCAAAATAATGAAGTGTCGTAATTCTAATGAGTTACGGCACTTTTTGCATATAAACCCCTAGCAAGTCTGAGTTCCATCAGAGTAGCCAGATCGTCTCAAAAATACTCCTGTCTGACGTGCCTATTTTGGCAACTTCCTCATGCGTTGGCGCATAGTGGCAAAGCTTAAAGGCACACTGGATTCAGAGCTTAAGAAAATTGAACGGAGCGCACTGCTCATACTGGACGAGCTCTTTCTTGTGAACCTTGATGCCAAAGAACGTTCCATCCTACTTGACATAATAGAAGACCGACATGGACGCAAATCAATCGTTATCACATCTCAGTTTCCAACGGAAAGTTGGTAAGATGCAATCGCTGATCCTACTGTGGCCGATGCTATAATGGATCGTATCATCCATACGGCTCAGCGAATTGAGCTAAACGGAGAAAGTGTACGCAAGATGATAGCATACAGAGCTAAGTAAACTAAAATAATAATGACCCCACCGGTCAAGACTTTTTAAGGGGTCATAGATGAGTGTTTTCAGGGGGTAGATTCACTTTGCTTTTAGGAGGCAACTTACAATGGGTTTTCTATACCCATAACGAACTATTTTTGGAAAGTATAGAAAAATAAGGGGTGAAACTTGACAAGGTCTTGAAAAGTAAAACCCAAGTTGCTTTTGCGCAATTTTCATCGAGGTAAAACTGCTATTTTGGTACAGACTTGTACCATTGTAGGGATGTCGTAAGCAAAAAAACGCCCCAAAATGCCGTTTCCTTGCGTTATTTGTGCCAGAAGGGGCTGTTGAGTCCAAATAAAGGATTCTCACAACTGTCTGACAATCAAGCGGATGTGAAAAAGAGATCCAATGAAGGCGAAAAATTCGAGCCTAAAATCGGCTAAATTCTATAGACTTTTTTCTCAAAACTTCGGAGAACTTTTTGAAATCTACGGAAGATTTTTTTGAATCTTCCGTAGATTTCAAATGCAGCTCAAAAGAAACTAATCTCTTACTCCTAGATTTGTGAAAGCCCTACTTTTTGAAGCGAAGCGATTTGGTACGTTTTTGCTCTAAAAACCTTTCTGCCGACCTCAGCCAACGAGTTGCAGAATCAATGTTCAAGCAAAGTGGCCACTCTCCCTTAGTAGCGACTTTTGCAGAAGCTCTTTTCCGCTCGCATAGAATGGGGGAGTCTTATCAGTTTTTTAGCTCGGATTCGTTTTCCTTCAAGTAATGCTTTAGTCTCTTCCGGACGTGTCGAAAAAGCTATAGAGTTCATCTGTAATCAGTTTTACTGATTGGATGGACCCGCTCGACTCATCTGCTCTCGAAATGCTCAGAGAATGATAGATAATCTGATTGAAATAGATCTAATGGCAGCATGTACTTTGCTCATCAAATCAATGTTGGAAGATCTTTTTCCAATTTATTCCAGTCGAATTTCAGTTCGTATGCAGCATGATTATCCCTATCTTACGGTGGAAAAATAGCTTAATCACCGCCGATGAGCGGAGAATTGTTTGTATATTTATCTGCAAGAAATGCTTATTTACCTTTACATCTAAACGAAACATATGAAAGCGAAGCACGAATTTAAGAACATCATCATCGGGTTTGGAAAAGGTGGCAAAACCCTAGCAGCCTTCCTAGCCAAGAGAGGAGAGCGAGTAGCCTTGATCGAGCGCTCGCCGCTAAGGTATGGAGGTACATGTATCAATGTAGCTTGTATTCCTACTAAGTTGCTTATTACCCAGGCCGAAAAGGCTGTGTCTTATAGCACTGCTCATAGCACTAAAGACCAACTAGTAGAGCAGTTGCGCCAAAAGAATTACGACAATCTCAATGCCTTGGACAACGTTACGATCTTCGATGGCGAAGCTTCCTTCGTCTCCAAACACGAAGTCCGCATAGTAGAGCGAGCTGGCGAAAGGATCATCACTGGCGAGCGTATCTTTATCAATACCGGTACTGAGCCCTTTATGCCACCGATTGAAGGCATCGATGGCGAGCATATATATAACAGCAACACCTTGATGGAGCTCGACGAATTACCTTCCGAGATGGCGATTGTAGGAGCTGGGTTTATTGGCTTGGAATTTGCGAGTATGCTGCTCCACTTCGGCATCAAGATAAGCTTGTTCAACAACTCAGATATGCTCCTTCCCAACGAAGATCGCGACCTGGCCGATGCCATCACTCGCTCGCTCGAAGCTAGAGGTCTGACTATTATCAATGCCGCTCGTGTAGCACAGTTTGCCTCTACCGATAGGGGCGTACAAGTCTCATACGAAATGGATGCTACTATGCATCGTGTAGATGTGGGGGCAGTCTTGCTGGCCACTGGCCGTACGCCCCAGACCTCAAAGCTCGGGCTCCAAGCAGCAGGAATCGCTACAGATAGTCGTGGATATATAGTGGTCAATGATCAGCTGAAAACTACGGCCGACAATGTATGGGCCATCGGAGACGTAAATGGTGGTCCACAATTTACATACACATCGCTCGATGACTTTCGTATCATTAGCAATCAGCTTACTGCTGGCGAATACGATTCGCGAAGCAAGCGCAAGTCCTTCCCCACCGCAGTATTTCTAAGCCCACCTTATGCACGTATTGGGCTCAATGAAACTCAAGCCAAAGAGCAAGGGCTCGACTACAGGGTGCTGAGCCTAGCGGCTTCCTCTATTCCCAAGGCCGCTGTGTTACAAAATAGAGAAGGACTGCTGAAGGCTTTGATCGATCCTACAAGTGGTCGCATACTTGGATGTATGCTCTTCTGTATGGAAGCTCACGAGTTGATCAATATTATTAAGATAGCAATGGATGGAGATCTTCCCTACACCATCTTACGTGATGCTGTGTATACACATCCCACAATGGCAGAGAGTCTTAATGATTTGTTCAAATCGTAAGCAGCAAGCATAGTCGCTTTGTTTTAATTGCATTTAGCTTAGTGATAGCTCTTTGTTGATGCTCCGAATTTCATTCCAAGAAGCTGTGTCTTAGAGGTTTGTTTCCACTTGTTGGCAGCACTTCTATCTCTTTTAAGTCGTTAAATCATGCGCTTATTGAGCAGTCCTTTTAGGGTCTCGATGGGGGCATGATTTTCTTTTTTGTACTTTTTTCTCCCTTGGCATTAAACTTGTGTCTAGCTATAGCTTCTAAAGCATGTAGTTGGACGGATTTTCTTATAGACTTTTATCCTGTTCTAGCTATTGCAGCCATGTATTATTATTACAAAATGTGTTCTCTCTCTCTCTCTCTCATTTCACTTGATGTAATACGGATCTGGCGAATCATGTTTAATTTACAATTAACTCTAATGTAGCAATGAGTACTTTTTTTCGCTTATCGCTTAGTCTCCTTTTACTCTGCCTCGGTGCCTTGAGCCTAAACGCTCAAGAGCCCGTGGTGAAGGGTAGGGTGATGGATGAAGACGGACAGCCTATGATACAGGCGTCTGTACAATTAATGCAAGGATCAACGCAACATGCTGGTGCAGTAACTAATACAGATGGTTACTTCACGATCAAGGCTCGCAAGGCTGGAAAATATCAACTTAAGGTCTCTTATGTAGGATACAATGACCTGCTGAAGAGTGTCGATTTGCGCGAAGGGCAAACCCTGCAGATTGGGCAGCTCAATTTGGAGGAAGATGCCAATGTGCTAGAGCAATTGGTAGTAACAGGCAAGGCCGCCGAGATAGTGGTGCGAGCCGATACGCTCGAGTTTAATGCCGATTCGTATCTAGTACAAGAAGGGGCAACGCTCGAAGATCTAGTAAAGAAACTGCCTGGAGCAGAGATCGATGAGAATGGTAAGCTAACGATCAATGGGCAAGAAATTTCAAAGATTATGGTCGATGGCAAGGAATTCTTTTCGAAAGACAGCCGTGTGGCTATGAAGAATCTGCCAGCCGATATGATCAATAAGGTACAGGTGCTAAATCGTCTGAGCGAAATGTCGCGCATGAGTGGTTTCGACGATGGCGAGGAGGAAACCGTCATAAATCTTACCGTAAAGCCTGGCAGAAAGCAGGGGCTCTTTGGCACAGCTATGGCTGGCTATGGTACCCAAGATCGTTATGAGCTCAATGCCAATGTAAATAGCTTTGGCGATGGCAAGCAGTGGACGCTGATTGCTGGTAGCAACAATACAAATAATATGGGCTTTAGCGACCTCGGGCTCGACAATTCGGCCATGTCGATGGGCGGAGGTCGTGGTGGTGGCCATGGTCGTGGTGGTATGTTCGATATGGGTGGCATCACAACCTCATCGATGGGTGGAGCCAATTTCAATATCGAGTTTAGTCCCAAGTTTAGCACTGGAGGCGATGCACGCTATGGATATAACGACCGCTCTATTGTGAGCAGGAAAACGGTCGAGAACATCCTCGAATCGGGCAATACCTTTCTGCAAGAAAATACCGACGAAAGAAGCTACTCGCACAATGGTGGTGCCAGTATGAAGATCACTTGGAAGCCAGACGATAAAACCGAATTGATCTTCGAGCCCAACCTGACTGCCTCTAAAATCAACAGTGTCTATACCGATGAATACAACACCGATCGTGCCGATGGAAGCTTTGTAAACAAGGGGCTGATTAGTCAGATCTCGGAAGGTAAGAGCCTCGCATTCGACGGTACGCTAAGCATGAGTCGCAAGCTCAATGACGATGGCCGTACGCTTAGTGCCCAGCTTAGTGGTGGCACTAGCCGCGAAGATGCCGAGGGGATCTATCAGGCAGATATACAAGATGCTCTTACGCAAAACAGTACCGATCAGAAGCAATTCAATACGATCGACAACCTGAACTACCGCATCCGACTTTCGTATGTAGAGCCTTTGGGTAAGAATTATTTCTTGCAGGCCATTGCCAATACACGCTTTAGCCGTCGTAGCCAAGATAGAGATGTATATGGTGTCAATGCCGATGGCGTGTACGACGAGCTGCTCAGCGATTATGGCACGCAGTATCAAAACGACTATACGCAATATCGACTCGGACTTAACATCAAGAAAGTAGCAAAGCTTTGGGAGTATACGTTAGGCTTCAATGTCGATCCCAACGTTACCACTAGTCTGCGTACGCTAGCAGGAGTAGAGCAAGACAAGATTTCGATCCGTCGCACGAATATCTCTCCGATGATTCGCTTCAACTATAAGCCCAATCGTAACACAAGCTTCCGTATCGACTATCGTGGTCGCACACGCCAGCCCAGCATCAATCAGCTGGCACCTATCCAAGATATTACCAATCCCTTACTCATTACAGTAGGGAATGAGAAGCTAAGACCAAGCTACTCGAATAATATCTTCATGCGCTATCAGACTTTCAATCCTACGTCGCAGCTTTCGCTCAATGTGTCGTCGTTCCTCAGTTATGTGTTTGACGATATCGTATCGAAGTCGATCTACGATCCGCAGACCGGTGTGCGTACTACGATGTACGACAACGTATCTGGCAACTGGAGCGCTCGTGCCTTTTCTACCATGTCTGTGCCTCTATCGAATAGAAACTTCTCGCTCCGTGCTTCTGTAATGGGTATGCTGAGCCGACAGATTGGCTTCGTAAATAACGAGGAAAATCGTGCTGTTAGCTTCCGTACAGGCGAGCGCCTGACGCTCACTTATCGCAACTCTTGGTTCGATACTAGCCTAGGAGGTACATTTGCATACTATGGTGTAAACAATAGCTTGGAAGGGCAGCGTGCCAATAACACTTTCGATGTGGCTGGCAAGTATGAGGCTGCATTGAATCTGCCTATGGGATTCCGTATCGATAGCGATATCGAATATAGTACCAATATGGGTTATAGTAGCGGTTATAAGCGCAATGAGTGGCTATGGAATGCTGCTGTCTCCTATAGCTTCCTTACGGGCAAGAGTGCAACAGTTCGCCTCAAAGCCTACGATATCCTCTCACAGAGATCGAGCATCTTCAGCTCGTCCACTCCATTTAGTATTACCGAGCAACAGAGCAATACACTCTCGAGTTATGTAATCCTACACTTTATCTATCGCTTCAATGCATTCAAAGGTGGTGCTTCGCGAAGTGATATGCAAGAGAATTCCTTTGGCCCTGGACGCCGCTTCCGTGGTTGATCCTTGCTAGATAGAGTAGAATAAAAAAGAATAATAATAGTTTTCTTCAATTGTTTTTCGTGTTTGCCCTCCTACGACGGGATGTCGTGGGAGGGCTATTTTAATTTGAAGAGCTTTGCACTCTTTTGCGCATGTCTGTCCTTTTTGTGTACCTTTGTAGCGTTCATCATATACTTACGTATAGAAATCTATTTTAAATGAATAAAATCGTTTCAAAAGAGTTTTTCTCGCCCAAGGTGGTTAAGCTCGAAGTAGAAGCCCCGCGTATTGCTCGCTCGCGCCGAGCAGGCCACTTCGTAATCGTACGTGTGGGAGAGAAGGGGGAGCGTATCCCTCTTACAATTGCCCAAGCCGACGTAGAGCGTGGCACGATCACATTGGTAGTGCAGACAGTAGGGAGATCGTCGAGTAAGCTCGCAGCACTCGAGGTGGGCGATTATATCCACGACCTGGTAGGCCCCTTGGGTCAAAGTACAGATATCAAGCACTTTGGCACAGTGGTTTGTGCTGGTGGAGGTGTGGGGGTTGCTCCATTGCTGCCTATCGTCGAAGCGATGCACAAAGCAGGCAATCGAGTGATCGTGGTATTGGCTGCTCGTTCGAAAGACTTGGTGATACTCGAAGAGCAAATGCGTGCCGTCAGCGACGAAGTGATCGTAATGACCGATGATGGATCGTATGGCAGCAAAGGTCTGGTAACTGACGGCATCGAAAGCGTAATCAAGCGCGAAAAGGTTGACCTTTGCGTAACGATCGGCCCTGCCATCATGATGAAGTTTGTTGCCCTGCTTACCAAACGCTACGAAGTGCCCACCATGGCATCGCTCAATACGATCATGGTAGATGGTACAGGCATGTGTGGAGCTTGCCGCGTTACAGTAGGAGGGAAGACCAAGTTTGTATGTGTAGATGGCCCCGAGTTCGATGCGCATCAGGTCGATTTCGACGAGATGTTAATGCGCCTTGGTGCCTATCGTGAATTAGAGAGCTAGCAATCAAAATGAATATCGTAGAAAGTACGAAGCTTCGTGATGAAGCTTGGCGCCAAGAGCTGCGCCGTAGCATGTCCAATAAAGAGCGCATGCAGCTGGAGCGTGTAGTCATGCCCGAAGAGCCTGCCCATGTGCGTAATAAGAGTATGGATCTGGAGGTCAATCGTGGTCTCAGTGCCGAGGCTGCTCAGGCCGAAGCTCGTCGTTGCCTCGACTGCCCCACACCTACCTGTATGGATGGCTGTCCTGTAAGTATAGAGATCCCCGATTTTATCAAGGAGATCGAGCGTGGCGACTTTGCCCAAGCTGCCAAAGTGCTCCGTCGTACCAGCTCTCTGCCCGCAGTTTGTGGTAGGGTATGCCCTCAAGAGAAGCAGTGCGAGAGCCAGTGTATCTATACAGCCAAGCTGAAGAAGCCTGCTGTAGCGATCGGATACCTCGAGCGTTTTGCTTCGGATTGGGAGCTAGCCAATGGCGAGCTACCCTTGCCCGAGCTTGCTCCAGCCAATGGCAAACGTATAGCCGTGATTGGTAGCGGACCTGCTGGGCTTTCCTTTGCCGGCGATATGGCCAAGCTCGGATATCGTGTCAATGTATTCGAAGCGCTGCACGAGATTGGTGGCGTATTGAAATATGGTATCCCCGAGTTTAGACTTCCCAACGAGGTAGTCAATGCCGAGATCAAGCTCCTCGAACGTATGGGAGTAGTCTTCGAGAGCAATGTGATCATTGGTCGTACATTGAGCTACGACGATCTGCTCGAAGAGGGTTTCGAAGGCATATTCGTAGGAAGTGGTGCTGGACTACCCAAGTTTATGCACATCCCTGGCGAGAACTTGGCTGGGGTAATGTCGAGCAATGAGTACCTCACCCGTGTAAACTTGATGCACGCTGGTAGCCCTGGTAGCGAAACTCCCGTCTTTAAGGGGCGTAGTGTGGCTGTGATCGGTGGTGGCAATACTGCGATGGACTCGGTGCGTACTGCGTTGCGCTTAGGAGCCGAGCGTGCCATGATCGTTTATCGTCGTAGCGAAGAGGAGATGCCTGCTCGCCTCGAGGAGGTAAAGCACGCCAAAGAAGAAGGGGTGGAGTTTTTGACCCTGCACAATCCTATCGAGTACTTTGCCGACGAGAAGGGACGTGTTTGTGGCATGCGCCTGCAAGTGATGGAACTTGGCGAGCCCGACGAGTCGGGGCGTCGTCGTCCGCAAGAAGTAATCGGCGAGACCAAAGATATTGCCGTAGACGAAGTGATCGTAAGCATAGGTGTAGAACCCAATCCGTTGATCCCACGCTCTATCGAGGGCTTGGTGATCTCCAAGTGGGGTACTATCGAGGTCGACGACGACAATAAAACCGCCCTCGAGATAGTCTATGCAGGTGGCGACATCGTGCGTGGTGGAGCTACTGTAATCCTCGCTATGGGCGATGGCCGCAAGGCTGCCAAGGCAATGCACGAAAGACTGTCTGCCCAGTAAATCGCAGCCTGATATTTTAGCTGCTTGGCCGAGCATATCCAAGTAGCTTTTTATAGGAGCGACTCTTACCTTCGTATAGGTGAGAGTCGCTTCGTTTTTATGAATGGCTACACTCCGTTCTTCAAAATTATATCCTATCTTTGTGAGCATAGGCATCATGGTCCCCAAATCTTCGATCCTGAAGGCTGGGGTGCAAAAGGGAATCGGGTGTAAGTCCCGAACAGTCCCGCTGCTGTAAGCTTCGATGAGTTGCACTTTTTCGCTCAGATTTAGTCTGTTGAGTGTATTCATCTTCGCCGTATTTCATCGTATTAGCCACTGCTCGTAAGGGCTTTGCTCTTGTTGCTGCTAGATTGTATTCGATCGTCCAATGCAGTTACAAAAGCTTCTGCTCTGAGTGGGAAGGCACGGCATCCGAGAAGAGACCTTCTCATCGTGCGCGTTTGGCGCAGGGTCGTATCTGGTCTCCGAGAAGCAAAGTCAGAATACCTGCCATATGTCGGTCATAGTAAGTTGAGGAAACCTCGAGGAAAGGCGCCTCACATATGCAAGTGAAGGAGAGTTATCATCTCCGTTTTCTTTTTCATATCAATAAAATGACGTAGTACAATGGAAGAAAAGAAACTTCGCATCGTAAAGCGTGATGGGCAGATAGAGTACTTCGATCCTCTCAAGATCAAGGCAGCCATCGTAAAAGCTTATCGCGCCAGTGGTATCCAAGAAGATTTGGATGGGATAGAGCATATCGTACACGAGATCATGCTCCAGATCGAACAGCAGTCGCTTAGTGAGATTAGCGTAGAGCAAGTGCAAGACCTTGTAGAGGAGCTCTTGATGCGCCTCAATCCCTTCGTAGCCAAGCGCTATATTATCTACCGCGAGTGGCGCACCGTAGAGCGTGATAGGCGCAGCTCTATCAAGCAGGTGATGGATGGAATCGTGGCCATCGAATCGAACGACATAAACCTTGGCAATGCCAATATGAGTGCTCATACACCAGCTGGTCAGATGATGACCATTGCAAGCGAGATAGCCAAAGACTATAGCAGTAAGTACCTGCTAGCACCGCAGTATAGCCGTGCACACCGAGTGGGAGATATCCATATACACGATCTCGACTACTATTCGAGCAAGACCACTACCTGTGTGCAGTACGATATTGCCGACCTCTTCGAACGTGGCTTTCGCAGCAAGAATGGCAGCATACGCAGCCCGCAGAGCATCCATAGCTACGCTACTCTTGCCACCATTATCTTCCAGACCAATCAAAACGAACAGCATGGCGGGCAGTCCATCCCAGCTTTCGACTTCTTTATGGCTCCTGGCGTACGCAAGACCTTCCTCAAGCACCTTACCGAGCAGCTGCAGTTCGTCGTAGAGCTGAAAAATCCTGTCGATGGGACTTGTGCCGATGCTATTGGCACGGCCCTTTGTGGCCTAGATCCACAGCTCGACGATAGCGATGCCGAGCTCGAAAAGCTAGCCAAAGGTCTAGCCGACTTGCCTCTCGAAAGGCAGGAAATAGCCTACGCTCATCGTATTGCTATGGACAAGACCCGCCGCGATACCCATCAGGCGATGGAGGGCTTCATACACAATCTCAATACGATGCACTCACGTGGAGGCAATCAGGTGGTCTTTAGCTCCATCAACTATGGTACCGATCATTCGCCAGCGGGTCGTATGCTTATCGAAGAGCTGCTACGTGCTACCGAGGAGGGACTGGGCCAGGGTGAGGTGCCCATCTTCCCGATACAGATATTCAAGGTCAAGGAGGGGGTAAACTATTCCGAGGCAGACTACAAGCTGGCTATGGAGCATTTCGACGATGCCCTAGCAGGCAAGCTGAGCTATGAAACGCCCAATTTCGACCTCCTGATAAAGTCTTGTGCCACTACAGCCAAAGCGCTATTTCCCAACTTCCTATTCTTAGATGCCCCCTACAATGTCAATGAGCTCTGGCAGGCCGATGACCCCAAGCGCTACATGCACGAAGTAGCCACGATGGGCTGTCGCACCCGAGTCTTCGACAACCTCAATGGTCCCAAAACATCTATTGGGCGTGGCAACCTCTCTTTTACCTCCATCAATCTGCCCCGATTGGCCATCGAAGCCCGGCAGCAAGCCGAAGAGTTTTACCCTGGTGCCAATAAGCACATCATCCGAGCCGAAGCCAAGAAATTTCTGAAGGCAAGCCTCAGACAGATGGGCGAGCTCGTGGCCGAGCAGCTCTACGATCGCTATTGCTATCAGCGCACAGCCTTGGCGAGGCAGTTCCCTTTTATGATGAGCAATGATGTCTGGAAGGGTGGTATGCAGCTGGGTGCCAACGATAAGGTGGGCGATGTGATCATGTCGGGTACGCTCGGTATTGGCTTTATAGGTGGGCACAATGCTATGGTGGCGATCTATGGCGAGGGGCATGGCGAGTCGCAAGAGGCGTGGCAGTGCCTATACGAGTTGCTCGAAGACCTCAATCAGTTAGTGGCCGACTACAAGCAGAAGTATGGCCTCAACTATGCCGTGCTGGCTACACCAGCCGAAGGCCTCTCTGGACGCTTTACACGTATGGATAGAAAGCGCTACGGTACGATTGCTGGTGTGACCGATCGCGATTACTACGTCAATTCGTTTCATATCGATGTGCGTGAGCAGATAAGTATGGCAGACAAGATCAAGAAGGAAGCTCCCTTTCATGCCCTCTGCCTTGGTGGCCATATTACCTATGTCGAGCTCGATGGCGAAGCCAAGAAGAATGTTTCGGTGGTACTGAAGATTGTGAAGCTGATGAAAGATACGGGTATAGGCTATGGCTCGATCAATCATCCGGTAGATACGTGCAAAAACTGCTCCTACAAAGGAATTATCTACGACAAATGCCCCCTTTGCAAAAGCGATCAGATTGCTAGGCTTAGGCGCATTACGGGCTATCTGACTGGTAGCTTAGAGAGTTGGAACTCTGCCAAGCAGGCCGAGGAAAGCGATCGCATCAAGCACGCTTAGTCCGATCTGCTTTCTAGTAGACTCTCCATCGTTCGATGATAGATCAGTACGGCCTTTGTATTCTACAGCGTTACCCCGAGACCATTTCCGATGGTCCGGGGCTTCGCTATTCGATCTACTTATCGGGTTGTAGGCATCGCTGCCAGGGATGCCACAACCCCGATAGTTGGAACCCCCAGAAGGGGGTGCCGCTTAGTAGTCCAATACTAGAGCGAATCATTGCCGAGATTCGAGCCAATCCGCTACTCGATGGCATCACGCTATCGGGGGGAGATCCGTTTTTCAATCCCGAGGGCTTGTATGAGCTGCTGCTCGAGCTCAAGCAAGCTACTGGCTTGCCTATTTGCTGCTATACAGGCTATACGCTCGAGCAGATCGATGCCCAGCCAGCATTTGCCGCCTGTCTGCCCTTCATCGATTTGTTGGTAGATGGGCGCTTCGAGCAGGCTCTTTACGATCCTCAGCTCCGGTGGAGGGGGAGTCGCAATCAGCGTATCATTCGCCTACGCGATCGCTCAGTCTTATCCGATCCCGATTAGCCACTTACGAGGGCTTCTTGTAGCTCCAGACTACGAGAATGCATTGCTTAAATTAAAGTGTACGACCTTCTGACTTCGACACGCATCACACTTTGATTTAGGTATGTGACTGATTATTCGGTTTTTATGCCTTTCAAATTGCTCATTTGGGTGACGCAAGCAAAACTTAGCTCGATCGTTTTCTCTACACGTCCGCTCTTGTTCGTAAGACATTTCTTTAATGTTAGCCCCAGGATAGGAATAAGGCGGAGCCGTTTCCTTTCCTAGGGTAGGAGATACGAATAAAAAACTGCCTGCCCCCCTTTGCTGCCGTGCCGTCGGCACGGCAGCAAAGGGGGGCAGGCAGTGGGACATTTTATTCATCCTTCACCCCAACGAAGGTGTCGCTGGGGCGACTGCCATCGTGGGGCTAACAATAGGGATATCCTCTTAGCAGGGGAAAAGCGAACGCCATCATTCGCAAGATGGCTATAGCGTAGATCGATCAAACTTGCTTCACTTCAATGGGGAGTCAAATCAACAATCATTACATCTATTCTATTCACACGATTCTGACTCGAATCAAATGGCTGACGCATTGTCGAAGCAAAGTAAAAGGGTGAAGCGGAACTATCCGATTCACCCTTTTTGCGCAAAGATATTCTTTGCTTCTATTTAGCTGTGTTGCATCTAGTTGAAGGCTATCCCCAAGTTAAGACCAATATGACCAACGTGGTTGAGTCTCTTGGTGAGTGTGTCGAAGATCTTCATACCGTTGCGTTCATAGTTACGCAGTGGCTTGTGAATATCTATATACTCATAGCCTAAGTTTAGTCCAAGTTTGTAATTGTGCTTACTTTTGAATGGCATCTTCCACCATATACAGCTATTGATCCCAACTCCTAAAGTCAACCCATTGTTTAGGGTTTTGCTTTTGTGTTCAACCGTATTGTTAAGAATGTCAATTTGATCATAATGGAGTTTGCTCTTAGTGTAGGGCGAGAACATTAGTTGCAAGTCGTTTGTCCATCCCCAGTGTTTTCCCCAGTACATGGTGTACGCTGGCCCGAAGCTAATCATGAAGCGTCTTATTGCGCGTTTGTCAAAAAATGAACTCGCTGGGTGGAAACTGGTTGTTTGGGTGTGGACATAGTGACCAGCTTCTGTTGGCTCAAAATAAAACTCTTCTGGCCCACCGTCTGTGTCCCAATGGTGCATTTTCTGATGCAAGCCAACATAAAAATCAAAATTGTCAGGCAGAACTTCATGATGAAGTCTCAACTTTGCATTCAGGTCTAATCCCAAGTTATTATAACCTGGACCTCCAGTTGCTGAGCTGAAATTTGAATTGAGTTCAACACCCTTGATTCGCAATTGTCCATACGCAACATTGCCACTAAGCAATGTTGCAATCACAGCAAGAATTACTTGCTTAAAAATCGTACGCCTTTCCATTGTCTGTTATATTTTAATATTTAAGATCTGAATATACTTGTTACTGTTGATGTTTCATCATTATTGATTAAATCCTGTAGGTCCTTTTCATTGCTAAAGTACATTACGTCAGCAAACTCGATGTTGGGATCGATTGTTGCGTTACGATTTTCTTTTTTGTTTTCTGGTTCTTCTAAGTCAAGCTGTTTCGTGCAAGCGCTTAGAGCCAAAGCTGCAAGGAATGCGGCAAATACTGCTTTCTTGTTCATTTTTTAATGATTTTGATTGTTTAAATGTTTTTTTTGTGAATGGTACCGGTTTCCATTTCGGGTACAAAGGTATTTTTTTTTTTTTTGAATAATTGCCGAAAAGTTGAATAAAAGTTTAGTAATGTGTGCTGAAAAGAAAAAAACATCCATTTCTATTCTTTTTTCTCCTCATGAGAGTTGTTGATTCTTCTCGGTGTTTGGATAGAGGATGTAAGGAGTACGCATTATTAGAATAAGGTAGCTGCAGAAGATTCGAATAAGAAATTCCCTTAGACAGGGAAAGAGCGGATCACACAGCTATGAGCAGGGATTGAAAATTCCAGCCAATCAAATAGTATGTTTTGGTACAGAATCGTACTAAGAAGGCGCTTGGGAAGCAGAAAATAAGGCAAAAACTGTCCGCTCCTTGCGTTATTTGCGCACGAAGTAACAGCTGACTCAAAATAATGGATTTTCACAATTGTCTGACTATCAAAGCTTTGACTTAATCAATGAAAAAACACTCCAGAAAAACATGCCTCAAGTCGAGTTAAAACATAAGGTGTTTTGAGAAAAACACCTTATGTTCAGAAAAAAACACCTTATGTTTTAGAAAAAAGACCTTGTGTTTTGGGCGAAAACACCTTTTGTAGCGAAATGAAGCTCAAAAGGGTGGATTTCTTTGCTCCTAGATTCAAAATCATACGCCCTTTTCAAGGAGTCACTTTTAGTACGAAAACAGACCAAAACGCAGCTCTCTGGCATTGGGGTAAGTCCCTTCATTTCGAATCGTTATTCAATAATCTATGTGTCCGATTCAATTTGTGTGATTCTGAAATGAATTGCGCACGATGACGCATTGTTGAAGTTGCGAAAGAGACTACTCTTGGCATGCTAAGAGCTCTCTACCGATATAGTTCGTATCTTTGTAGTGCTCCACTCACTATGTGATGCAATGATGCAAAACGCACTCTATATTCATATGGTATAGATCATAGTGAAACGATTGATTCCATACGCATGCTCTACGCCGAACTAATACTTCCCCTTGCCGTCGAAGGACGCTTTCACTACCGTGTGCCAGCCGAGTTGGAGGGTTCTATTGCAGTGGGGATGCGTGCTGTGCTGCCCTTTGGTTCAAGACGTTTCTATACGGGCATCGTTGTGGGATTGAGCAGCGAAGCCCCAGCCATCAAGCAGGGGCTCAAAGAGATTTCTTTTCTGCCCGATGCGTATCCCCTGGTGTCTGCCGAGCTTTTGGCTCGTTGGGTCTGGATTGCAGACTACTACCTCTGTACCCTTGGCGAGGTGTTGATAGCTGCTATGCCTCGAGGCTTACTGCCCGAGAGTAGGAGTATGATTTACCTTTCCGATGGCTTCGAAGCAGAGCAACGACTCAGCCTTCGCGAGCAAGCGATGCTCGATTGTGTAGCTGCCAACCAAGGCAAGGCGATCAGCCTTGCTACGGTCGAAAAGCTTTTGGGAGGAGGCTCCCTTGCCAATACGCTCAGCAAGCTGATTGCAATGGGGGCTCTTACGGTAGAAGAAAAACTGCAGCGACGTTACAAAGTCAAGGAGCTGCCTATGCTAAGGCTTGCCAAGCCGTATCAGAGCGATGAGGCGCTGAGTGTTCTGATCGATTCTATTGCTCGTGCTCCCAAGCAACAAGCCTTCCTTTTGCGCTTTGCCGAGCTATTAGACCTAGCCGGGCTGGATCTGAGTGCAAGCCTAAGCCGCAAGCAAGTCTGTGACGATGCGAGCAATCATGCTGCTATGATCAAAGCCCTCAAGGAGCGAGGCGTCATCGAAGAGTATCTGCTACCGACAAGTAGGCTGGCCGAGGAGCTCGAATCGGTTCAGACAGATGAGTACCCCGATGCTGCGTTGCAGGCAGCTCGCCTACGGACTGAGTGCCAGAGTGCTGGCACCTTTCTGCTCAGTTCGAAAGATTACAAGCAGAAGGAGGCGGTACTGCTCGAGCTAATCGTTAGCGAAGTGGAGGCGGGGCATCGGGTTGTCTTGCTGAGCCCTGCTGCCAATCGTATGGAAGACCGCGAGGGGCTTGCCCGCCGTCTGGCCGATCGATTGGGGAGTCGCTTTTATAACTATCATGCCCTTCGTTCCGATGCCGAGAAGGTAGAGATCTGGCAGCGACTGAGCCAAAGTCGCGAACCCTATTTGCTGATGGGGATGCGTGCAGCGGTACTACTGCCCTGTCCCGACCCGAGCTTGCTGATAGTCGATGCCGAGCACGAGTATATTTACAAGCAACAAGATCCGGCGCCACGCTTTCATGCGCGCGACGTAGCTATCTGGATAGCCAATACTGCCAAGTGCCCCATTATCTTGGCTAGCGAAACCCCATCGGCCGAGTCTTTGCTCCATCTAAAAAGAGGAAAGTATAGGCCTCTCACTCTCGAAGGAGGGCAGCCCATGCAGCAGTTCGAGATAGAGACCCTCGATATGAAGCTGATGCAACGTCAGCGACGCATCAGCTATCAGGAGCGTTTGAGCCCTCCTTTGCTCCAAGCACTCGAAGCGACAGTCCAAGCCGGGCAGATGAGCTTGGTACTACAGAATAGACGGGGCTTTGCTCCGCAGGTAGTTTGCCAAGCCTGTGCTGCTCCTATTCGCTGTGTGCACTGCGATGTAAGCCTTAGCTATCACAAGGCAAGTCGGACTTTGCTTTGCCACTATTGCGACTATCGTCAGCCCGTTCCGCAGCTTTGCCCTGCCTGTAAAGCTCGTGATCCTCAAAGCCACGGAACGACACTCCGGGCTGTGGGTTATGGCGTGGAGCGTATCGAAGACGAGCTGAAGGCTCAATTGCCTCATGCACGCATTGTACGTATCGATAGCGATTCGGTTCGTAGCAAGAAGAATCGAAGCCTCATCGAAGATCGATTGAGCGAAGGCGATGTGGATATCTTGGTGGGAACGCAACTGATAAAGGGGCAGAACTATGGAGCAAATGTAGGTTTGATAGCTGTAGTAGAGCTCGATTCGATACTTGCCTATCCCGATTTTCGTTCCTACGAGCGCGCCTTCCAGCTGCTCTATCAATTGCTTATCCGATCGGGTGCGAGCCGAATGATCTTGCAGACGATGAATCCCGACAATCCCTTCATTGCTCAGCTTGCAAATGCAAGCTACCACGAGTTTATTACTCAGCAATTGGGCGAACGCCAGTTATTGCACTTTCCCCCATTCTGTAGGCTTATTAGCCTGCGTCTGAAAGCTTCCGAGGCTGCTCCGCTCGATTCCTTTGCTCTGGAGCTAAGTCTTCGACTAAGGGATGCGATGCCCGACTGCGACGTGTCAGACCCTATTCGCCCTCCTGTTGCACGCTTCCAATCCTTCGAGCATAGGCAGCTACTAATCAAGGTTGCTCACCGTATTTCGTCTGTTATGCTTCGTAGGCAGCTCAAAAGAGTTATCGAAGAGACTCGTACTATCGACACTCATTACAAAAGAATTAGCATCCAATTTGATGTAGATCCGCAGTAATACTGCCATATCCCTCCTATCTTTTTTCAAAAGGCATTATTCGTCTGCCGTTTCTGGGAAAATCAGATAAATATTGCGATATTTGCACTGCCTTTAGGCAAGCAACTTTTCGAATTCATCGGATAAGAGTTTTTCAACTAACAATAAAATCAAAAGAAGATCATGGCATTATCCAAAATCATGCAGTGTGTCCCAAACTTTTCGGAGGGACGTAACAAAGAAACTATCGAGAAAATCCTCAACCCCTTCCGTGCAAAGGAGGGTGTGAAGCTATTGGACTATAGCTCGGACGAAGACCACAACCGTTCGGTAGTAACCTTGGTGGGCGAACCAGAAGCCCTAAAAGCTGCACTTATCGAAGCGATCGGTGTTGCGATCGAGCTAATCGATATGAACAAGCACGAAGGTCAGCACCCACGTATGGGAGCTGTAGACGTGATTCCTTTCATCCCCATCAAAGGCGTTACTACCGAAGATGCCGATGCACTGGCAAAAGAGCTAGCAAAGGAATTGGCCGATCGCTATGGCATGCCATCGTATCTCTACGAAAAGTCGGCCTCGACACCCGAACGCGAAAACCTAGCTAAGGTGCGCAAGGGTCAGTACGAAGGAATGAAAGAGAAAATGCAAGATCCAGCTTGGAAGCCCGACTTCGGCCCAGACGCTCCTCACGCCACTGCTGGTGTAGTAGCTATCGGTGCACGTATGCCTTTGGTAGCTTACAACGTTAACCTGAATACAGCCGATCTAAGTGTGGCAGACGCTATCGCACGCAAGGTTCGCTTCATGGGTGGTGGACTCCGCTTCGTAAAGGCTATGGGCGTTGAACTCAACGAGCGTGGCATCGTGCAGGTATCGATGAACCTCACCGACTATACCAAAACGGCTGTCTATCGTGCTCACGAAATGGTGCGCATGGAGGCTCAGCGCTATGGCGTTACAGTAGTGGGTGCAGAGGTGATCGGACTCGTGCCTATGCAAGCACTCATCGACTGTGCCGAATACTACCTCGGAATCGAAAACTTCAGCATCGACCAGGTGCTCGAAAATCGTATCATGGAGTAAGAAAGCCCTTCCCCATCCATGAACTTATACATTTATAATATAGAGCAGCTCGTCACTTGCCAAGCAAGTGCGAGCTCTTGCTCTAAGAATACAGACCCTCGCCGCAATGCCAAGCACGGCCGCGAGGCGATGAACGAGATAGGCCTAGTAGATGGCCCCTCGTGCATCATTGCCAAGCAAGGACGTATTGAATATGCTGGCCCTATGAGTGGGGCGCAGAGCTACGATACATCCGACTGTGAGCTGATCGATGCAACGGGCATGTGTGCCTTGCCAGGCTTCATCGATAGCCATACACACTTGGTCTTTGGAGGTTACCGCCAAGAGGAATTCCAATGGCGCCTCGAAGGACAAAGCTATATGGAGATTATGCAGCGTGGCGGTGGCATTGCTTCTACTACTACTGCAACTCGCAAGGCGGGATTTGCCGAGTTATACGAGAGTGCCTGGGAGCACCTCGATCGGATGATGCAGCAAGGAGTAACGAGCATCGAAGCCAAAAGTGGCTATGGCATGGATCTGAAAACTGAGATCCGCCAGCTCGAAACTATGCAGCAGCTCAATAGCAAGCACCCCATCGATATCAGCTCTACTTTCATGGGAGCGCACGATACGCCTGCCGAGTGGAAAGACAGAAGCGACGAATACATCGACTATATTATCCGTGAGGTAATGCCCGTAGTGGCAGAGCGTGGCTTGGCTTCTTGCTGCGATATCTTCACCGAAAAAGGGGTCTTCGACCACGAGCAAACACGCCGTTTGCTAAAGGCAGCGGCTGCTCTGGAGATGGACCTCAAGATGCATGCCGATGAGATTGTGCCGTTTGCTGGGGCTGAATTGGCAGCCGAGCTCGACTGCTTATCGGCCGATCACCTTTTGCAGGTGAGTCCCGCCGGTATCGAAGCGCTTGCTAAGAGCAATACCGTAGCTACGCTATTGCCACTTACTGCCTTCTCGCTACGTGCCGACTACGCACCCGCTCGTGCGCTGATCGACGCCGGTGCAGCTGTGGCTGTAGCCTCCGACCTCAATCCCGGTTCTTGCTTCTCGGCCTCCGTGCCGCTGCTAATAGCACTCAGCACCATGTATATGGGCATGAGCATCGAAGAGACCATCAATGCACTTACCTACAACGCTGCTGCAGCCATCGGTCGTAGCGACGAAGTGGGATCGATCGAGCCAGGCAAGCTAGCCGACATTGTGCTGCTGCAATATCCTTCCTATCAATTCCTGAACTACCACTTTGGCATGAACATCGTGGCTCAGGTAATCAAGGGTGGGGAGCTGATATACAGCGCTCCAGGCTATGAGTTCTAAAGAACGATTCGAATATTTCAAAACAAAAATTCACCAACAATACAAGCATTCAGATATGATACTAAAAGACTTATCCGTAGTAAACTTCCTGAACGAAACTGCAGGAGAAGCTCCCGTACCAGGGGGTGGTAGCATCTCGGCATTGGCTGGCGCATTGGCTGCTGCCTTGGCCCAGATGGTAGCCGGACTAACCATCGGCAAGAAGAAATACCTCGAGCACGAAGAGGAGATGAAAGCCATCGTGGCCAAACTCGAGCCTATCCGTGCCGAACTCTTGCAAGATATCGACCGCGATAGCGATGCCTATCGCCTCGTGTTCGACGCCTTCAAACTGCCCAAAGAAACCGACGAAGAGAAAGCCCTGCGCTCTGAGAAAATCCAAGAAGCAACCCGCCACGCTGCCATTGTGCCTATGACGGTGGCTCGTCGTGTGTTCGATATCATTGGCCTGATCGAAGCTGTTGGTGCTCGTGGCAATCAAAACGCCATCACCGACGCTGCTGTGGCTATGATGTGTGCTCGCACAGCTGTTTTGGGTGCTCTGCTCAACGTACGTATCAACCTATCGAGCATCAAAGACGAAGCCTTCCGCAACGAACTAGCCAAAGATGCCGAGCGTATGGAAAGCCTCATCAATCAGCACGAAGAAAAACTGCTGCAACATACTTATCAATCCATCCAATAAACGAAGTAAGACCGATGCAAATAGATCGTAATAAAACCATCTATGTAGGCTACGAGCAGCTTACTATCGAAGCTCTAGAGAGCTATTTGAATGCGCCTTGTTTGGTAAAGCTTCATCCCGAGGCTGCCGAGCGTGTGAATGCGTGCCGACAATACCTCGATGATAAGGTTGCCAAGAGCGACCGCCCTCTCTACGGTATCACCACCGGATTCGGTTCGCTTTGTAATGTATCTATCGAAGAGGCCGACCTCACTCGCTTGCAAGAAAACCTCATCAAGAGCCATGCTTGTAGCTTGGGCAACGAAGTGTGCTCAGATATCGTACGCCTCATGTTGCTGCTCAAGGCTCATGCTTTGGGACTGGGACATAGCGGTGTGCAACTAGCTACTATCGAATTGATTCTCGATCTGCTCAATGCAGATGTGCTACCCGTGGTTTACGATCGTGGCTCATTGGGGGCTTCGGGCGACTTGGCTCCACTGGCCAAGCTCTTCCTACCTCTTATCGCAGAGGGAGAAGTACGCTACCGTGGCGAACTGCGCAAATCTGCCGAAGTGCTAAACGAACTAGGCCTAAAACCGATTCAGCTCAAAAGCAAGGAGGGCTTGGCGCTGCTCAACGGTACGCAGTTTATGAGTTCGCATGGTGTGTGGGCTCTGATCCGTGCCGAGCGGCTCATTCGTATGTCGGATTATGTTGCTGCCCTTTCGCTCGACGCTTTCATGGGCTTGGCAGCTCCATTTACTCCACAGCTTCACGAAGTTAGACCTCACAAGGGGCAGCAGATCGTGTCTAAAAACATGCTGCAGCTACTCAAGGGTAGCCAGATTCAAGATGCTCCTAAGACTCAGGTGCAAGACCCCTATAGCTTCCGCTGCATCCCTCAGGTGCACGGCGCTAGTCGCGATGCCTTGGCCTATGTGCGCAGTGTCATCCTTACCGAGATCAATTCGGTAACGGACAATCCTACCATCTTCCCCCAAGACGACCTGATCGTATCGGGTGGTAACTTCCACGGTCAGCCATTGGCTTTGGTCTACGACTTCTTGGCGCTTGCCATGGCCGAATTGGGCAATATAAGCGATCGCCGTGTGGCACAGCTCATCTTCGGCTTGCGTGGTCTGCCCGAATTCTTGGTTGCTAAGCCTGGTCTCAATAGCGGAATGATGATACCTCAGTATGCTGGTGCTGCCATGGTAAGCCAGAATAAGATGTATTGTTTTGCTGCAGCTTCGGATAGCATCGTATCGAGCAATGGCCAGGAAGACCACGTGTCGATGGGTGCCAATGCAGCCGTTAAGCTGCTGCCTCTACTCGATAATCTAGAGCGCATCTTAGGTATCGAGTTGCTCAATGCTGCTCAGGCCGTTGAGTTCCGTCGTCCACTACGTACGTCAGATGTGTTGGAAACACTTGTTTCTGCTCTGCGTGCTAAGGTCGATCGGGTAGAAGACGATGTGGTGATGTATGAACACATCGAAGCAGCCCGTCAGGTAGTTGCCAGCATCGAGCTACCCGACTATCTCTAAGCTGTTCTGCTCTTTAGCACTTCCCCAAATGGAAAAGGGCTTGTGTCTGTGTTGACACAAGCCCTTTTCGCATGAAAGGAAGTCCAATTCGTGTGAATCTATTTGCTCAACTTGCTTTCAACCAGCTTCAACCAGCTTCAACCACCTTCAACAATGCTGCCTCATCCTATAACTATTTCACAGCAGTTTGCGGAAGGCTTCTTGATTGGTGATTCGTCCTTTTGTGCCTCGGTATTCGATGATACCCTCCCTTTGCAATTCGGATAGCGCTCGTGATAGCGAGGGGCGTTCCACTCCAAAGTATTCGGCCAGTGAGCTGATATTCCTTTCCAAGTCGAATGTTTCACCTGCTCGATGGCGTAGGATATAGAAGGCCAGTTTGCCTTTGATGCCTTTGATGCTGAATAGCTTCAGTCGCTCCGATAGAAACTGCATTCGATCGGCTGTAAAGGCCAGAAAACCACGCAAGAAATTGGGGCATTCTTGCATCTTCTTCTCGATCACTTCCTTCTCGATCAATATAAGTTCACACGCTTCGAGTGCAACCACATCCACAGGAAAGCGGTTGCGGTGGGCAAAGAGAAATGCCGCCGCAAGCGGGTAGGGGGCTGCAATCTCTTCGATAGGAAGGCTAAGCCCTAGGTCGGAAACAACTTCGGTTTTCACCCTGCCTTGGTTCAAGAGGTAAAGTTGCTTGATCTCGTCGCCTTGATAAGCAATGTAATCGCCCTTCTTGTAGCGCTTTACACTGTGTTCGATTGTGCAGCCTAGCCCTGCTGGCTTGCCCTCCGTATTCTCCCTGCAGATCTCGCAAAAGTATAATAACTTCGAATCGTCTATCATAATCACTTCTTCTTCTTTAACAAAGGTAATCAAATTTGATTTTGTAACAAATGTTACACTTGTTTGCGCTGGAAGCCACTATGTTTGCAATAGAAACCTTTATTAAGAGGTCTCAAGCAACTGCTAATAGAGAAGAAAAGAATGATCAAACGACAGATAATAAAGATAGATGAAGCACTGTGCAATGGCTGTGGGCTATGCGTAGAGGGATGCCACGAAGGTGCCCTACAGCTCATCGATGGCAAAGCACAGATGATAAGCGATCTGTATTGCGATGGCTTGGGGGCTTGCATTGGCGATTGCCCCGTAGGAGCTATCAGCATCGAAGAACGTGAGGCCGAGCCCTACAACGAGCTAGCAGTGATACAGCGTATTGCTCCGAAGGGGCGAGCTGTAATAGTGGCACACCTCAAGCACCTCAAAGAGCATGCCGAGCTGGGATACGTCAAAGAAGGACTGGACTACCTGAGCCAAACGATGCCAGCAGCAGAGGTGGAAAGTATCAAAAGCGAACTGCATGCCAGCGAAAAGAAGCTTGCTTGCGGATGTCCAGGCAGTTTGGAGCGTAGCTTCCGATCTCAAGCTCCTATTTCTAGCAAACTCTCGATGGCTCCAACTGCAGCAAGTCCTAGCTCGCAACTGACTCATTGGCCCGTTCAGCTGCATCTGCTCAATCCCGAGGCTGCTCATTACAGGGGGGCAGATCTCTTGCTTGCTGCCGACTGTACGGCCTATGCCTATGCTGGCTTTCATCAGCACTTGTTGCGCAATCGCAGCCTCTGTATTGCCTGTCCCAAGCTCGATCACAATCAGGAGGTCTATGCCGAAAAGCTTCGTAAAATGATCGATTCGGCACAGATCAATACGCTTACTGTAGCGATCATGGAAGTGCCATGCTGTAGAGGCTTGCTGGCTCTTGCTCGCAAAGCAGCTGAGGGAGCCAGCAGAAAAGTGCCTATCAAGCAAATTATGATAGGTGTAGAAGGTGAAATAATAGAAGAAAAATGGATCTAATCTAATCAATGAAATACGATGGGAATGTTTTGTTTTCAATGTCAAGAGACAGCTCACAATAAGGGTTGTACTCTCAAGGGTGTCTGTGGTAAAACAGCCGATGTAGCTAATCTGCAAGACCTCTTGCTATTTATCCTCAAAGGGATATCACGTTATGCCGTTCAGATGCGTAAATTGGGGCTTGAAGTGCCAGTGAACGTCGATCACTATGTCATGGACTCTTTGTTTATGACCATTACAAATGCCAATTTCGACAAAGAACGCTTTGTCAAACGGATCTATGAGGGCTTCGAACTGCGTGATTCGCTAGCCGAACAGATGCAAGGAAAGGCTATTGCTTGCCCCGAATGCGACTGCATGAGTTGGCGCTGTACGACTGTGGAAGAGATGGAAGCGAAAGCGACTACAGTGGGTGTCCTGAGCTGCCCAGATGAAGATATCCGTTCGCTACGTGAGCTCTTGATTTATGGCGTGAAGGGAATGGCTGCTTATGCCGAACATGCACGCAATCTGAGCTACGAAGAGGCGAGTATCTACCGCTTTATGCAAGAAGCACTCGTTGCTACTACCGAAGAGCTGACGGTCGAAGAGCTGACGGCTCTAGTACTAAACTGTGGTGAGTATGGAGTGAAAGCCATGGCGCTGCTCGACCAAGCCAATACATCGACCTATGGCAATCCCGAAATCACAAAGGTGAATATCGGTGTGCGTACAAATCCTGGTATACTGATCTCTGGGCATGACTTGCGCGATATGCAAGACTTGCTCGAGCAAACTGAGGGTACAGGCGTCGATGTCTATACGCACAGCGAAATGCTGCCAGCCAATTACTACCCAGCTTTCAAGAAATACAGCCACTTTGTGGGCAACTATGGTAGTTCGTGGTGGCAGCAAAACGAGGACTTCGAACAGTTCAACGGTGTCATTCTCTTTACAACCAACTGCATCGTGCCTCCACGCTCTAGCTCGACCTATGCCGATCGGGTTTATACCACTGGAGCTTCGGGCTTCACTGGCTTCAAGCACATTGCTGATCGTCCCAAGGGGGGTGCCAAAGACTTCTCGGAATTGATCGAACACGCCAAGCGTTGCCAGGCTCCAAACGAGATTGAGCGAGGCGAGATCGTGGGCGGATTTGCACACGAGCAGGTCTTTGCTTTGGCCGATAAGGTGGTCGATGCGGTGAAATCTGGGGCTATTCGCAAGTTTTTTGTGATGGCAGGCTGCGATGGCCGCATGAAGAGCCGCGATTACTACACCGAGTTTGCCAAGAAACTGCCTCACGACACCGTGATCCTCACCGCTGGTTGCGCCAAGTACCGATACAATAAGCTGCCCCTCGGCGATATCGCTGGCATACCACGTGTCTTGGATGCTGGTCAGTGCAACGATAGCTATTCGCTGGCGCTAATCGCTTTGAAGTTGAAAGAGATCTTCGAGCTCAATGATATCAACGAGCTACCCATTGCGTACAATATCGCCTGGTACGAGCAGAAAGCTGTTATCGTATTGCTCGCATTACTCTCGCTCGGTGTCAAAAATATTCACCTCGGGCCCACCTTGCCAGGCTTCCTCTCGCCCAACGTGGCGAAGGTTTTGGTGCAAAACTTCGGGCTTGCTGGCATTGGAACGGTCGATGACGATCTGAAGCTCTTCCTGAGCTAGAGCCCTCCTTATTATTCTTGAGTTCGTCGGCTTGCGGACTCACTCTCTATCTAGTACTATCCCGAGTTGAGGCTGTGGCCTCGGCTCGGGATTGCCTTTTATCTTGCGATTGCAGCTCTCTATGTTCTCATAAATTTATATGTCAATTGCGATTGTGTTATGCTAGTTTTTGCATATATTTGTTAGCACATACAACAACATTAACAAACACATTTATGATTGACTTTAGCAACACCGAGGTCGCTTTTCAGATGAAGTCTAATCGCGATCTGAGAGTGGCGGAGCTACTCTTTTCTACGATCCGCTACTCAAGCTTAGTGAAGCTTGGTAAACAAGCTTCTAACATTGCTCTATCGATCAAACTACCTATCAAATGGGCTGTGAAGCCTACGCTCTATAGGCAGTTTGTGGGAGGAGAGACTCTGCAGGAGTGTTCACGTACTCTTGATGGCCTGGCCAAGTATGGGGTGCTTTCGGTGTTGGACTACTCGGCAGAAGGTGGTAGCCAGCAGAGAGATGTGGATGATGCTTTTGAAGAAACTCTTCGATCAATAGACTACGCAAAAGGCAATCGAAATGTGGCTTATGCCGTGTTTAAGCCTACGGCTATGCAAGTGGGAGAGGGTTTCTTGGCAAGAGTGGCCGAAGAGCCCGAGTCGCTCAGTGAAGCAGATAAAAAGGAGTTCGAAAACTGGCGTGAACGTATGTTGGCTCTTTGTAAGGCTGCTGCCGAAGCGAAGGTGCGTATTCTGATCGATGCCGAGGAGTATGTCTATCAGGGCTTGGTAGATGAGCTGGTAGAAGAGGCTATGGAGCTACACAATAAAGAAAGGGCATATGTCTTTGCTACCCTGCAAATGTATAGGCACGACCGGATGGACTACCTCAAGGGGCTACATCAACGTGCGAAACAGCTGGGCTACAAAGCAGGCATCAAATTTGTGCGTGGAGCCTATATGGATGATGAACGCGCCCGCGCCGCAGAAAAGGGCTATCCCGATCCTATTTGTAAAGATAAGGCTGCTACGGATGCCAATTTCAATGCAGGCCTCCGTTATGTGGTGGAGCATATTGATGACTTTGAGCTCTTTGCTGGTTCACACAATATAGAGAGCAATCAGCTATTGGCTCAGTTGATAGATGAAAAAGGAATCAGCCACAATGACAATCGCATCTTTTTCTCGCAGCTCTATGGTATGAGCGATAATATCTCTTTCAATTTGGCACGAAGCGGATACAATGTGTGTAAGTATCTTCCCTATGCCCCTGTAGAGAGGGTGCTGCCTTACCTAATCCGTCGTGCTGAAGAAAATACAGCCATGGCCGGACAGACTAGTCGTGAGCTCGAGCTCATCCGTCAGGAGCTAAAGCGAAGAAAATCGGTCGCCCACTAAGCAAGGATATAGCTTTACTGCTGTGTTCGTCACGCTGTAAAGGCTTCTCATAGACTAAGCCCACGATGCTAAAGGTGCAAAGCCCGACCATCGTGGGCTTTTGTTTTCGAAAGCTTTATCTACTTGTCAGTTTTTTGTATCTTTGTTTAGCTTAGAATTGGAACGTCTCGCACAGGTTTTTATGAGCCGTAACCAAGCTAAATCGATGTGATATAAATCTGTTTCAATTAACTTAATTCATTCTGATAATGCTCGAAAACATTAGTCCAGTCCAGTGGTGGTTTATAGCCGCTATCGTCTTGTTTATTGCCGAACTACTAACCCCTGGTTTTGTGGTAGCTTGCTTTGGTGTAGCAGCCTTGGCAGCCGTAGTACCCGCCCTTTTGGGCTTGGGTCTTGTATGGCAGGTCTTGGTCTTTGCCATTGCTTCTATTCTCTCCCTAGTGCTACTTCGTCCCTTTATAAAGCGCATCTTTCCCGACCGCAAAAAGAATGCCTCGACGGGGATGGATGCTCTTATAGGTAGAAGGGCTGTAGTAAGTGACGAACTACAGGAGAGTGAGGGGCTGGTAGAGGTAGCAATCGATGGCGATGTTTGGCGTGCCAAGCACAAGGCCGAGGCTACGCTCAGAAAAGGGCAGAGCGTACTGGTGGTTGGCCACGAAAGCATTGTGCTATGGGTAGAGGCCATCGACTGATTGCGTCTAAATAGTACTTAATTAACAAATTTCTAACCTAAATAACTTCATTCATTATGTCCTCAACTCTCATCATCCTACTTGCCATAGCTTTGCTGGCAATACTGATCGTTTCTAAAGGTTTGCTGATCGTACAGCAATCTGAAACAATTATTATCGAACGTCTGGGACGCTATTCGGGCACACTTTCGTCTGGTGTCAATGTGATCATCCCCTTTATAGATAAGCCAAGACCAATCATTTGGCGCCATACGGTGCAGCTAGCCAATGGCGAAACCTTTGCTCGCCATCGTGAGGTGTCACGTATCGACCTACGTGAGACGGTGTACGACTTTGCCAAGCAGAGTGTTATTACGCGCGATAACGTTGTAACCGAGATCAACGCCATCCTCTACTTCCAGGTGGTCGACCCCAAGCGTGCCATGTACGAAATATCCAATCTGCCAGACGCCATTGAAAAGCTGACACAGACTAGTCTTAGAAATGTGATTGGCGAGATGGATCTCGACGAAACTTTGACAAGCCGCGATACGATTAATAGCAAGCTACGTGCTATCCTCGACGATGCCACCAATAAGTGGGGGGTAAAGGTAAACCGTGTGGAATTGCAAGACATCAATCCGCCCCGAGATATTCGCGATGCGATGGAGAAGCAGATGCGTGCCGAGCGAGACAAACGTGCGCAGATACTGCAAGCCGAGGGTCAGAAGGAAGCGCTGATACGCGAGTCGGAAGGTAAGATGCAGGAGTCGATCAACCATGCAGAGGGTGAGAAGCAAGCCAAGGTCTTGCAAGCTAAAGCCGAAGCCGAAGCGACTGTGCTTGTAGCCAATGCCGAGGCTGAAGCCATTAGGCTAATTGCAGACGCTGTAAGCGGTACGGGATCAAATCCTGCACAGTACCAGATAGCGATGCGCTATATCGAAACTCTCAAAGATATCAATCGTGGCAACCAAACCAAGACGGTGTTCATGCCTTATGAGGCTTCGAGTGTACTTGGTGCCTTGGGTGGAATAAAGGATGTGGTGAAAGGATGAGACTGCGCCCATTCTTTGTAGCTCTTGTAGTATATTTAATGTTGGGCTCTGTACTTGGAGCCCAACATTATTATGATAGGTATGCTAGGCTGAGTGATAGCGACAGTGCTAGACCCGAAGCGTTATACCTACAGCTCGAATCGGAGACTTTCTTTAGAAACAACGAGTTCGATGCTGAGTATGATAAGGGCTATACATTGCCTGGCTATAGGCTGGGACTTCATCTCGAGTATTTATGGCCCAAGTTGGCTGGTATCAATCTGCAGGCTGGCATCGATCTCATGCAGTATTGGGGGGCAAGTAGGCATCCTGCTGCTGCCAATTTCGCCGATATGGCACATTGGACTGACGATAAATCGCATCGCGGTCCACGCCTTCTACCATTCTTCAGAGCAGAAGTAAAACCGACCAAGCATATCGAGTTGGTCTTGGGTAATATCAAGGGGGCAGCCTCTCATCGTTTGATAAGTCCTCTTTACAATCCGGAGCTGACGCTGAGTGCCGACCCCGAGCTTGGGGTGCAGGCTCGTGGCATCTGGGATGCTACCTTTGTAGATTTGTGGATCAACTGGATGAGTTTTATCTACCCCGACGATAACCACCAAGAGTCATTTACGGCTGGCTTAAGCTCAAGCCATCAATTTCTGAAAAAAGCTGCTAACTGGCAACTTGAGGCTCAGCTGCAGGCAACGGCTACTCATAGGGGAGGGGAGTGGAATTGGACTCAATCCGATACGGTACATACCTGGATCAATGCAGCTATAGGGGCAAAGGCTTCCTATCGACCCTCCTTACAAAAGAACAGAGATTATTCTGTAGCCTTCTATCTATTGGGGGCTAAGCAGCAGGGCGAACACTACCCATACAAGAAAGGTTGGGCGCAACTAACAACGTTGAGTGCCAACCTGCATCCCTTTCGCGTGGATCTGGATTATTACTATGCCGATTCGTATGTCTCTCCTTTGGGCCTCCCTTTTTGCAATGCGATGCAATATGACTTCTCGCCTACACCCAATCGCAAAACCTCATTCCTGCATGCTTATGCCGCCTATACTTGGCAGCCTTTCCGTCAGGCTCAATTGGGATTTTCGGCACAGGCTTGGTTGCATTTGCCCAATGCGGGCATGGGTACTAGCCTAAGCCATACGATGGAGCTATACCTCAGATTCGATCCAGCTATTCTGCTCTTTAAGCGCAAGAAATGAGTGGCTGAATGCCTATTGCTTACTCGTAAATAGAATCCCCATCATCAAAGCGTCTGAAGCATTGCTTCATCTCGAGTCATTTCAAAGCTGTGTTATGACGGAGTATTTTCAACTAGATGGCAATCTATTTCCATCAGCTTGGCAACCTATTTCCAACAGCTTGACAATGTTACATCAAAGGATGAAAGCTGCAGTGTGCCGAATCTTCTTGACGCTTTGTCGCAGTTAAGAGTCCTTTTTTCTAAGATTTCAAGATGGTGGGCTGGCATTCAAAGAAAAAAGCTGGCTATCCAATTAGGAGCAGTAATACTCTCTAATGAATAGCCAGCTTGGTATCTGAGGCTCTGCGTCAAAGAGTCGAAGCGGATGACACAGCTCCAGAGTGGTCTCTAATCGAGTTTTTTTGGGGGGGGACTATTATCCGTTGATTTCGTCTAGGATGTCTTGGATATCGTCTTGGCAAGAGCCACACACGGTACCAGCTTCTGTAGCTTCACCTACTTCATCAACAGTCTTTAGACCTTTTTCGCGGATTGCATCTTCGATTTCGCCACGAGTAATCTCGTTACAGTTGCAGATTATTTCATCTCTGTTTGACATAGTGATTCCTTGTTTAGTGAGTTAGTAATAGTGTTTATACGTCTAGTGCAAAGATAGGAAAAAGATGCATATAGCAATCAATCGACGTATAGATAGTATCTATAAGAGCCATCGCAAATTTTCTCAGCCGCTTGATTTTGACCGTAGCTATGCCAAGCACTAAGCTTAAGTCGGGCATCTAGCCCACTGTTCGGTATTTGTTAAGGTTCCTTAATTAGGAGTAAAAGGGAGTAATTCTCAATGAGGAAAGACATTATTTCGTATATTTGCCGAGATATGTAGTACAAAAGAGCAGGCTTAGGCAGCAATGAAGGCACTCTGGACAAGAATAAAAAACACGGTATTAAACCTAGTAAAACCCTTACTGTCATGGTATAGTACGCACCGCAGTATACGCTACTGGGCTGTGTTGCTGTTTTTTGTGCTATTTACATTCGTATTAGGTGATGCCAACCTATATCGAAACTTTGAAAAAAGGCGAAGGATCTCCGAATTGCGGAAGGAGCTTCGCGAAACAAAGCGACAATTCCATCGAGATAGCACTCTATTGGAAGCTTTGAGGAGTAACAAAATGGGAGTTGAACAAGCTGCTCGCGAACTGTATCTGATGAAACGTCCAGACGAGTTGCTGTTTTTGCTAAGAGACTCTAACCAAACAGATAGCCCAGAATCATAGTGGTAAATAATAAGAAAGATTGGCGCCATGCAGCCTATCAGTTAGGCTCGATTCTGCTTGTAGTCGGTGCCTTAACTCCTTTTTTTGTCCAAACGCTAAAGGGAGTATACGGTCTGGTAGGAAATTTCGTTTACCTAACTGGAGCTGCTTTGTTTTTGTTGGCTTTCATAAGCTCGCCAATTAAGAATCTAAGCATAAGGCAACGTAGGGTGTACAGAATGAATGTACTTACGGGCGCTTTCTTCCTCGTCTCATCCTTGCTTCGAATATGGAGAACAGATGGCTTGTGGATGATTTTTATGGGAATTGCTGTAGGGTATATGCTCTATGCTATGGTACTTCTTGTAACTGGCAAAAAAGAAAAAGACGATAATGAAAAAGAATAATAGCAAGACAGCATTGCACAAACGTAATCAGCGGGACATGGCCTTCAACGTGCTAAGTCCTAATACGCTATTGCTGTTTATGCAAGAGGTAATGCCAGATAAGAGCCGTACCACCCTGAAGCAACTACTCTATACAGGACAGGTGTCTGTAAATGGAAAACGTTGTACACAGTTCGACGAACCGTTGGAGCCAGGCTTCAAAGTGGGAGTTCATGCCAACCGACTGCCCGAAGAATTGCATCACCCTTTGATAACGATACTCTGGCAGGATACCGACTTCTTGGTTCTCGAGAAAAAGCCTGGCATTCCCACTGTTGCTACTGTAAAAGAGAAGGAGAGAACAGTGCTACGCATAGTGAGTGATCACCTCAAGAAGTTTGACCCCGGTGTGAAAGTATTCATGCTCAATCGGCTCGACAAAGACGCTGCCGGTTTGCTCCTCTTTGCCAAGAACAAGAAGGCTCAGGAGTATGTCATTGAGAATTGGCATGAGGTGGTGCTTGAGCAACGATTCCTTGCCGTAATTGAGGGGCGAATGCCTCAGCGCGAAGGGATGTTGCAAGCTCCAAAGCTCGATGAGCCAGCCAATCGCGATAGAGCTAGCTCGAAGCAAGACTTCGAGCTGAGAGGCAATACAGGCAGAGCATCTTATAAAGTGCTACGCGAGGGTGCTGTCTGCTCGATGCTCGAGTTTAAGCTACACGAAGGTAGAAACAATCAACTGCGTAGGCAATTCAAAGAGCTGCAACTGCCAATAGCTGGCGACTGGCGCAATGGTAGTAGCTTCAAGCAGCTCAAGCAGATGGCTCTATTTGCTAGCTTTTTGCTATTCAAGCACCCTTTGACTGGCGAGAAGCAGGTCTTTAAACTTCCTACTCCAAAGCTCTTTGGGCAGCTTGTGCGCTATACCGAATCGTACAATCCGCTACCAAAGGAGCTGAAAGGCGATGGGAAACCCACTAAGAAAAATAAGAACACACAATATTAACCCCGTTAAAAAACTTAAGATCAATAATGATTACAGTACAATGCAAGGGACTTAAGAGTATTATTCTTCCGTTCCTTCTGATGATCTTGCTGCTGCCAGTTAATCTTGCTGCACAAATGTTTACAGACGTTGTGGTCTGGAAAACATCTCTTAAAGACTCGGATACACCCGAGAAGACTCTGCTATTTACAGCTACTATCAAAGATGGATGGCATCTCTACGACCAGAATATGCCAGATGATGGACCTACTTCGACGCAGTTCCTCTTCGACAAGCTCGAGGGTGCCAAGCTAGTAGGTAAGCCAACACCAAGCACCAAGCCCATCGACCAATACGACAAGCAGTTTGAAATGAACCTGCGTTGGTATAGCAAGTCGGTAACATTCTCGCAAAAGATACAGGTAACAGATCCCGCTAAGTTTGATATCAAGGGTGGAGTGAAGTTTATGGCGTGCAATGATGAGAATTGCTTGCCCCCCGAAACGGTGGACTTTGCCTTCGATAAGTCTATGATAAAGAGTCAAGCTGCTGCCCCTGCCGAGGAAACTGCCGAAGAGCCTAGTGCCGAAGCAGAAGACCCTGCTGCTGTAGCTCTGCTAGCTGGCGACTCGGCCGCTATGAAGGCTGTGGCCGACTCGGCTGCCGCTGCTGCTGCCGCTTCGCTTTCGTCATCGGCCGATCTGTGGACGCCTGTGGTGGATGAGCTACGTGAGTTTGGCGACTCGTCGATCACTCAGGCCGATAGCTCGCCCTGGCTCATCTTTATCTATGGCTTCCTCTATGGCTTTGTGGCGCTGGTTACGCCTTGTGTGTGGCCCATGATCCCTATGACGGTGAGCTTCTTCTTGAAGCGTACGAAGGAGAGAAAGAAAGCCATCCGCGATGCCATTACTTATGGTCTGTCGATCATTGTCATCTACGTTACGATGGGCTTGCTCATCACGGCTATCTTTGGAGCGAGTGCGCTCAATAGCCTCTCTACGAGTGCCATATTCAATATCATATTCTTCCTCCTATTGGTAGTCTTTGCCGTGTCGTTTTTCGGTGCATTCGAAATTCAACTTCCTGCTTCGTGGACCAATAAGATGGATAGCAAGGCCGACTCTACTACGGGGCTTTTGAGTATCTTCTTCATGGCCTTTACCTTGGCTTTGGTGTCGTTCTCATGCACGGGGCCTATCATCGGTACGCTCTTGGTGCAGGCAGCATCGTCGGGCTCTACCATAGCTCCTGCTATGGGTATGTTTGGGTTTGCCCTTTCGCTATCCTTGCCATTTACCCTCTTTGCTATCTTCCCCAGCTGGCTACAGGGCATGCCCAAGAGTGGCGGCTGGCTCAATATGGTGAAGGTTGTGCTCGGTTTCCTCGAACTGGCTCTAGCGCTCAAGTTCCTTTCGGTGGCCGACTTGGCCTACGGATGGCGCTTACTCGACCGCGAGACATTCCTCTCGCTCTGGATCGTCATCTTCGGCCTACTTGGTGCCTACCTCATGGGCTGGATCAAGTTTAGCCACGATAGCGACTGGCCTCACCTCACGGTGAAGCGATTCTTCCTTGCCATCATCTCTTTTGCCTTCTCTATTTATATGATACCAGGCTTGTGGGGTGCTCCGCTCAAGGCGATCAGTGCCTTCGCTCCTCCTTTGGCTACGCAAGACTTTAGCCTATACGATGGTGCCGTGCACGCCAAGTTTACAGACTACGAGGCGGCTGTTATGCATGCTCGTACGGTCAATAAACCGATCTTGGTCGACTTCTCGGGTCACGGCTGTGTGAACTGTCGTAAGATGGAGAACTCGGTGTGGATCAATCCTACGGTGAAGGATATGCTCGAAAACGATTTCGTGCTCGTAACGCTGATGGTGGACGAGAAGAAGGAGCTGCCCGAGCCAATCGTGGTGGTAGAGCATGGCAAGGAGAAAACCCTCCGCACCGTGGGCGACAAGTGGAGCTACCTACAGCGTAGCAAGTTTGGTGCCAATGCCCAGCCATTCTACGTGATGCTCGATCTAAACGGCAAGCCACTGGCGGCATCGCGCTCGTACAATGAAGACTTGCCCGAGTATATCCAGTTCCTTAAGGGTGGCCTCGAGGCATACAAAAACAAGAAATAAGTAATCTCTAATAGGATGGGGAGGGGGCGGCTCGGCGGGCTTGCTCCCTCCTCAGCTATTGTATAATGGTATAGACTATGCATTCAAAGATTGAAAAACTAGAAGCCTTTTCGCGTCTGCTCGACGTGATGGATACGCTCCGCAGCGAGTGCCCTTGGGATAAGAAACAGACGAACGAGAGTCTGCGCTCCAATTCGATCGAGGAGGTATTCGAGCTGGCCGATGCCATACTTCAGGCCGACGATGAGCTCATCAAGAAGGAGCTGGGCGATGTGCTACTACACATTGTCTTCTACTCGAAGATTGGCGAGGAGAAGGGGAGCTTCGATATCGCTTCGGTCTGCAATGCCATCTGCAATAAGCTGATCTACCGCCACCCACACGTGTATGCCAGCACGCAGGCCGACGATGCCGACGCCGTGGCACGCAATTGGGAACAGATAAAACTAAAGGAAAAGGATGGCAATAAGCGTGTGCTGGCCGGAGTGCCACGCTCGCTCCCGTCGATGGTAAAGGCGCAACGCATCCAAGACAAGGCGCGTGGCGTGGGCTTCGACTGGAAGCGCCCCGAGGATGTGTGGGACAAGGTGCAGGAGGAATATGCCGAGACGCGGGCTGCCATCCAGGGGGGAGATGCCAACGAGATAGAGCGTGAGTTTGGCGACCTGCTCTTTAGCATCGTCAATGCCGCCAGGCTCTATGGCGTCAACCCCGACAATGCTCTCGAGCTTTGCAATCAGAAGTTCATACGCCGTTTTTCTTACCTCGAAGAGCGTGCCCTTGACGAGGGCAAGCGCCCCAATGAGATGACACTCGACGAGATGGATGCACTCTGGAACGAAGCCAAAGCTAAGGGCTTATAGATCAGCCTACTAATTGCCCCTCTGATGCCGAGTTACGCCCTAGTAGCTCGGCATTTTTGCTGCTCAATTCTACGCCTTACTCCGTGTGGCAATTTGACTGTCGACACTCAGCTCCGTGACTGTCGACATTCAGCTCCGTGACTGTCGACACTCAGCTCCGTGACTGACGTCACTCAGCACCAATACTGACGTCAGTCAAAATAGGCACTCTCGGCATGCTATGGAATTCGTGTTATCCGGCTCGCTTATATGCAATAGCAAAAAGAGGCTGTGCCCAACAAGAATGTTCGGCACAGCCTCTCGATCTGCCGTCGGCAGATTGTCGCTTTGGCTAGTAGTTGTAGAAGCCTCGTCCGGTTTTTCGACCCAGTAGGTTTGCCCTCACCATCTTGCGAAGTAGGGGATGAGCGCGGTACTTGTCGTCGCCAAACTCGCGGTGCAATACCTCCATAATGGCCAAGCATACGTCGAGCCCCACGAGGTCGGCCAGTGCCAAGGGGCCAATGGGATGCCCTGCACCCAGCTTCATTGCCTCGTCGATCTCTTCTTTCGTTGCCACGCCATCTGCCAGAGCGCCGATGCCTTCGTTTATCATCGGGATGAGAAGGCGGTTTACCAAGAATCCTGGTGCCTCATTGACCGTTACTGGCACTTTGCCAATCTGTTTGGCAATGCCTTCTACGCAGTCGAAAACCGTGTTGGATGTGAGTTGCCCCTTGATGATTTCTACCAGTTTGAGCACTGGTACGGGGTTGAAGAAGTGCATGCCAATGACCTTCTCGGGCCTATTGGTGCAAGCTGCCATTTCGGTAATGGAGAGCGACGAGGTGTTTGATGCGAGGATCGTGTCGGGCGAGCATACTTCGTCTAGCTCGCGGAGGACGCGCTTCTTTAGCTCCATATTCTCTGCAATGGCCTCTACCACCAGACCGCAATTCTTGATTTCGTCGTACGAAAGCGTCGTGCTGATGCGTCCCATAATCTCCAATTTCTCCTCTGCAGTCATAGCCTGTTTGGCTACAGACCTCTCGAGGCTTTTGTCGATATTACGAATGGCTCTCTGCAGAAATTCTTCCGATAAGTCCTTCATCACCACCGTGTAACCACCTTGTGCAAATGCTTGCGCGATACCGTTACCCATCGTGCCGGTACCAATAATTCCTATGTTCATATTCTTGTTATTTTGATTGTTACTTGCCTTGAAAACTAGCTTTTTCTTTCTTTAGGAACGAATTCATTCCCTCTCTCTGATCCTCTGTAGTGAAGCACTGAGCAAAGAGCTCTACCTCTAGTTCTATCCCTTTATCTACGTCCATGTCCCAGCCCTTATTGATAGCTTCTTTCGATTTCTGCACGGCCAGTGGAGCGTTCTTTGCGATAGATTGTGCCATGGCCATGGCTTCATCCATCAGTGCTTCGGGGGCATATACGTGATTGACTAATCCGATGGACAAAGCCTCGTTTGCCGAGATTATTTTGCCGCTGTAGATTAACTCTTTCGCCTTGGCTTGACCCACCACACGTGGCAGCCTTTGCGTTCCCGAGAAGCCGGGGGTAATACCTAAGCCCACCTCTGGCTGTCCAAACTTAGCCTTCTCGGATGCAAGGCGAATGTCGCAGGCTAGTGCTAGCTCACAGCCTCCACCGAGGGCAAAGCCTCCGATTGCAGCAATGACCGGTTGTGGGCAGCTTTCAATCTTTCTGAACACTGCAGAGCCTTTGGCACCAAACAGCTTCGCTTCCTCATAGGTCATCTGCGACATTTCCGCAATATTGGCACCAGCCACGAAAGCCCTTTCGTCTCCCGTTAGAATGATCACCCTTAGCTCACTATCGGCAGCTAATGTCGTGAATGCTAGGTCTAATTCTTGTAGTAGCTCTGAGTTTAGAGCGTTCAGTGTTTTCGGCTCGTTAATCCGGACGGTAGCCACTGCTCCGTCTTTTGATATTAGAATCTTCTTTTCCATTTCTTTTACTTGTCTGGGCATAAGTACGTAAGCACTGCTTGAAGTGAAGGCGGCATCGACTCTCCCTCTTCTGTTTCGATGCCAACTTCTAGCACTACGTTTGCTTACGCTTATACCATTAATAACTTTTCCTTTTCTACTACTATAAGCGTGATAGTCGATAGAAAGTTTGTGCCCGAACGCACTTTTTGTCTTTTCAAGTCTCTGTGTTCGCTGCTTGGAACTGCCGAGAACGTTGAATTAGTGTTGGCGTCGTGATTTTCGGGCAGGCTTTTTGGGGCTACTCTGCTTCGTGCGATGAGTCTTAGCACCAAATAGTTTGTCGATGAGATCGGGGCGTCCCATACGCCGCAGCTCTCGTTGTATTTGCTTAGCCTCTTCGGGTTTGTACCAAAAGAAGAAGAGTCTCTGATTGAGCTTATCGTCGGCAGTTGTAGCCGTATAGACAGGCTCGAGTGTGTAGGGGTCGAGCCCCGTGTAGTATATCTCGGTAGCGAGGGTCATAGGTGTGGGGGTAAAGTCTTGTATCTGCTCGAGGCGGAAGTTGAGACGTTTGGTGAGCACTGCCAGTTCGGCCATATCTTCGAGCGTACAGGCAGGGTGGCTCGATATGAAATAGGGGATGAGCTGCTGCTTGAGCCCGTGTTTTTCGTTGATGCGTTTGAAGATGCGATCGAACTCGACGAACTGTGCAAAGGGTGGCTTACGCATCTGCCTGAGCACCCTGTCGGCACTATGCTCTGGGGCCACTTTTAGTCGTCCCGATACGTGTTTAGCAATCAGCTCTTCGGTATATTCCTCGGCTGCTTGCTTGAGAGACCGATCCTTGTATGGGTGCAAGAGTAAGTCCATACGCACGCCGCTGCCGATGAAGCTTTTCTTGACACTTGGATGTCGGTCTATCTGCTTCAGTAGGTCTATCAGTGGGCGGTGATTGGCATCGAGGTTGGCGCAAACACTTGGGAATATGCACGAGGGTCGCTGGCACTTCTTGCAGATAGCTAGCTCGCGCCCTTGCATCCGATACATGTTGGCCGAGGGGCCACCTACGTCGCTCAGATAGCCCTTGAAGTCGTCCATCTCGGTAATGGCCTCGAGCTCTTTGAGTATGGATTCCTTGCTTCGAGACGCGACAAACTTGCCCTGATGTGCCGAAATTGTACAAAAGGAGCAAGCACCAAAGCATCCGCGATGCACATTGAGCGAGTGCTTGATCATCTCGTAGGCGGGGATCTCCTTGCCCTTGTATCTGGGATGGGGCAGGCGTGTGTAGGGGAGGTCGTAGCAGGCGTCGATCTGCTCGGTACTCATTGGAGGGTGAGGGGCATTGATGACAAGCGTCTGCTTGCCGACTTGCTGTACGATGCGATGCGCTTCGTAGCGATTGCTCTCCATCTCTACAAACTTGAAGTTGTTAGCCTGCTTGCGTTTGCTGCGCACACACTCTTCGTGCGAGGCCAGTAGCACGTCGCCCTCCTCTGCAGCAAACTCGCTACTTGGCACGAGGTAGCCCACTTGTGCCATCGCTTTACGAATGCTAACGAGTGATTCGCCAGCCAATAGGCGACGACTCAGCTCGATGTGTGGCAGCTCGCCCATACCATATATAAGTAGGTCGGCACCGCTCTGGTAGAGTATGCTTGGCATGAGTTTGTCTTGCCAATAGTCGTAGTGGGTGATGCGTCGGAGCGAGGCCTCTATCCCGCCAATGATGACCGGTATTTGTGGATAAAGCTCTTTGAGTATTTGCGAATAGACAACGGTAGGATAGTCTGGCCGGAGGTCGGCGCGACGGTCGGCACTGTAGGCATCCTCGCTACGTAGGCGCCTATTGGCCGTGTATTTATTGACCATCGAGTCCATAGCGCCAGGCGCAACGCCAAAGTATAGCCTTGGAGTGCCCAGTTTTTTGAAGTCGCGCAGGTCGTCGCGCCAATTGGGTTGAGGTACGATGGCTACTCGCAACCCCCGTGCCTGCAGCGTTCGTCCTATCACTGCCATACCAAAGGATGGATGATCGACATAGGCATCGGCCGAGAAGATGATCACATCGACGTAATCCCAGCCAAGCGCATCCATCTCCTTCTTGGAGCTAGGCAACCAGTCCTTTAGAGTGTACTTTGCCATACGAAGCAGTCTGTGAATAGTTTGGTCTCCCCTAGCTCGACTGGACTTTCGAAGATGCCGTAGATTGTAGATCCCGAGCCCGACATGGCAGCATAGAGCGCCCCCATCTGGTAGAGTTTGTCTTTGATTGCTTGTAGCTGAGGATGCCAAGCGAATACGACCTCTTCAAAGTCGTTTGTGAGGCTTTCGCGCCAGCTGCTCAATGGCGCCTCAATGATCTCTTTGAGCTTGGGTGTATGCGGCCCCACCTTACTGAGGCTTTGGTAGGCTTTGCCCGTATGGATGTGGATGTTAGCTTTGACGAGTACGATCTGCAAGCCACTGAGCTTGGGTGCCTCGACAGAAGTAAATACCTCTCCTAAGCCGCTTGCCAATGTAGGCTGATTATGCAAGAAAAAAGGGCAGTCGGCTCCCAATTCGAGGGCCATAGCTTGCAGTTGCTCTCGTTTAAGTCCTATCTTAAACTGCTCGTTGAGCATCTGGAGCATCGAGGCTGCATCGGACGAGCCTCCTCCCAGTCCTGCTCCCGATGGGATGCGTTTGAGTAGTGCTATCTTGAGCCAAGGTATCTCGGCTACTTGCCTCATGCGATTGAGAGCCTTCATGACCAAATTGTCTGCCTGCTTCGAATCGATCTCGATACCATATAGCTCGAGGCTATCGGCCTGCGCCTCGGTGTCGATCTCAAACTCCAGTGCATCGCAGAGTGGTATGGGGTAGAAGAGTGTTTCGATGTGGTGGTAGCCGCTTGCGAGTCGTTCTACCACGTGTAGCCCTAGGTTTATCTTGGCATTGGGGAAGCAAATCATGGATTACTGTGTCTCTCTGTTCTATAGTGATCGTTTGGCTCATGAGCTCAGCCGCTACGCTGTCTGTTATGCACAGCTGCTAGGCGTGTCACTCAAGCTACGACAAAGGTACTAAAAATGAGGCTCTGTTTGTAGCCTCAGACTGTAGTACCACCATACCGTATTTGCACCTACAGGTCCAAA
>CAZHWP010000013.1:0-8077 GCA_964535945.1 uncultured Porphyromonas sp.
AATCGAACCCCTATCTAAAGTTTAGGAAACTTCTATTCTATCCGTTGAACTACAGAGGCCTCTCTGAAAGGCCCTTGTCAGAGCCTCCACCAGCAAGCCCACAAGGGCTTAGCGACTGCAAAGTTAGTAAAATATCTATTACTTATCGCCTTCCTTTACACGCAGGCGTTCGGCAGCTTCCGACTCAGCGATACGCTTGTAGTAAGCCTCGCTATAGCCTGGGAAGTCGGGCATGGCACTAAGTCCATAGCCATTGTCCTTGAAGCGTCCGTTTTCCTCTTTTTTGAGGTTACCATCCATATGCTTTACCATCAGGTATTCGCCCAAGCGCTTCCAACGAGCCGTCGCCATATTTGCCTGGTCTGAACTGTAGTTTGTAAGATAGCTAATGGCAGCATTTCTATCCTTGGCAAGTAGCTTTTGGGCCTTGCTGTCCGAGCTTGCCATCATTTCATCGAAATGATTTTCGAGTTGCTGCTGTACGGGACGGATATCTTTGATGAGGGTACTGTAGCGAGCATAAGCCATGTTGGCTACCCAGTTGTGAATCCAGAATGCCGAGGTCCACGAGAAGTTCATCAAGTCGCCATTGCCTGGTCTATAGCACTCTGGTTGGTTCGTGATGCTACAGTACATGGGAGTAAAGACTGCCATATCGGCATCGTCAACAGCAAACCAAAGCACTCCCCCTATAGGATCGGGCAGCCAGCTACGTAGCTGAGCTACCAATACGAAGCCGGTTTGCTGAGTAGCTATAGCTCTTTCGTTTAGATACTCCTTGCCATCTACCTTGAAGTGCATTGGTCTCCAGCGGTATGGCACAGCATAAGCACCTGCACCTGGGTCATCGTCTTGAGCCATATAGAGGTTAGTATTCTCGTAGTGGTCACGCATCATATCGCGTACATCGGCTACACTTAGTTTACGTTCGGGTATTACCCACAGAGGCATTTTCTCGTCACTCTTGCCCGTTACAAAAGCTTCATACTTCTCCATGTTCTTATTGAACTTACGGAAGAAAGCCCACACACGAGCCTCGCAGCCACGCAATCCACCCTCGGTGTAAGGGTTGTACGCCTCTTGGAAGCTAAAGTCCTTGTCGGCACCTTTGAAGTAGCCCTTCTCACGAGCCAGCGTTACTACATCTGGCGAGTACATCCAATCTTTGCTTTTGAAGTCGATCTGCTGGATACGGGCTTGGTTGGCATGACCCGAGATAGCATTGTCTGGCACACGTACAGCTGCCCACACAGCACCTTTCTTACCCTTACCCTTGCCAATCATCTCCATCATCCACACCTCGTTCTTATCGGCAATTGTAAAGCTTTCGCCCGAGCTGCGGTAACCATATTCGCGCACTAGATCTGTCATTATCTTAATGGCTTCACGTGCCGTCTTAGCGCGTTGCAGTGTCACGTAGATGAGGCTACCATAGTCCATGATACCCTCTTCGTTTTCAAGCTCTTCACGTCCACCCCAGGTACTTTCTGTTATAGCCACCTGGTGCTCATTCATATTGCCCACCACATTGTATGTCTGCAATACTTGTGGAATTTCACCTACGGGCTTACCCGAGTCCCACTCTACGATTTTGAGCATCGATCCTGGCTCCCACGTACGAGCAGCCCAGTGGTAAAGCTCACCATATAGGGTGTGTGAGTCTGCCGCATAGCTAATAATGATAGACCCATCAGTAGAGGCACCCTTAGCCACAATAAGGTCTGTACAGGCATGAGCTTTGTTCATGCCAAGCGTAGCCAGCATGGCTAACGCAAAAATCAAGAAGTTTCTTCTCATTTTGGATTAATTTTCTATTTAGTTTGATTGATTGTTTTGATGTAATTGCGGTTATTCATGAGCTAAACCAAGTCAAGCTTGGACAAAAAGTGCAAGAGACTATACTCGAAGTCACCAGCGAAGCCAAAGATAAGACAAAATCCCCACATGCAAGTTCCAGCACAACACTCCTACTAAATAATAGGGCCAAGCAAGTATGAGAATGCATATCAGATTATTCACATATTACTAGCCCACGGACAAAACTGTAGTGACCAGCAATATATTAAGCTCGTATTCAGCCCCTAAACAGGCTCTTCGTGCAGAAGACCATATACGTATAGGATGCGATATAGTCTCAAGCAAAACTTGCATCGTGTAGATACTCTGCAAATTGATAGGGCTACAAAAGACGATAATAACTATCTTTGTAGTACGAAGAGGCCTTTTCAATGGGGCGCTCTATAAAGAAAAAAGAAATAGGATCTTTAGAATAATGATGATGCAAAACGAAGAGCGATTCGAGATGGTAGCCAAAACGCTATACGGGCTCGAAGATCTATTGGCAAAGGAACTCGAGGCATTGGGTGCCGAGCAAATAACAATTGGCCGACGTATGGTCTCTTTTTGGGGAGATAAACGCCTGATGTACAAGACCAACCTTTGGCTAAGGACTGCCTTGCGAGTTCTTAAGCCCATTTTAAGTTTCAAAGCCAAGAACCCCGAAGAGCTCTACGATGGACTGAGAGCCTTTGATTGGCAACAGGTCATGAATGCCGATCACAGTTTTGCAATAGATACGGTGGTCTATTCAGACCTCTTCAACAACTCGCAATACTTAAGCCACAAGGCAAAGGATGCTATAGTGGACTATTTCGTAGACCTCGGGATGGAGAGGCCTTCGGTACGACTTAGCAGACCAGACATACGGCTCAACCTTCACATCTCTCATCAAGATGTAACACTATCGCTCGATAGCTCGGGCGAAAGCCTGCACAAACGTGGCTACCGAAAAGCAGATGGCATGGCCCCACTCAATGAGGTATTGGCTGCAGCGATAATACTAAAAACAGGATGGCAAGGCGAGTGCGAACTCTTAGACCCGATGTGTGGCTCGGCTACCCTATTGATAGAAGCAGCGCTAATAGCTCGAAACATTGCTCCAGGAATTTACCGAAAAAGCTATGCCTTCGAAAAGTGGATAGACTTCGACTCGGAACTTCTGAGCGAGCTATACAACGACGAAAGTGAGACGAGAACGCTCCATTGCACAATAAGAGGAGGTGACATCTCGCCACAAGCTGTAGAGGCAGCTAAAGAGAATATTGCTTCGGCTGGCTTGCAAAGAGAGATCTCGATCGAACGCATTGCATTCCAACAACAACCACCTACAGAGGAACCGCTGCTAATAGTCTGCAATCCGCCTTATGGTGAGCGCATCAAACTGGAAGAGATGGAAAGCTTCTATAGCATGATAGGTGAAAGGCTAAAACACAACTATGGGGGCTCAAAAGCTTGGATATTGGGATACAAGCAAGAGCATTTCTATAAGATCGGACTCAAGCCAAGCGCAAAATTTAAGCTCATGAACGGAGCATTGGAGTGCGAGCTCAGAGAGTATGAACTATTCGATGGCAAACACAAAGAATACAAGAGTCAAGAGGAAAGACCACAAAGGAAGCTTCAGAATAGGCCACCCAGAAAAGAACAGTTCGAACAAAATGACAAGGACAGAAGCTTTGACAGACCTCGATATAAAGATCGAGGCGAGACTAGTACAAGGCGTGATGGTGGATACGGACCGAAGCGTGAAGAAAGATTCGAAAGAAGAGACCGAAACGACAATCGTGGCCACTCACGATACGATGAGCAAAATGAGCATGGAGCAAGGCGTGAGGATAGATACGGATCGAAGCGTGAAGAAAGATTCGAAAGAGGTGACCGAAACGACAATCGTGGCCAATCACGATATGATACGCAAAACGAGCGTGGAGCAAGGCGTGAGGACAGATACGGATCGAAGCGAGAGGAAAGATTCGAAAGAAGAGAGGGCCAAAGAGACGAAAGGTCTGAAAGGCCGCGCTACAAGGATCGATCGGAAGGAAGACCTAGACGAAGCAACGAACACACAGATCGGCACGATGATCGATTTAGAAGAAACGACCATGAGCAAAGGCAAAGAGAGGAATACAAGCCTGCCGCAGATATGCAGACTTTTAGAGGATTAGACGCCGAAGAACTACGTAAAGCAGACCCCAACGTCAAGCAACGTAAATTAATTAAAAGAAGTACTGCGAAGAAGCAAGACACCGACAGATCGACCGACTACGAATGGCCTTCGGACAGATTTCAACAAGAGGAAACTGCCGAAAGAAAAACACCAAGGCGTAGAGAGATACAAATATTGCGTAGCGACAAAGACAATAAAGAGAACGAAAACGAATAGGATGTTCTCCGACTTAGACCAAACACTATTTTTTGATTATGAAGAAGATTCATTTCGTATTATCCACTTTCTTAGCAAGCGCTCTTTGCTTTAGTGGCCAAGCACAATCGCCAGAAGTAAAGGGACAGTTTTTCAATGCCGAACAATTGATCCCTGGAGGCAAAGAGTTCATGAAGTTTTACCCGCAGTACCTACCAGGATTGCAATGGGCGGGCGACAAATACATTTACTTAGATGGAGAAAACCTAGCAAGTGCTAGAGCAAGTAAAGGCAGCAAAAAAACTACACTACTAAGTATTGGAGAACTCAAACAGATACTCCCAAATATCAAATTGCCCGATCTATTCCCTTGGATGCAAGTAGTAGAAAGAGAGAGAGGCATATTGATGTATAGGGAGGCTAAAGCGATACACTTAATCGACCCCAACACGAAGAGCCTAGTAGGACAATTTAGCCATGATGAAGGCTTGCAAGACTTCGAGGTATCTCCTCGCTTAGACAAGGTGGCAGTACTCGAAAATAACGGCATCGCTATCCTCAGCTCAGATGGATCAAAAGCTCACAGAATAGGTACCGACGCATCGCCAACACTCCAGTATGGCCAGCCAGCCTATCAACGAGAGTTTGGTATCGAAAAGGGAATATTTTGGTCACCAAAGGGTAATTACCTTGCTTTCTACCGATTGGATCAAAGCATGGTACAGCCTCACCCAATTGTAGATATCGACCCCTTATCGGCCAAGGCTACTGAGCTATACTACCCGATGGCTGGCACTCCAGCTCATAAAGCGATGGTAGGAGTATATAACACGCAGAGTGGAAATATCACCTACCTGCAATGCGACAATGAGACAGAACTCTTCCACACGAATATTACTTGGAGCCCAGACGAAAGCAAGATATACATAGCCGAAGTAAACCGAGCACAAGACCAGTGCAAACTGAAGGTGTATAGCGCCAAAGATGGCTCGTACCAAGGCACGATCTTCGAAGAAAATCACCCCATCTACGTTGAGCCACAAGCTGGACCACTGTTCCTGCCCAATAATCCGAAGCTGTTTATTTGGCAATCGAGACGCGACGGCTACAATCAGCTCTACCTATACAATACGGAAGGAAAGATGCTTCGACAGCTTACTAAGGGCGATTGGGAAATTACAGAGATAAAAGGCTTTGACAAGGCAGGAAAGATTTTATACTTCGAGAGCACTGAGGCATCTCCTCTCGAAAGGCAACTTTATGCCTTAGATATCAAGTCGAGCAAACGCAAGCAACTGACAAGTGGTAGTGGAACACATCGCACCCAATTAAGTTGGGACGGATCTGCCTTTATAGACGTTTACCAATCAAACAAAGTACCGCGCATCACAAGTATCGCAAGTACCGATGGCAAATATGCTCAGGACCTTCTGGTAGCAAAGGATCCGGACACAGGATATGCAATGCCCGAGATTCGCACAGGATCGATCATAGCAGCCGACGGAAAGACGCCCTTGTATTATAAGCTCACCATGCCATACGACATGAATCCATCTAAGAAGTACCCTGTCATAGTCTATGTTTATGGTGGCCCTCATGCCCAGTTAGTTACCAACACTTGGCACAGTTCGGTAGGTGGCTGGGATATTTTGATGGCGCAGAAAGGATATGCTGTATTTACACTAGATAGCCGAGGATCTGCCAATAGAGGACTCGATTTTGAGCAAGTGATTCATCGCAATTTGGGTAAGGCCGAAATGGCAGATCAAGTAAAGGGAGTTGAATTCCTCAAAAACCAATCGTGGGTAGACAGCAATCGCATAGGAGTGCACGGTTGGAGCTATGGAGGCTTCCTAACTACCAACCTGATGCTGACCTACCCCGATCTCTTTAAAGTGGGTGTAGCAGGTGGTCCTGTGATCGATTGGAATAGATATGAGATCATGTATGGCGAGCGCTATATGGATAGCCCACAAGAAAACCCCGAAGGCTATGAAGCTGCCGACCTAACGAAACGAGCTGCAGCCCTCAAGGGCAGACTGATGCTGATACATGGTGCGATTGACCCAGTTGTGGTTTGGCAGCACAGCTTGCTTTTCCTACGTGCTTGCATCGAAGTGGGTACATACCCAGATTACTTTGTCTATCCGCAGCACGAGCACAACGTAATAGGCAAAGACCGAGTTCACCTATATGAAACAATAACCCGTTACTTTACAGATCATTTGTAGTAAGCAATGCATAGTCAATGCTTAGCACGCATACTAAGACAAACGTAGAGTAAGTAAATGAAAAGAGATATGAAAATACTATTATTAGGCTCGGGCGGACGAGAACATGCCTTGGCTTGGAAAATAGCCAAAAGTCCGCACTGCGAACAGCTATTCATTGCTCCAGGCAATGGAGGAACCAGCGAAATTGCAACTCAGATTGCACTTAAAAGCGTAAACGACTTCGAAGCTATAGCCAACATTCTGAAGGAGAAGCAAATCGACCTATTAGTAGTAGGACCCGAAGAGCCATTGGTAAGAGGTTTAGTTGACTATCTGCGTGAAGTAGAAGGCCTCGACAAGCTCCTTATCGTTGGCCCCGATGCTGCTGGTGCAAAGCTTGAGGGAAGTAAAGACTTTAGCAAAGACTTTATGCTTCGCAATCGAATTCCTACAGCAAAACACCTCAGCGTAAATGCCGACAACCTAAAGGAAGGTCTCGACTTTTTGGAAAGCCTTAAGCCCCCATACGTACTCAAAGCCGATGGGCTGGCTGCTGGCAAGGGTGTACTGATACTGAAGGACCTAAGCGTAGCTAAAAAAGAACTCGAGGCCATGCTGAATGGCATGTTTGGAGTGGCTAGTGACACGGTGATTATCGAGGAATTTCTTCCTGGTGTAGAGTGCTCTGTCTTCATTGCCTGCGACGGAAAATCGTACAAAATTCTTCCAACAGCTAAAGATTACAAGCGTATTGGCGATGGTGACACTGGCCCCAACACAGGAGGTATGGGAGCAGTATCGCCTGTTCCTTTTGTAGATGACAATTTCATGCAGAAGGTAGAATCGCAAATCGTAAAGCCAACGATCGCTGGTCTGATTGCCGAACAAATAGACTACCGAGGCTTTATCTTCGCTGGACTGATGAGTGTTGATGGCAATCCCTATGTAATCGAATACAACTGCCGTATGGGCGACCCCGAAACGGAAGCTGTAATGCTACGAATTGACTCAGACTTTGTAGAGCTACTTGTAGCTATGGCCAAGGGTGAGCTTGCCGAGTATCAACTAATGGAAGACGCTCGCCATGTATGTTCGCTAGTACTCGTATCCCAAGGTTATCCAGGCTCATACAAGAAAGGAGCTCCAATAGAAGTGCCACTACCACCAGAAGACACGATTATCTTCCACGCAGGGACAATACTCAAAGAGGGCAAGTTGCTTAGCAATGGTGGTCGCGTGCTGGTAGTTAGCAGCTATGGCTCTACTGCAGAAGCAGCTAAGGCACGTGCTTATCAACATGCCAAGCAAGTGCTTTTCGACGGCAAAAACTACCGCCACGACATAGGCGACGATATGATAAGCCTAAGCAAGACTATTTGATTTAAATGCAAGACAGAGGCAAGCTGACTTTAGGATCGGCCATCTTGATGGTATGCCTATTCCGCCTTGCATACTACTTAGGTGCAGGTATTGAGCCATTGGCTAGCACATCGTTGCTAAGCCAATGGCTCACAATTCCTTCGCTTTATCAGCTACTCGTGTCACTTACGTTGCTCATCGTAACGGCGATGTACACGATTGTCCTGTGCAACCAATTCATACTTCTACACGAACGAGGAAGAATACTTTTCGGGTTTTTCTTTTTTGCGATTGCAGGAACACA
>CAZHWP010000013.1:8099-18731 GCA_964535945.1 uncultured Porphyromonas sp.
TCAGTTCTTTTTTCTTGAAGGCTATATCCCAGCCTTATTTTTATTGAGTTTAGCTTTTTATAGGCTCTTTGCTTGCTATGACAGCTCAGATAATAGCCGTTATGCCTCAGAGGCTGGATTATGCATCGGATTTGCTGCCCTGCTTTGGACTCCAATGTTCTTTGTCGCACCCTTATTTCTAATTATCTTTTATCAGCTAAAGGCCTTTAGTGCTAAGCATATCCTATCCTTTTTGATGGGGCTCTTTATCCCAGCTTGGATGGCAGCTCCTCTGCTCTATTATCTGGGAGGAGAGGAATTTTTCCTCACAGCCTACCAATCGATAAGCAGCTTCGACTTCCACCCTATTTCATTCAATTTTACAGATTACATGTATCCCGTTGCTTTACTGATAATTATAGCCTTCGGATCGTTCTATATGCGCTTCAACTATTGGAGCGAAAAAGTTTTCACTCGTAGCCTTCTCAACTCTCTAAGCCTAAGTGCATATTACTTCATTACACTGAGTCTGTTCTTACCCCTAGCATACCAAGGCATGCTCTTACTCTCTACCCTACCTATTGCCATTCTACTTACAAAAAGCGTAATCCGAATCAAATGGAAACGAAGAAACCTGTTTTTTGCAATGCTAATCATTATGTTTGTAATCATTGAACTAAGCAGTAGCATTTCAATTCAATAGCACTGTTATCACGCACCATTGACTATGAAAAAGAAAGGAAGGATACTCGTTGTAGATGACAATAAAAACGTACTCACTGCACTCGACCTGCTACTCAGTAGCAAGTACGAATCGGTAACGCTTTTGAGCTCGCCCAAGACTCTTCTTAGCAGCATCGCACGAGAACAGCCCGACGTCATTCTACTCGATATGAATTTCAGCACAGGTATCAACACGGGCAATGAGGGTTTATATTGGCTTGACGAAGTAAAAAAAAGGTATCCCAATCTACCCATGGTGCTTTTTACCGCCTATGCAGATATACAGCTGGCAGTAAATGCCCTCAAACGAGGTGCAAACGATTTCGTTGTTAAGCCTTGGAATAACAATGAACTAATCGAATCGCTCGAAGTAGCAATGGCTATGCAGAAAGGCGAGAAACCAAGCCTGCCAGAAAGGCAAGCAATAGAGCAGTACTTGGGAGAAAGCAAGTCGATGAGACGAATTCTCGATCTGGCACTAAAAACAGCAAAAACAGATGCCAACGTACTGATTACGGGAGAAAATGGAAGTGGGAAAGGAGTCTTGGCTCATTTTATTCTCGAAAATTCGCTCCGCAACCATGCTCCAATGATTACTGTGGATATGGGAGCACTTACACCTAGCCTATTCGAGTCTGAGATGTTTGGACACGTAAAAGGCTCTTTCACCGATGCCAAGAGCGACAGAAAAGGAAAATTTGTTGAGGCAGATGCGGGCACACTATTCCTCGATGAAATAGGCAACCTCGATCTATCCCTCCAAGCGAAGCTTCTAACTGCTCTTCAGAGCCGTACTGTTACCCCAGTGGGAAGTAACTTGCCCATTCAATTCGATGCACGTATCATAGCTGCAAGCAATTGTAATATCGAACAGCGAGTACACGAGGGAAGTTTTCGAGAAGACCTTTACTACCGCCTCAATACCATTCACTTAGAGATGCCACCTCTGAGAGAACGTGAGGAAGATATACTGGAACTTGCCAAGCTATTTGCAAACAAATATGCAGAACAGTACGACAAAGAATTTGCAGGCTTTCACCAGTCGGCGCAGGATGCTATGCTGCAATACCCTTGGCCAGGAAATGTGCGAGAACTGGAGCATTGCATCGAAAAGGCAATAATCCTTTCGAGCGATTCGCTAATTTCGGCTAGAGATCTGATGCTTACACAATCTGTTGCTCCAACTGACCAAAGCAAGGCTCCGAGATCAGAATCCTCCCAAATGGCAAATGCGACTCTTGAAGAGATGGAAAAGTCTATGATTATTGCTGCACTCGATAGAAATGGAAGCAATCTCTCGCAAGTAGCTTCCGAACTAGGAATCAGCAGGCAAACACTTTATAATAAACTAAAAAAATACGGTCTCTAAAGAGTGTCCTTTACTGAGTACTAAACCGTACTCGCACTAAATGAGATCTTGATGAGCCCAATAAAATGCCCAGCTACTATTGACACCATTGAGCAACAGAATCTATGAATGCAAGATCAATATTCGCCCTACAAATAGTCTCGGCAGTGCTATTAGCAGCTGCCAGCACACTCCTATTCGTATGGGGGATATACAGTATTGCCTGCTTAGCGCTACTATTGCTCCTGATTGTGGTATCGAAGCTGTGGCGCAATTACAAGCAAAACACCGACGATATCATATTCCTACTCAATGCTATTGAAAACGGCGACTACTCCATCCGCTTTTCGGAGCCTAAAGGCAAACAAAAACGAACTTTGATACTCGATACGCTAAATCGAATCAAAGAGATATTGAGTGCTGCTCGCGAAGAGATAAAAGCAAACGAACACTTCCTCTCTATCATCATGGAGCGAATCCCACTAGGCATCATTATAGTAGGACAAAAAGGACGCATCCTCAATAGCAACCGCGCAGCAAGCAAGCTGATCGGGATAAATCACCTATCTCGACTCGAACACCTCGAACACGCGGCACCCAAGCTTTTGCAGCTCATGAATAGCCTTCGCCCAGATAATAGTAGTAGCATAGAACTTCATACCGAACGGCAGAGCGTAATGCTCAATGTGCAACTATCTAGTATCGAGATAAGAGGTACAAACTACCGACTTTATACGCTCAATAACATAGGGCAAGAATTTGAAGCCTTTGAAGCCGAGTCGTGGATAAGACTGATACGTGTAATGACACATGAGATCATGAATTCGATAGCACCGATCAGCTCCATTAGCGATACATTACTGAGTACTATGCAAGAAGATCCTAGTACAGAAAACCGACAAATGCTACTTCAGGGGCTTGGTACCATACGAGACACAGGACAAGGACTACTCAACTTCGTAAACGACTATAGACAATTCACTGCCGTACCCACTCCAAAAAGAGTAGAAGTCGAAGCAAGAGATATCATCGATCAAGCTCTTAGGCTCTGCTCCGAGCAGATGAGACATGAAGGCATACATATCGAACGACGGATTACAGAAGGGCTAACACTCTTTGCCGACAGACAACAACTGCTTCAAGTACTAGTGAACCTACTCAAAAACGCTACCGAAGCCCCTTTTGTTTGCGAAAACCGTATCATACGGATTCGTGTCGAGATGATTGGCGAAGGATCTACGACTCTTATAGAAATCTCAAACAATGGACTCCCCATTCCTGCAGAAATTCTAAGCAATATTTTCATCCCTTTCTACACGACCAAGGAAGGTGGAAGTGGTATCGGGCTAAGCCTCTCTCGCTATATTCTACAACTACATCAAGGCAAACTATACACTCACCGAAGCCCCGAAGGATTCACCTGCTTCAGCATCGAGCTACCCATGCATCGAAGATCTGAAGAGGCAAAGTCGCCTACTGAAGACAGTAAGTGAAGCACAGACTATTTTGAAACCGACTACTTCATTATCGAAATTCGCTAAAACTGGTCATTAGTACCGCATGCCTCAGCTACTTGGGTAGAGCCTCGATACATAGGTTTACATAAACGCATATCCTGACGAAGAGCCTACAAAGATTGGATAGCCAAAAGGTATTTCTATGTGGACGGAGGGAAAATGATTAACTTTGTGCGATCTTTGATAGATGCAGCCCTTCGGCAAAGGTGGCGGGAGAGTCAATCAAATTCTTACTCACCCAAATACAGAGTTAGCGATCGGAATGGCACGACTCAAAATCGAAGGTACCTATTGGAAAAACGTAAATAGATCATGTTGAAAAAATCAATGCAACGAACAGGAGAGTACTCCCTGCTGATGAAGAAAACCTTCACTTGGCCTGGTAAGTGGCGCATGTTCTTCAGAGAACTTCTGAAGGAGATCGACAAGCTAGGCGTCGATTCTGTATGGATCGTTATCATCATCTCCTTCTTTATCGGTGCAGTTATAACCATACAGCTTTCTCTCAACATCACTTCTCCGCTAATCCCTCGATTTACGATTGGATACTCGACACGCGAGATCATCCTTCTCGAGTTTTCATCTACGGTGATGTGTTTGATCTTAGCTGGCAAAGTGGGATCGAGTGTAGCCTCCGAGCTTGGCACCATGCGCGTAACCGAGCAGATAGATGCAATGGAGGTAATGGGCATCAATTCTGCCAACTACCTGATACTTCCTAAGATAGCAGGACTAATGCTCTTCATCCCCGTTCTGAGTGTGATAAGCATGGCTACCGGTATCATAGGAGGATACGCTGCCTGCCATATCATCGATACGCTACCTGTGAGCGACTTCGAGTATGGGCTACAGCTATTTTTCGCTCCATACACGGTCACCTACTCTATCGTCAAGTCGGTGGTTTATGCATTTATCATCACCAGCGTGGCTGCCTATTTTGGCTATAGCGTAAAAGGAGGAGCACTTCAGGTAGGTAAGGCAAGTACAAATGCTGTGGTACAGTGCAGCATCTTAATACTAGTAGCCGACCTTCTTCTCACCAATTTATTACTAACCTAAGTAGCTCGATGGGCAAATGCCAAAATTGATTTCATGATAGAAGTAAAGAATATATATAAGGCTTTCGAAGAAAAAGAGGTACTAAAAGGCATTAGTTGCAGCTTCGAACCAGGCAAAACAAACCTAATTATTGGTCGAAGTGGTGCGGGTAAGACTGTACTGCTCAAGTGCATAATAGGATTGATGCTACCCGACTCGGGCGAGATCCTCTTCGATGGAAGAGATATTACTCAGATGGGTATGAAGTCTATGAAGGAGTTGCGCAAAGAGGTGGGGATGCTATTCCAAGGCTCTGCCCTTTTTGATAGTATGACGGTGCTTGAAAATGTAATGTTTCCGATGAATATGTTTTCGAAAGACAAAGCATCGATACGCAAAGAAAAAGCATTGAACTTCATCAAGCGTGTAGGACTGGCCGATGCGAGTAGAAAGTATCCTAGCGAAATCAGTGGTGGTATGATGAAGCGTGCCGCCATTGCTCGTGCGATAGCTCTCGAACCAAAATATCTATTCTGCGATGAGCCAAATTCTGGTCTCGATCCCAAGACGGCTATCATGATAGACGATCTGATTCATAGTATTACACAGGAACATGGCATGACTACCGTAGTAAATACACACGATATGAACTCGGTGAAAAACATTGGCGATAAGATCGTATTTCTACGTAAAGGCGTTTTGGAATGGGTTGGCTCTAGCGAACTGATAGACTCGGCCGAATCGGAAGTCCTCAAAAACTTCATCAACGCCACTACTCATATGTACAATAGGTAGTTCGATGCAGCAGCTACAAAATTAATGCAGCACAACATCATTGCAATAGCAATGCTATGACACGCCACCCTTGAAGAAGTAATAGACCAATACACCAAGCAAAACAATAATTGCTAGCCCAAAGAATAGCGCCCAAAGCCTAAATTCGAGCGTTTTTTTTCTAAAAAATGGTAGTCTCTCAGCAAGGTTTGACACCTGTCCTAGCTGAGACTCTCCAGGATTGGCTATATCAATTTCCATCTCACTTAGCAAAGCTAGGGCTCGTTCGTAATCGTGTTCGAGCAGCTCTACTCGAACACCACCTACCCCAATTAGCGAACCAAACATACGATTGCTATATTCATTTCGTACGTATGAAGGTATGCCTTCGGCCTCCAATAATAACTGCAGTTGCTCGGCTAAATATGATTGCTCGAAGACAGCTAAAGTGAGCATATTTTCTTGATCACTATTTTTCATTTGTAAAAGCACTTTTAGATGTTTTCTCTAGGAGTTCTTCTTTGATTTGATCGAAGCATTCGGGATTGGGCAGCCAATAGCGCAGATCAAGTCCCTGGCGCATACTATTTCTTATGGTTGTAGATGACACATCTATGCAAGGAGCATCGGCTATATACTCACAGTTGGCTGGCAAAGACCTTGCATCTATCTTATATCCCCTACGTGGATAGATACAAATAGGCCAGTTTGCTACGATACGATCATGTTCGTACCAGCGTTCGAAGTTATTCCAATTGTCTGCCCCGATAAGTAGTACAAACTGTTTCTGAGGATAGAGCATTGAGAGGGCACGCAGCGTACGCACCGTATAGTGAGGCTGAGGCAAGATACATTCGAGTCGCTCTACTCTAAAACGATCATCGGCCTCCACAGACTTCTCTACGATGTTACATCGCAGCTCGTAGGACAAAATATCTCGGCTATCTTTGAGCGGATTGAGCGGACTCGGTACAAAGCATAGCTCTTCAAAGTCGCTATACTCCGTCAGATAGTTGGCCAAGGCTAAATGGCCAATATGCATGGGATTGAAAGAGCCAAAATACAATGCTACACGCGATTTCATGATAAAGAATGGGCTTACTTCGATTATCAATTACGTAGCTATCCCGAGGGTAGATTTGGCAAGTGCGAGCTCACTAGGATCGCCTGTATGCTTGCCTGCCACATCACTAAGTTTGACACAGTACTGCCACTCTTCTTTTGCAGTCATCTTGCATTGCCAAAGCTTCATCACAATATTTAGCGGTTTTACTCCATTACCGACATCGTTTGTAAAGTTTGTGCCAATTCCAAAGCTGGCTTTAATACGATCCTTGCAGAGCGCTTTTATTTCGATAGCCCTCTCTGCATTTAATCCGTCAGAAAAAATTAAATATTTAATCTTCGGGTCTACACGTAGATCTTCATAACGCTTTACTACCTTATCTAAAAATAGGGCCGGATCGCCACTATCGTGCCTAAGGCTAGTAAATAGCATCGCATGCTTCTTGCTAAAGTTTTTGAGAAAGACGTCGGTTGTATAAGTATCTGTAAGCACCGTACCCAGATCTCCATCGTACACATTGATCCAATTCTCCATCGCCATATAGTTGGCCATTTTGTAGCCGTAGGTGGCAGCATGAAATTGTATCCATTCGTGCGGATGTGTACCTGATACGCGCAAACCATGCTTAAGGGCGAAGTAAACGTTGCTAGTGCCAAAAAGCGTACGTGGGGCATGCTCTTTCATCCATGATGTAACCCGATCTTCGACCTCGTGGCTAAAGCGTCGACGCATACCAAAGAGTGAAAAGCTTGCCTCATTTTCTTCCATTAAGCGAGCTTTTCGTATACTTTCCCTTTCTACGTGCTCCCAATCGGGCTTCTTCCCCAGCAGTCGGTAGTAGAGCTCGCTAACCAGAGCCAATATGGGAGTTTCCCACAGAGTAATGCGATAGAGCAAGCCCTCAGCCTCGATCTTTAGCTGCCCCTCATGGAGCGATAGTTTTACCTCGTCTGGATCGAAGCGATAGCCCTGCAAAAAGTCTATATAGGTGGGAGGTAAATAGGGCAGTTCTCGTTCGAGGAAAGCCTTCTCTTCCTTGCTCAAAGACAAGCTACTCATCGCATTAATTTCGTCTCTGAGCGCATTGACAAAGCCCTCTGGATAGCTTAGCCTATTCCGATCTATAAAACTAAATCTGCCACAGGCCCGTGGAAACAGCTTGGAATAGGCATAGCCTGTAGTAAACTTATAGAGGTCTGTATCTAAAATACTTTTTATGATTGGCATAGCTGGATTGATCTTAAATTAGGCCTCAACTTGTTTGGCAAAAAGACTTGAAGACAGCTTAATACAGTCTAAACCAGGTAGCAAAGACCTCTGTCTGACTATTATCGATAAAGTGCTGTGCATCTTCGCTATGATTGATCGACGAACGGCCAAGCTGGTGTAGCAACACTGCAATATCTGCAAAAGGAGTTAGCTCGAGTGCATGCGTATTGCGTGCAATAGCCGAACACTCCACTATCTGAATTTTTCCAGCAGCCTTGTTTCGCTCTATTATTGCTGCCAATTCGGCCACGCTTGTGCTTTGAGGATCGAAGCTACTAATTGCGAGCTTGTTATCCGAGCTCTTCCTAGAGTTCTTTGTATTGTATCGAATCACTTCGGCTTGAATCCCTTTTCGTTCATAGCTCTTAAGCAGAGCTTTCGCAATCAGATCGGAATCTTCTCGACTACTAAGACCAGCAAGCAGTATGCATGGATTAGATTCGGACTTTAGTTGCTTATCAAGTGCCAAGCGTAGTGAATCGACCGATTTGTTTGGTTTCAAGCACTTGCGTCTAAACATAGCTACAACACTCAATATCTTACCCTGCAAAGCTTGTGGAACATCCTTAACCCCGAGCATTACACGTCGCACAGCGATATAGGCGTAAAGCAAAAAGAGAGGGACGATCGCAGCAAGAATCACATTGATGAGAAGTATAAGAATTTTGGAACTCTTTCCTGGCACCTCCTTGGGCGGGTCGATAACAATAATTGCGGACTTTGCTAAAGAGAGCAGTTCATCTACCTCGAGCTCATTGGCAAGGGCACTCAACTTAAGTTTTAGGTCAGACTCTGACCTCTTCAGATCTCCCTCGACTCCCGTTCCAGCTAACATCGATGCAATATGAGTACTATCTTTCGAAACCATCAAACGGAGAGCATCTACGGTCATTACTTTCAGTTCCTTCTGTTCATTAATATACCGCTCCATCGAAAGTAGATTGAGCTCATCGAGGAATGCTTGCAAGAAAGCGAGTCCAAACTTAGGACTTCTATCTGTACTAAGTTCTACTTTCACCACTTCGCCCTCTTGATCGACTGTGAGGTATGTATCGTAGCGCAATCGGGCATCAAGCTTGGTTGACTTTTCCACCATAATTACGGAAGGAATGATGCTACCATACTGTTTCTTCACACGATCATATTCTCTTTCATATAGCTCGCCAGTCTCTCTCAACACGATCCTTCCGAAAGGAGTATTTACTGCTTGGTTTACGAAAAGCTCGATCGGCTCATCGATCAATACTGCCTCATTTTGAAAAACCCCATTGAGTTTCGTCAACTTATGCGAAACAGAGTCGCTAAGTATCTCTAGCACACATTGATCCTTAATACCACAGTCCACAAACTCGACAAAGAGAGGTGTAGAATCGTAGATATCTGTTTTAGACACAAGCCCCTGCTTAAAATAATTGACATCGTACTGCACCTTATCTCCTACCCTATCGACAAGATCAGTCGATAGAGCCCAGCCAAGAATCTTGGCATGGTCTACCGAAGTGGCACTAAGCCATCGAGGGATGTATGCACCATGAAGATTTTCGTTATTATTGATCTGACGGCCTTGATTCTTCGAGCTATACTCGGGGTAGGCAGAGGTAAAAGAACAGAAATACGTGTTGACGGGCCCTCGTGCCTGTTTGTACTTGATTGCTCCATTTATTAGGATTAGTAAGGAGATAGCAGCTAAAATAAACTTGTACTGCCAGATGAGGGAAAGGAATCCTCCAAATGCTGAATTGCGAGGAGAGTATGTACTCTTAGTTTTTTTGTTTGGGGTATCCATGTTTCCAGATGACATATGCTAAATGTTTTATTTGAATCGAATCTTGCAAAAGCCTTCAAAATATTCGGCTAAGATAGTTACAAAATTTGAAAATATCCCTAAGAACTGTTTGCACATTCTCAGTGGGTATTTGTAGAGCTTAAAGCAAAGATTAACTATGGCTTCACCTTTATCTTTTTGGCCTTACTCTCATTATGAAAGCGATCGACGGCGGTAACAGCATAGACAACAGTCTCTTTGGAAAGATCGGCGGGGATTTTGAAGCTATTTCGACCGGTAATGGCGAGTATATTTCGAGGATTGTCATAGTTTTTCTTTACCCCTTTACGGAAAGCATAGACCACATAGTATGAATGATGCTCGGGGGTGTTTTTTTTACGCTCGTCTAGCCAAAGCAGATGACGTGCTCCAGACAAGTTTGCAACGTGCAAGCCCTTCACTTTGCTTGGTTTATTCTTGTGCATCGAGTCGAATGCTGGAATAAGTGAGGCATAACGTTGGTGATACCTTTTCAAACTATCCGACACAGCTCGGTAGTTTCCATAGACTTCGCCTGCAGGCCACCAGGCATGTCCTTGTGAATTGCTTCGTTCGAGCTCCAACTTTTCAGTTAGCTGTCTTGCATCCATCGTGCGTTTTACATCTTGACCGATGTAAAGATGAGCTATGCCTAATTTTTGTCTCCCCCACCAGTTTGTAAGCGTAAGGTAATCGGCAGACTTATGACCAATCTCCCAGTATATTTGAGGAATTACGTAGTCAATCCATCTGTTTTCGAGCCACAACAAAACATCGGCATAAAGATCGTCGTAGTTTTGCAAACCGTAAGTTTTACTTCCAGATCGATCGGCCGTAGAAGCTTCATTGCGATAAATACCAAAAGGACTAATGCCGAAGCGTACCCACGGCTTATTGCTCAGTATTGTCTCTTTTATTTCACGCACAAGTTGATTTACGTTATCCCTGCGCCAATCGGCCTTAGCTTTAGATCCGAAAGCTTTACCATAGCGTGTAAAACTAGCTTCGTCGGGGAAGGGCAAGCCAGCTACAGGATAGGGATAAAAATAATCGTCCATATGGATGGCATCGACATCATAGCGCAGAAGGACATCCTTCACTATACGACAGATAT
>CAZHWP010000013.1:18741-45117 GCA_964535945.1 uncultured Porphyromonas sp.
GATTTTCGGGGTAACCTGGATCGTAATAGAGCTGATTATTGTAGGTTACGAATCGTTCTGGGTATCTATTATAGGGGTGATTGGGAGCTAGATAGGCACCAGCAGAAGTGGATGCTCTGTAAGGATTGATCCAAGCATGCAGTTCCATGGCACGGCTGTGACACTCCTCGATTAAAAAAGCAAGTGGATCCCAGTATGGTTGTGGAGCACGCCCTTGCTTACCCGTCAAAAATTTACTCCATGGCTCAATCTCTGAAGCATACCAAGCATCACTCTCTGGCCTTATTTGAAAAATTACAGCATTACATCCAGCAGCTTTTAACTTATCGAGGCGCTCTACAAACAAACGCTGCATGGCTTCGGTACTTAGCCTTGCATATTCATCTTGATAGACTGTTTGTATCCATGCCGCTCTAAATTCCCGCTTTGGCAATTGAGATACAGTCGCCATCCGGCTATTGAGTTTTTTACTTGCACAAGAAGCGAATAGAAACATCAAAGAGAAGAGAGCAAAAACAGCCCCTCTAAGCTGTATTTTTCTAGGCAATACTTGATTGATTGCTTTCTGTATACTAATCTTTTTCATTGTCACTACGTTACTGAACTTTATCAAATTACGAGTCACTGGGAATCTCAGCCTCAAAAAAAGAGTAAGAGACCGCAAGTGATCATTCCACTAGTTAAGAATCACATACGCCAAAAAGCGACTTTCTTCGTCGAAAGGGCTAAGTGGTAAAAAGCCCTTGCTCAATCTACCATCGATGACCAGAGTTGGATATACATTGAAGGCTTCGACAGCAAACTGTTTTGCCATGCCCCGACCTTTATATGAAGCAACCCTAAATATCCCTTCCGCACCCTCAAATAGATAATGGCGATAAAGCAATGCTGCTAGCAAGCCCATGGTACAACGCGGATTTATTTCAATGCAGGGATGCAATCGAATACCATCATGAGTTCTATACAATGCCATATCGACGCCTACATACCCCTTGTAGTATGGAGTATAATACTGATCGAAGTAGGAACAAAGTTGCTCTTGGAGGCTTATTAAGGACTCCATTGAGACGTATTGACAGAGATCTCTGACTAAGTGAGACTGATCGGCCATTCGATTCCCCAAGTAGGCTCCCCGCTCACCTGTTTCGAAGAGTGAATAGGCAACAAATGAAGTACCAGCATCGGCATCGACCATAAACTCCATAGCCAGATCTTGTACGATTTCAATTTGAGGCTCAACACTAAATTCACTGTATTGCGAAGTAAAGCGTTCTATTCTTTCCCACTCGCTGTGCTTAGTCAAATCATTTATCCAAAACAAACCTCTGCCCGAAGAACTATAAGGAACTTTGAGCAGCAAACTACTATCAGATCGAAAATCTTCTGTACAGCTCGACTTAAAACTCTCGATTCCAGTGTACCAATGGGGGATTAACTCTGCTGGATAAGCCAACTGACTATGCAGGAAATTCAAACAGTGGGCACTTTGTCTCCGATGTGTTAGTGCGCTCAATTCTGGATGTACTGGTTTTGAGTGCAAATCAAGACCCAGCCCTTGGCATTGCTCTACTGCATAGCGACGCCACATCTCCTCTTGCCCCCACAATTCGAGGCTTGCAACCCCATTAACTTCATGCTGCTTTCCTACCCTCAGCAGATCAGCTTTAGGCACCAATGGCATCCCTTTACTCCATTGCGGAGTGTTTGCAGGGCAAAGCACCTTATCTCCCTCTTCTCTACTGAGCCAAGCGGGCAATGCAGCCAAATCTCTCTGCATTTGCTGTATGAGCTTCGTTGGAGCAAATGGCTTCTTTGTAGATTTAAGAAAAGCCATCTCATGTCCCGGATTGAAATAGAAAAGCCTTTTCACTTACGCCCAAAATCTGCAGGAATCTCCAACCAATCCTGCGTATTCCACTTTAGAATCGGGTTCTTTATTTCATGTGTTGCGAGCCAGGTCTCAGCTCTGGCTATCAGATCGAAGATTTGCTCATTCTTCTCGGTTCGCTTCAGTAAAGTCTTTGCACGTTTATTCCTTACCCAAGCAATTGCTGTCATACTATCCGAATAGATTGGCATTTGATGCTTGTTCATCTTATCGAGAAGAGCCAACGCATGCACCAAGGCAAGAAACTCGCCTACGTTATTGGTGCCATCGGCGAATGGTCCTTGGTGAAAAATCTGAGTCTTACTATTACTTAGCACCCCTCTATACTCCATAGGGCCTGGATTTCCACTACATGCAGCATCAACAGAAATGCTTTCCCATATAGGACCGTTCCCTCTAGCGCCAGTAGGCTGTGGAGGTCTATCGGCACCACCTTCACCAGCCACACCATAAGAGCGTTTTTTATATAGATCGTAGCCATCTTCGAAGGCCCTTAAGGCTTCCGATTGTGATTCAAAGGCCTTATATCGGGCTCCTTCGAAGCCCCTAACTTGAGTCTCTGCTTCACGCCAGGTATCGTAAACGCCAGGTTCGATTCCGACCCAAACAACATAAGTCTTTTTCTTTCCTTTTGCCATCTTTCTATTTGCTGGTTAATACAAACCACCCGCATAGAGCTGTGAAAAATCGAGCGAAGAATCACTTGCACCTAGTTCTGCTAATGCAGCCTTCAGCTCTTCAGCTTCGGCATTTCTACCAGAGCCCTTCAAGAGTTCGATGAGTAATAGATGCAAAGCAACTGACGAAGGCAATTCCTCCAAGGATTCACGTAGATAGGCCTCAGCTTTCTGCTCCTCGTTTTTCCGGATTAGCATTTTTGCGATAGAAAGATGAGCCTCTTCACTAAACGGATTCAGATCCAACACCTGGTTAAAGCACTGTTCGGCCTGCTCCCAACCTTCGCGCTGAGCAAATATCTTACCCTGCCATATTAGAAACGATTCTTCCTCTGGATAGTCGGCTCTCCCTTTTTGCACATCTAATTCGGCCTCATCAAAGCGTCTTCCATCGTAGTGGAGTTGCGTGCGTAGTAGCAAAGCAGGCATACGTAGATCGCCATCTATCAATAGCGTCTTATTAACAGCTTCGAGGGCCTTTTCATTCGAGTCTAGAGCCTCATAGCATTGAGCTTCGACATAGTACAACAACGCTTTCTCCTCATCTTCGCTAGCTAAAGTCTGTGCATGTTCTAAGTCACCCAAAGCTAGCTGGGCTTCTTTTTGAGCCAATCGCAGCTTTGCTCTATTGAGCAAAGTAGGGATATGATCGGGCTCTTCCTCGAGAAGTAGATTCATATGCTCCAATGCTGCTATCGTATTCCCCACCCGATTGTACACATCGGCCAAGTAATAACGTGCTTCAAACTCGGGTCTGAGCTCTAAAGACTTGAGTAAAGCTTCGATGGCGAAGTCAAATTCGTTGATTTTCATTGCTCGTATTGCGTCAAACTTCAACGTATCTGCTCGCAGTATATTATCTCTATCTGAAGCTGCCTTTGTTGCAAGCTCTGTATTTTGTTCCTCAGTCTGAGCACTTTTATCATTGGTTGAAGAACCTTTAAATAATGATCTAAATATTTTTTTCATCATTGTCAATAAGGATTATACTTACACACTTTAGTTGGATGTAAAGAATCAAAGGTCAAGAACGCGAAAGTCACAAAAAACAAGCTGTAAAGCCTCCGTCATACTCGATTAGCAAAGTTAGTAAAATATGCATAAAAGGGCGATATAAGACGATATAAAGGGAGTGCTTGGAGTGTACTTGGCAACAGAAGTCAAAAAAAATCAGTAATATTGCTCATAACTCAAAGAAAATGACTTATTTTGGAGTGATATAGTGGGATAATGTGCCCATCTATTAACGAATAACGATAAGCAATTGGACGGTCTGAAGTATGATGAGACAGACTTCTGCACCTGATGCTTGCTTTTAATGTAACTTATCATAGTAAATAGTGATATGACTGACTTATCTACCCTTTCTGAAGAGCAACAGCCCGACAAAGAGCTAACACAAAGTAACGATCCTTCTGCAGCAGCTCAGACAGACGCAAACAAAGAAAAAGACAGCGTAGGCGAAGAAAAAGCTTCTACCCTAGCAACCGAAACAAAGGTAGCTCCTGATGGTAAAGCCGAGACCGATGAAGAGATCGAATACAATAAACTTAGCGATGCCATCACTGCAAGTGACAATGTAGACCTTCAGGAGCTCAACAAACGACTAAGCACAATGAGTGAAGAGGAAATACTCAACAGTTTGGCCGAGTTGCTCAGTGGCGACGTATTGCCAAAGCGTCTTGTAGTGGATCAATACAGGAAAAGCTTTAACAAACTTATCAAGTCTGACTTGAGTGACGAAGAAAGCGAAACCTTCGAAGCCCAACAAGCTACTAGCGCTAACGAAGAAAGGCTAAAGGATCTATTGCAACTCTTCAAGGAACAAAACCAGAAACGCCTCGAAGAGCAAGAAAAAGAATTTGAAGCCAATCTTATTACTAAGGAAGCCCTCATTAAACGCCTCAAAGACTTATTGAGCGACCAAGGCGACTTTGGCCAAATCAGTCCCATCTTCCATGAGATTCGCAAAGAATGGAAAGAGGTAGGTCCAGCACCTCACCAACACAACAATAAACTAATCAAGGAGTACAACTTACTCGTAGAGCAGTTTTACGATCTCAAACAGATCAATGACGAGTTTAGGGAGTATGACTTCAAAAAGAACCTTGAAGCTAAACTTGAACTCATAAAACAAGCCGAAGAACTGACTACAAGCACCGACTATGCAGCCGCGCTTCGTAGCCTTCAAGATCTTCACAACAAGTGGCGAGACTTAGGCCCTGTAGCTCGAAATATGCGCGAGGAAATATGGCGCCAATTCAAGGCTGCTTCAACAACAATCAATAAGAATCACCACGAGTTTTTCATCAAACAGAAAGAACAAACTCAACTCAATTTGCAAGCCAAAGAGGCTCTCTGCGTAGAAATAGAGTCTATCGACTACAAACAGATTACAAGCCCCAATAAATGGCAAGCAAAAACAAAAGAGGTACTTGATGTTCAAGCTAAATGGAAAACCATCGGCTACAGCCCAAAAGCTGAAAGTGATAGAGTCTACGAACGTTTTAGAACCGCTTGCGATGTATTCTTCAATAACAAAAAGGATTTCTTCGCTGCGTATAAAGAGGAACAACAACTCAATTATCAAAAAAAATTGAGCCTTACAGTAGAGGCTGAAGCTTTGCAGGATAGTAGCGAATGGGGCAAAAGCACAAAGCGCTTCGTGGAGATGCAAAAGGAATGGAAACAAATTGGGCCTACTGCACACAAGCAAAATCAAGAGCTTTGGAATCGTTTCTCTACGGCTTGCGACAATTACTTCAACCGCAAGAAAGAAGACTCACAACACTTCCGCTCGATAGAAAGAGAAAACCTTAAGAAAAAACAAGATCTTATTGACGAGTTGAGAAAACTGCTCGAAGAAGAAGACCTTGACAAGGTTAACGAAGAGTTTGGCAGGATTAATAGCACCTGGAAAAGCGTTGGACACGTACCTTTCCGCGAAAAAGACAAGATTCATAGCAGCTATCGCGACTTGCTCGAAGTGCTACACCAGAAACTGGGAAATAAGCACAAGACTCGTAGGCTCGAAGCTTTTAGTGCTTCGCTCGACGATGCCAACGCTGAAGGCAGCAAACGCTCTCTGCTCAACGATCGAGATAAAATGATGCGTGCACTAGATCGTATGCGCCAAGAAGAAAAGACTTATAGCAACAATTTAGAATTCCTCAAAGTATCGAGTAAAGAAGGAAACACGCTTCTCGGCGAAATGGAAAAACGACTTGCTAAACTACACGATGAGATAGCACTGCTGATAGAAAAGATAAAGCTACTCGATGAAAAACTCGACGAGCTTGAGAAGTAATCATACTGCCAACAAGCAAACTTTTGTACGAAGCATAAATGATTTGAAATAATCCTTTAACCCTCAACATTAGAGTTGCGAGGGCAGATTAGCTCAAAAGCAAATTGAGAAAAACAAGATTTTAAGCTCGGTTTGATCGACATTATGTCATCAGACCGAGCTTTTTTAATAACTTTGTGCCGACAAAACAACAAGTCAAGACCAAAGAAGCGATGATTAATCGAGTGCTCATTAGAATCCGCGTACTACAATTGGCCTATGAATACTATCATGGGGGCGAGAATAAGCTCAATGCCATTCTCAAACAATTAGACAACAGCCTAAAGCGGACTTACGATCTCTACCTTTTTTTACTATTGCTTATAGTAGAGCTCACCGAGTTGCATAAAAAGCAACTCGAGATTAATAAACGGAAGCATCTGGCCACTGCCGAAGATCGTAATCCGAACATGAAACTAGCCAATAACAAAGTGGCTATTCTATTGGAACAGGATGAATTTTTGCAAGATTGGGCAGACGAAAACAAGCTCAGATGGAGCCAAATCGACTTCTCTCTCCGTCCTTTGCACCGCAAGCTGCTAAATTCCGAAGCATACAACAATTACATCAAGAACGAAAAAGGGGAAGGCATAGCCCAAGATCGCAGTTTCTGGGTTAATGCGATGCGCGAAGTTATCCTTACTGACTCTAGCGTGGCAGATATTCTTGAAGCAGAATGCCCCTTTTGGGACAATCAGCTTTTTATAGAAGAAAAAATCGAGGTTGAGGAAGCGCCCGATATTGAAAACGTTGAACAGGTGGTGAGTGAAGCGATGGGTACCGAACACTACAAAACAGACAATCCCAAAGACCTCCCCTATGCCATCGTATCCGAATTTGTTCTAAAAAGCATCAAGAAGATATCGTCTAAGTCGGAGCTTATGCCCATGTACAAAGACGAAGAAGACGAGCAGATGGCACGCAAACTACTCGAACTGGCACTTTCGAATGGAGACCTCTACCGCAAACTAATAGAAGATAACCTCATCAACTGGGAAGCCGAACGCATTGCCGACATGGATATGCTCATTATGCAATTGGCCGTAACCGAACTTATACACTTCCCCGATATCCCTGCCGCAGTAAGTGTAAACGAATACATTGACTTGGCCAAGCTATTTAGCACGAACAAGAGTGGCACTTTTGTGAATGGTCTTCTCGATAGTATTGTACGCAAGTTAAGAGAAACAGGCAAGATCGAAAAATAGGATCTAGTTTTCCATATTTCAATCGAGTAGGAGCTAAACACGAATCATGGTTGTTTAGCTCCTACTTTCGTTTTAGCGATCTCTCGCTACGCCAATTATGCCGTTCGCTATCTACCAGTTTAGTATAGTGAGATCGCATGCACCAACGAAACAACTCCCTGATATGCAGGACCCCCTGCTGTTTCGTCCCCACACAATTGAAACAGCTTTCACCCCATAATCGCAGCTCTGATAAGACTCAGGAAACAACTCAAATGCTTTGCTGTCGTTCTCAGCTTCTAAAACTAAGTGGAAAGGATAGTAACGGACCAATCATTTTCGATCAGAAAGGCGATAGAATCTGAAACAGTAGTGTAGCAATGCTGAATAAAATGAGTTTTTCCTCAAAACTCAAAGTTATTTAGAAGAAAACTGCGTCCGAGTGATACAATAATAAACCTCCTTCGGCACAATCGTGTTATCTCTGTAAACGAAGCCCTTTGCCTAAAAGTACAGAGCTTCACCAAATTAAAAAGAAACACGCATATGAAGTACATAGGAGCGCACGTTAGTGCTTCGGGTGGCGTAGAAAACGCCCCGCTTAATGCCAAAGAGATTGGAGCAAAAGCATTTGCATTATTTACCAAAAACCAACGGCAGTGGAATGCTGCTCCGCTCAGCAAGAAGAATATTGAGCTATTCGCTGCAAACTGCGAGCTAGCAGGAATAGAAGCAAAGTATATCCTTGCTCATAATAGCTACCTCACCAATATGGGCAACCCCGACGAAGAAGCGAGACAAAAGAGCATCAATGCTTTTACAGATGAGATGAGCCGTTGCCAAGAGCTAGGTATCCCTCTGCTGAACTTCCACCCTGGGAGCCACCTCAACAAGACTTCCGAGGAGGAATGTCTCAATCATATCATTCGAGGCATAGACCACGCCCTTGAAAACACAGACGGAGTAAAGGCAGTAATTGAGAATACGGCAGGTCAAGGAAGTAATCTCGGGTTTAAGTTCGAGCATTTGGCGTATATCATCCAAGGGGTAAAAGATCCTAGCCGAATAGGTGTATGCATCGACACGGCTCACACGCTTGCGGCTGGTTACGAGATACGAACTGTAGAAGGATATCAGCAAACGATGGACAATTTCGATAAAACAGTGGGTATGAAGTACTTGTGCGGTATCCACCTCAACGACTCAAAAAAAGAGCTTGGCACACGAGTGGACCGTCACGAAGTAATAGGAAAGGGTGTGATGGGAAATAAACTCTTTGAGCTATTAATGGCAGACGTGCGAATGAACGCTATCCCAATCATACTGGAAACACCCGACCCCACACTATGGGCCGAAGAGATAAAATACCTCTACAGCCTTCCTGGAGCTCGATAACACATCAAACTCCAATTCAAAATCAGTAAGAGCGTAGCAGTAGTGCCTGACGAGGTGCAAGTTCGGAAGGTAGTGTAAGCGACGTGCGACGAGTACCCAGGCTGATATCCATAAGCCTCAGATTGGGGATTAACTCTTTGACCGGAATTTCAATGCTATCGGTGCCAGCATTTACAATAAGATAGACCGAATACCCTTTGCGTAGCTTACGCTGCCACAATTCGACACCTTGGCTTAGTTTTTTCACCTGCAATGGCGATCCATAAGGCTCCTTTACAATAGCAAGCAACTCTTCGTCGCAGAGTTGTTCGATCGCCTTAGCACTTAGCTGGCGTGGGTCTGCTGCCATAATAAGTGGAGACCTCATCATAGCCCACATCATAAGTTGAGCACTATAGGTATGCTCTTCAAGTGAAGCCTCTTTGATACCCATCAGTAACAAACCGGCATCGCTCATACAATTTATTCGTTCGGCAACTTTCAAAGATTGCAAGTTCATCTGTACAGCGTTCCATATACCATTATCTTTCTTCGAATAGCGCTTGGCAAGCCATCGGTCGTGAACGTCCCAAGTAGACTGCCAGCTTCTTGCTTCGACGGCTTTTGCCCACTGCCAGGGCTGCAATTCACCCCACTCACAAATATCAAAACTAATAGGTACAGCCATCGATTTGATGCTTCGTCCCATGGCTCCGAAGCGACTTTGAGCCACAATGGATATAGGGGGCGAGCAGCAGTAATCGTATTTGAGGCGACTAATTCCCCATTTGCTATACTGCTCAAGATCTTGCTGTTCGAAGTCCAAGCTGCCTGGCAATCCGTGTATCGTATGAGGCGAAGCATTGGATGATAGTCCTAGGCTTAAGCCTCGTTGCTTCAGATAGTCCGAGAGGAAGGCTATTCCGCGAGGGAATCGGGTACTATCGGCTTCGATCTGCCCCAATTCATTACGCTGCTTGGCCTGCCAAGGACCATCTATCTGCACCAAGCGATAGCCTGCTGCTGCCAATCCAGTTTGAACCATAGCATCTGCTATTGCCATCACACTTGTTTCATTCAGCTCGTCTGCGGGTAACCAACTACTACTCCAGCCCATATGCAAATAGCGCTCTGGCCTACCTCCCGAAGCCAATACTACACGTGCTGAGTCTACCCCCACCGAATTGCTCACCTGAACCTTAATAAAAAATTCGCCACGCATTGGACTCCTGCCATATAGCTTGCCTGTATTTGCATCGAGCTTCATACCCATAGGCAAATCCTCCACCTCCCATCTCAATGGCTGAGTCCCTATGGCCGACAGATAATACTCAAACTCCGAATCGGCAGGTATTTCAATTTTATAGGGAAGTGTCAATCGTGCTGCCCCTTGAGCCATAACAATAGTGGGTAAAGCCAAGGCTAGAAGTAGCAAACAAAGAAGATCGGTGCGTATTTGTTTCATGGATCAATGTTTCTTTTCGGATTAGAAATATGCTTGATGGCTTGAGTGATGCAACACCAAGTTGCATTCTGCTCCTGCAAAGATAGTACTATTACAATAAGGAGACTCTTAGATTGGAGCTTTGCAATAAACGAAACAAAATTGCAACACGTAACAGCATCTTAACAAGTAAACACCGAAGGCTTAACAATTTGGCAGTAAACTTGCACCCAGAAAGCAACAACATGGGACTTGTCCTAAAAGCATATTGAAATAACAAAGAAAACATGAAGATCAAAACGATGAAACAATCAGTACTCGGATTAGCTGGCTTGGCTATGCTTCTTGCTTCTTGTAGCAGAACAAACAGCGGGGAAGTAAAACAGCTCGATGGAGCAGGTGCTACATTCCCCATGCCTTACTATAGTTTAGCATTCAAAAACTACCATGAAGCAGGAATGCCAGCCATCAATTACGGTGGAATAGGTAGTGGCGGTGGAATACGTAGCCTAAAAGACAAAGTAGTGGACTTTGCAGCCAGCGATGCTTTTCTGAGCGACGAAGAGAGCAGTGGAATGGACGAAGTGGTTCATATGCCTACCTGTATGGGCGCTGTCGTATTGGCATACAAGCTCGAAGGGATAGATCGGCTCAAACTGGATGCCAAGCTGATTGCAGACATCTATCTAGGAAAGATAAACAGATGGAACGATAGCAAAATAAAGGAAGCAAATCCAGAGCTGCAACTACCCGACAAAGAAATTACCCCCGTGTATCGTAGCGACGGTAGCGGTACTACTTTCGTTTTTAGCGACTTCATGAGCAAGGCAAGCCCAGAGTGGGCTGAGAGGCTGGGCACAGGCAAGTCTCTCGACTGGCCAAACGGATTGGCTGCAAAAGGAAATCCTGGCGTAGCAGGCATCATTGCACAGACAGAGGGAGCAATCGGATACATCGGTAGCGAATATAGCATGGCACAAAACATTCCATCGGCTCTGATACGCAATGCTGCAGGCAACTACATCGCCCCAAGTCTCGAAAGCATTAGCGCAGCTGCCACAGGAGACATCCCTGCAGACACACGAGCAATGATAACTAATGCCGAGGGCGCAGACGCTTATCCGATTAGCTGTCTTACTTGGATACTACTCTACAAGGATCAAGACTACAATAAGCGCTCCGAAGAGCAAGCAAAAGCGACAGTAGATCTCATGAGGTGGCTGCTAAGCGACGAAGCTCAATCGATGGCTTCGAAGGTTAACTATGCACCTCTACCAAGCAATATCATCGAACTTGCCAATAAGCAACTCGATGGCATCAACTACCAAGGCAAAGCCTTATAAGTAGTCTTATAAGTAGTACAAAACGGCATTCAAATCTTGATCTAAGAGATGAAAAACAACGGCTACTACAAGATATATGGCCACAACGAATCAGTATATACAAACGACAAATCTTGATAGAGCTATGAATTTGGCAATCAATCTGCAATGGGCAAAGGTAAAGGACGGTATCTTCCGTTCTTTACTGCTCATGGCTGGGCTACTAGTTTTGCTACTATCGGCTGGCATGGTCTACAGCTTGGTATCGGATAGCAGCCAAGCCTTTCGGCATTTTGGCTTCTTCGGATTCTTATCTTCGAGCGACTGGATTCCGACCGAAGGTCGCGAAAGTTACGGTGCCTTAGCATTTATTGTAGGTACATTACTTACTTCCCTATTGGCCCTGCTTATTTGCATACCATTCTCGATGCCTGTTGCACTATACACTGGCGAGTTCTATCGAGCTAGCAAGAGAGCACATGTCATTAGTTCGCTAACCGAATTGCTAGCGGGAATTCCCTCAATTGTCTACGGCTTGTGGGGCTTCTACACCTTTAGACCTTTAGTCATTTCATTGGGCTTTAATGAACAAGGTTTTGGTATCATCACCTCAGCACTTGTTCTTAGCATCATGATCATTCCGTATGCATCCTCACTCAGTGCAGAGTTTATCTCCATGACCCCCAATTCGCTCAAGGAGGCAGCCTACAGCATGGGAGCGAGCCGTGCCGAAGTAACACAATCGGTAGTACTGCCGCACTCGCGAAGTGGTATATTAGCCGCATTTACATTAGCACTCGGCAGGGCTTTGGGCGAAACCATGGCTGTAACGATGCTTATAGGCAATAGCAACGCAATGCCCACGAAGCTTAGTGATGCCGGCAATAGTATGGCCAGCCTAATTGCCAATCAGTTTGGCGAAGCTGATGGGCTAAAGCTCAGCTCGCTCATCGCCATTGCCTTGCTACTTTTCTTGATTACCGCCCTCATCAATGCTGTAGCCAAACTAATGACACGAAATCTATCATGAGTAATCTAAGAATACGAAAACTGAAAGATCGAGCACTGACTGGCTCGGTAAATCTGCTGACGTACATCACTGTACTACCCCTATTCTTGATACTCGGAACCATTTTTGCCAAGGGAATCAAGCAGTTACTTAAATTCGACTTCTTTGCCCAAACCGCCCCATCGTCGCTCGATGCTCAACTAGCGCAAGAGACGATGCAGATACTACCTGGTGGTATTGCCAATGGGATAGTGGGCACCCTACTAATGGTTCTATTCGCTTCACTCGTTGCTATACCCACAGGTATACTCGGTGGCATCTACCTATCGGAGCATAGAGATAAAAGGTTGGCCTCTTTAATACGTTTCCTTACAGACCTATTACAAGCAATACCAAGTATTGTGGTAGGGATAATAATCTATGCCTGGGTAGTCGTACCTATGGGTTCCTACTCGGCATTGGCAGGAGCTTTGGCTCTAGCCTTTATGATGCTACCACTCATCATTCGCTCTACCGAAGAGACTCTCTGCAGACTACCCGATTCTCTTAAAGAGGCTGCTCTAGCACTAGGCTGCTCGTACAGTTCAGTGGTGATACGCGTATTGCTTCCTGCGGCAATGGGAGGCTTACTTACAGGCACTTTGCTTGCGATCTCACGCATCATCGGCGAAACAGCCCCACTCATGATGACTGCTTTAGGCAGCTCTCGTATAAACTGGGAGCTCGATAGACCCGTTAGCGCAGTTCCACTATTGATTTGGGAGTTTTACAATGACCCCAACCTACTAAATATGATCTGGAGCTCATCATTGTTTCTCCTCCTACTCGTACTATCACTCAACATCTTAGCTAAAAGACTGGCAGCTAAGTGGCGCATTGTGCCCTAATCCCTAGCCTCTTAAAATAGAAACGAAAGACTATGAATCAAGAACCCAAAGTCATATTAGAACTAGAGAATCTAAGCATCTCATACTCGCCTGGCAAGTATGCTATTGCTGGCGTTAGTGCCAAAGTATATGACCGAGAGATTACCTCTATCATGGGCCCCAGTGGATGTGGCAAGAGCACACTGCTACGAGCCATAAACCGTATGCATGAACTCTACAAAGACATCCAGGTATCGGGCAAAATAATGCTCAACGGAGACGACATTTTGCGTGGTGATGCTATGAGCGTGAGGCGCAAGGCTGGGATGGTATTCCAACGCCCCAATCCATTTCCGACCATGAGTATTGCCGAGAATGTATTGGCAGGATACAAGTTAAATGGCATAAGACTAAAGAAAAGCGAAAAAGAAGAAATTGTAGAGCAAAGCCTGCAAAGCGTAGGACTATGGAATGAAGTGAAAGATACGCTACAGAAAAGAGGATCATTCCTGTCGGGTGGGCAGCAACAAAGGTTATGCATAGCTCGTGCTTTGGCACTTAAGCCAGACCTATTGCTTATGGACGAACCAACGTCGGCATTGGATCCAATAGCAACAAACAAAATAGAAGAGCTAATTTTGAAGCTCAAAGATGAGATCGCCATTGTAATAGTAACGCACAACATGTCGCAAGCAGCACGCATCTCAGACAAAGCGATGTTTATGTATTTGGGAGAATTGGTTGAGTACGACGAGACAGCTAAAATGTTTAGCAACCCTTCTGACAAACGTACTGAAGATTACTTATCGGGCAACTTCGGTTAGGGAAGCACAGTCATTAATATAAAAAAGAAACAGCATTATGCTTTCAAACATAGAACGACACAACGCTCAAATAAGGGAGCACTTCAATATCTTATCGCGCATCGTGAGCAGACAAATAGAACTGGTAAATAACCTAATAGCTGAGAAACGCGGAGATAAGCTTGCGCTCAACGAGCTTGCGAGCGAAAACGAAGCCATCATAGATAGTATGGAAGTAAAGATCCACAACGATGTGATGAATGGCATTGTGCTCTTTGCACCACGCGCTACAGACCTCAGAGAGATGATTTCCTTTTATGATATGGCAAGCTATATGGAACGAGTGGGAGACCAATTGCTCAATATGATTCGCTTCATCAACGAACTCGATCTGGATGGAGAGCTATACGAATCAATGCAAACTAGATTAAGTACGCAGCTCAATAAGGCTTCTACTATGTTGCAGAGTGCTATCTTAGCGTTTGTATGTGGCGAGGCCGATCTAGCTAGGGCAATTATCGGCGAAGATAGAGATGTAGACAGAGAGCACAAAGCAATCATTATGGACATTCCTAAGATAGCCTCTACGATGCATAGCTCCGAGCAGCTAATGAAAGACATCGTATCGCTAAGCGGAATCTCTTACAACATAGAGCGTATAGGCGACAATGCAACCAATATCGCCGAAGCAGCTATATTCCTCACCGAAGGGAAAAACATCAAACACATGCCATTGAATCAATAATTATTATCACAAACAGTATGAACTCGAACAAAAATAAAACGATACTGATAGTAGACGATGAAGAAGATCTGAGAGAAATACTTACGTTCAATCTTGAGAGCGAAGGATATTGCGTCGAACAAGCTGCATCGGCCGAAGAAGCCCTAGCAAAAGAGCTTCGTTCGGTAGACCTCATCCTACTAGATGTAATGATGCCAGGCATATCGGGTTTTAAAATGGCCGAACAGATTCGCAAAGAGAACATCACCGAAGCCCCCATCGTGTTTCTTACTGCCAAGGACAACGAGAATGATTTGCTCACAGGCTTCAGTCTCGGTGCAGACGATTACCTATCAAAACCCTTCAGCATCAAAGAACTACTAGCAAGAGTGAGAGCAGTACTAAAAAGGGCTCAATCGAATAGCGAAAAAGTAGAAAAAACACTTATTAGACTAGGCGGGTTACTGATTGACCTAAACTCAAAAACAGCCTCCCTTAACGAGAGTGAACTACAAGTAACAAAGAAAGAGCTGGAGATACTTATCCTTCTGAGCAAAGAGCCAGAGAGAGTGTTTTCACGCAGCGAAATACTCGACAACGTTTGGCCAGACGACTGCTATGTACTCGAACGAACCGTAGATGTACACATAGCACGACTACGCAAAAAACTAGGCTCGAGCAAACTCAGCATAATAAACCGCTCGGGATATGGCTACTGCATCAGCATCGAAGAGTAACGAATAAACAAAGTATATGATTAAGCATCGATATAACCTCAAGATTTTTGCCTACTTCAGCCTACTATTTATTGTCTTTGCAACTGTAATCGTGTTCTTTCAGCGCAAGCAAGAAAGAGACTACAAAACGGAATCGATCAGAAATAGACTCGAAGAATATGCCGATCTCTGTTCGCTTGCATACCTCGACCAAAAACAGGATAGCCTTACAAGTAGCAATATGGAGCTCAAAAAGATCGTAACATTTCTACCAGAGTACCTGAGGGTAAGTATTGTGGATCGAACGGGGATAGTACGATACGACAATGAGGTAAGTGACTTAAACAAAACGGACAATCACCTACTCCGCCCCGAGATTCAGCAGTCTTTGGTCAACCGTACCGGACATAGCATCCGATTCTCCCAAACACTCAATTACGAACTCTACTACTTCAGCAAGCATTATCAAGACTACTTCGTACGGTTGGCTATGCCCTACCAAATTGAATACAAAAACTTTCTATCGGGCAATAACCTTTTTCTCTATTTTGTAATGGGGGTTTTCTTGCTTGCATTACTTACAATACTATTCTATGCCGATAAGTTTGCAAAGTCCGTACAAGCGCTGCGCAACTTCGTAAGTACTGCCAATAAAAATCAAGGGAAAGTACTCGACGTGCAGTTTCCTCATACCGAATTGGGAGACCTCGGACAACAGGTAATGAATACGTATAAAATACTAGAGCAGAGCAACCAACGTGTAAAGCAAGAACGTGAGAAGCTATTGCAACACTTTGCTATTTCAGACGAAGGGATAGCCTTTTTTTCACCTCGCAAAGAGCACATCTATGCCAATAGTCACTTCGTTCAGCTACTAAACAAAATACTCGATGAGCCAACATTCCTCATCGATGAACGTATACTAAAGATTCCTGAGCTCGAGGCTATCGAACATTTCTTGGACGAGCAGCAGAATAGTGAGCGTAGCAATATCCTGAAGTACAAGATTTGCAAAAACGAACAGCACTATTCTGTACGTGTACAAGTGTTTCCAGATCGTAGTTTCGAGATTATTTTGGCAAATATCACCAAGCAAGAGCATGATCGCCAGCTAAAGCACGACATGACGAACAACATTGCTCATGAATTGCGTACTCCAGTTAGTTCGATAAGGGCTTATGTAGAAACTCTCATTGACCAGCCAAACCTACCCACAGAAAAGGTACAGCATTTCCTCAAACGCTCCTACGACCAGCTGATCCGTCTCTCCGAGCTCATTGGCGACGTATCGCTGCTTAGCAAGATAGAAGAAGGTAGTGAGCTGTATCCACTTAGCGGCTTAAAGATAAACGAAGTTGTAAACGAAGTTGCTTCCGATCTTGAGATAAAAATCAAGGAGTCTGGTCTTCAGTTCGTCAATCACGTAGCTGCAGGCACCATAGTTCATGCCAATGCTACTCTGCTCTATGCCATCATTCGCAACCTGATGGAAAACAGCATCAAGTATGCAACAAATGCAAGTAAGATGGAGCTATTCCTGAGCACAAGCGATGCAAACTACTGCTACTTCTGCTTTGCCGATGATGGGATAGGTGTAAAAAATGATGTCCTCGACAAGCTTTTCGACAGATTTTACCGCGTTGACGAAGGTAGGAGCCGCATGGATGGTGGCTCTGGACTAGGACTCTCTATCGTGCGAAATGCAGTACAGATACATGGGGGTCAAATTTCGGCTAAGAATCGCCACTCAGGTGGACTAGAAATCCTATTCTCTCTAGCCAAGCATAGCTAATAGGAGCAATCTCGGCTCTAGCAAGAGACTAAACTAAGCCCTACGATAGATGACGTCTATAAAAGTATTAATGGAGTCTGTTGTCAGGGCTTTGTTCTACCCCTATCTTTGCATTGTAATAATAAACCAAACCAGAGACCCTCGAGAAAGAACTCTACAATATACTTGAGACTTAGCATGGGGGACTCACTAAACTCAAAAGATTATGAAAACTGTATTAACAATCACCGGACTCGACAAAAAGAAAACAGCTAAGGTAGTAGAAGGACTTAACGAACTACTTGCAAACATGCATATCTATTATAGCAACCTTCGTGGCTTCCACTGGAACATCAAAGGCAAACAGTTCTTTGAACTCCACGAACAGTTCGAAAACACATACAATGCACTTGCTGAAAGCATCGATGAAGTTGCCGAGCGTATCTTGCAATTGGGTTCAAAACCAGAGAATCGATATAGCAAATTCCTCTCCCTATCGAGCATCGCAGAAGAGCATGAATTAACCAGCGCCGAAGCCTGCATTGATAACGTAATAGCTTCTACGAGTACTCTCATTAAGATTGAAAGGAATGTGATCGAAGCTGCAAGCGAAGCGGGAGATGAAGTTAGCCTCGACCTGATGGTGGGATTACTGGCTGCCCAAGAAAAGCTGGCATGGATGCTAAGCGCATATAAAGCATAAAAGGATGCTTTTGCAGAGACCTCAATTGAGATCTCATTTCTCCACACCTCTATACTGACAAGCTCATTGTCTAGTAGCTCTTTTTCGCAAAGAGCTTGAAAAAATGAATAAATTGATTGAAATCGCAAACTCCCACGGCAGAGCCTTTGGCTTAGCTGTGGGAGTTGCCTTTGGGTACGGCTCATAACTCGAGCCTTAGCGTTTTTTTCGAGTCAAATTCAACACAGCATCATAATCTTCACTATCTTTGTAGCCTAGAATGTAATGAAGCTTTGCAAATAAAGATCAGCCTAAAAACATAATAGACTGAATCTAAGGGCATTGCATTGATTACTTGAAATAAAAGTAGCTGTACTAATCAGATCTGGCAAGGAGATTGTAGAGATAATCCACCTTGCCAAGTTTTTTATTAGTTCAGGAGAGATTAGAAAGAAATAAGTTCTAAAACACATTAGTGAAACGATAATAGAAGCATGGAATATAGTTATATGACCCAAGAGGGTTACGACAAACTTGTTGCCGAACTCAAAGAATTAGAGACAGTACAACGCCCCGAGATCTCGAAGATGATCGCTGAGGCAAGAGATAAAGGCGACTTGTCGGAAAATGCCGAGTACGATGCAGCAAAAGAAGCCCAAGGTATGCTTGAGGCTCGTATTGCTCGCATACAAAACCAAATTCTATCGTCTCGCATCATTGATAAGTCGCAGATCCAAACCGAAACTGTTCAGATATTGAGCAAAGTAAGCATAAGAAATCTCGATACAAAGGCCGAGTTTACATATACACTGGTATCTGATTCCGAGACGGACTTGAGTCAAAACAAGATTTCCGTAAATACGCCCATTGCTTCGGCGCTTATGGGCAAAAAAGTTGGCGACCAAGTGGAGGTTGTAACCCCTCGCGGTTTGATGCACTTTGAGCTCCTAGAAATTGGAGTATAAAAGCCCTCTTCAATCTACTTACGCATCTTAGTATTAATCAGATAATTCCCAAGTACTATGCCCAGCATTTTCAGCAAAATCATTGCAGGCGAAATACCCTCGCATAAAATAGCCGAAAACGAAAAGTTTTTTGCCTTCCTCGACATCAATCCTAAAGCAATGGGACACACATTGGTTGTTCCCAAAAAGGAAGAGGACTACATTTTCGACATTGCAGATAACGACTTACAGGAGATGACGCTTTTTGCTAAGCAAATAGCTCTAGCTATCAAGCAAGCTATTCCATGCATTAAAGTAGGGCTTGCTGTGATAGGCCTTGAGGTGCCACATGCACACATGCACCTAGTACCCATGCAATCTGAGCAGGATATGCATTTCGGTGGTGAGAAGCTGAAGCCGACACAAGCTGAACTTGCCGAGGTAGCAGCTGCCATTAGAGCCAAACTTTAGAACCGAGCTTAACATTTATCAAAAGAGCCCTTTGCGACACAGTGTCGCAAAGGGCTCTTTTGATAAATGTTGCTTGGAAACTCTGTAGAGTATTCTTCGAAAGTCGTATTTAATGACTTTTTACAGCAGCAATAGCTGCATCATAGTTTGGTTCGTCGCTCAACTCGGGCACCACCTCTTTGTAGATAATCTTGCCATACTCATCAATTACAAAGACTGCACGCATAAGCAAGCCTTCCATAGGGCCATCAACCATCAGAAGACCATACTCTTCTTCAAAACAAGTATTACGAAATACCGAAAGAGGAATAATGGTAGAAGCTTCTTCAGCTATACAAAAACGCCTCATGGCCTGTGGCAAGTCTTTGGAAATACAAAGAACATATGCTTGTTGGAGCTTGCTGGCCTCGTCATTGAATCGCTTTACGCTACGAGAACAAACACTAGTATCTAAGCTTGGAAATATGTTTAGTATGACACGCTGACCACGAAACTCACTGAGTTTCATATCTTCCATCTGATAGTTGGCAAATGTACAATCGGGAGCCATGCTGCCGAGCTCAGGAGTGAGCCCATTGCTATGAACCTCAAACATATTTCTAAACTTAGCCGTTTCGCGCTGGGTCGAGTCACGCTGCACGCTTTCTTCCTTTTGTTCTACTTGAGTAGTATTTGCTTCGGATTGTACTTGCTTATTGCAAGAGTATAAGACTGAAGAACTAAACATCAGCAGACTTAGGGACAGGAGTGCATTGAATTTTCGTTTCATGTTGGTTGATTTCTGATAATAGGGTTTAACATCTTCGTATAACTTACAGACAATCAATACAAAGAGCTCCAATAAATACGTTCGTATTAATGCAAACCTCTGTATCAGGTATACATAATCTCTATAGTCACAGAATAAGTTCTGCTCCCAAGTGGCTCTCTACTAGACATTGAGTCAGATCAATTTCTCTCAAGTCTCAAGTCTCAAAAGTTCCACATGTAGAGCCTTTTGCAAGATTCTCTGTTAAGCAAAAGTACAATAAATTTTCATTCATTAGAAACCACATGCACATTCCACTGCACATTCCACCCTTAAGTGCAACACTCATTTACATGAGTGTAATAAAAAGACTCCAAACGGAGTTGTATATCCAAGTTAATATCTTGATCTATAGTTAAGTATATTATCTACATGTCTGATTTCTTCTGGAGATAGGTTGCAGAACCATTTACGACATATTTCCTAATGAGAACATTTAGATGTTCAAGTGCGGTTTATCGCAAAAACACCTTTTCTATCGACAATCGTTAAGTATAACATCTCCTTTAGCAGATCCAACAATAAGAGGCACGATCGCAACACCCTACAACATCAATGGCTGGGATTTGCAATCCCCTGCCTAAAAAACAGTGCACCTTAGCACAGGATCGTACCAAGATAATACTTGAGAAGCAAAAAAAAGGCAAAAACAGCCCTCTCCTTGCGTTATTTGCACACGAAGTAACAGTTGACGCAAAATAACGAATTTACACAATCTATTGACTATCAAGAATATAACAAAATCAATGAAAAAACACTCCAGAAAAACATGCCTCAAGTCGAGTTCAAACATAAGGTGTTTTAAAAAAAACACCTTATGTTCAGAAAAAATCACCTTATGTTTTGGGTGAAAACTCCTTTTGTGGTGAAATGTAGCTCAAAAGGATGAATTTCTTTGCTCCTAGATCCAAAGTCACACTCCCTTTTGAAGGAGTAGCTTTTAGTACGAAAACAGACCAAAACTCATATCCTTTAGTCATTGGGGAAACTATCTACATTTCGAAGTATTAGTCAATAATCTAAGCATTCATTTCTGGTTGGGTAGTCCCGAAATGAATCGCACACGATGACGCTTGCCGAAGTCAGGCGGAGTTAACTAGCGTCATTGATCCTTACCTCACTGTCGTTTCCCCTCTTGGCATAGGACCAGTGGTATTACGGTAGTTATACGTGCGTTTCCCTTTATTTCTACTAAGTCCTCGAGACACAGTGCTTTTATGAACACCAATGGTATCGGCAATAAAAGTGTAGGACCTACCCTGCTTGAGCAAACGATCAACTGTGTATCTTTGCTCTAGATACAATTGTTTGTATGACATAGCAACACAAATACAAGCTTTTGAATTTAGAACCCTTGAGACCGCTGTCTCAAGGGTTTGTTTTAACTCTATTGTGTTGCACTTACGATTGGAAAGTTCAGTTAGCCTATTTACTCCCCCTATTACCTATAACCCGCTAAGGCCTAAGGGTATTTTACATAAAAATCGGTATTGTGTAGAGTAGCCTCTGCAACTACCTTTGTAGTGTAAGTAATAGTGATACAAAATAACTTTTAACCAAAATCTAACTACCGATCGAAAATCCATAATCAGTGTTTTTTACGATCATAGGGGGTACCTCACAAGGGTGCCCCCTATTCATTTATTGCTCTATGTATCGAGCTTGAAACTTGCTTTGCAAAAAGCATAGGTCGCCACAAAATGAAAGCTTTTTGAGTATCTTTGTGATCATTACTTCCACCGCAAATGGATCAACAAGCTCCAGTTCACGATTCGACCAATAAATAATCAAGCCATGAGCAAGAAAAAGAAATTTCGAATTACCCGAGCCGATTACCTAAAGATGCAACGAAAGGCTAGCCGAGAAGAGGAAATCAAGGCTTATGGCAAGCCTATCACCTATAACCGTGTGGAAGTGTCTAAGAAAAGCTACAACAGACAACGCGGCAAAGAAAGCCTAAGACGTGAACGAGTGCAGAACGAAGCAGATTAGACTATGAATTCGTGGCAAAATGACTACTTTTGTAAGAATTTGACAGCAATGTGCCAACATCGAGAGTTTTTGCATCATTGAGAATTTCTAAAGTTGCTAGCGTGTCTCCTACTTGGTCTCAAACTTCAGATCTATTTCTAAGAGACTCCCACTAAGCGTACAGGGATATTCCAACTCTTGCAAAAGCTCAATTAGCATAGATCCAATAGCCTTTTTACTAAGGTCACTTATTGTTTTAGACTTGGAATAGGGAGGCAAAAAACTTGAGTAATATTAGAATTAAATACTAGATCCAATCGTATGAAAAAAAGCATACCCATGGTAAACCTGCAACGTCAGTACTTAAACTTGAAAGGTGAGATAGACCAAGCCATTCAAGAAGTATTAGACAGTGCCTCTTTTATCAATGGCGATGCCGTAAAGCAGTTTGCACGCGAACTGTCTATTCATACTGGCAGTAACTACATTGTACCTTGCGCAAATGGTACCGATGCACTGCAGATTGCACTTATGGCATTGGGATTGGAGCCTGGCGATGAAGTAATCGTGCCAGCCTTCACTTATATAGCAAGTGCCGAAGCTATTGCTCTACTTAAGCTAAAACCTGTATTGGTCGACGTCGACTCCGACAATTTCAACCTAGCAACTAAAGACTTAGAACTGGCACTATCGGCACGTAGCAAAGCGATAATGCCAGTCCATCTGTTTGGGCAAAGTTGCCCCATGGACGATCTAATGAACTTCGCCAAGGAGCATGAGTTGTACGTAATCGAAGACAATGCCCAAGCTATTGGATCTCGCTACACCTTCGCAGATGGAAACACCAAACAAAGTGGTTGCATAGGACACTTTGGTTGCACCTCTTTCTTCCCTTCCAAAAACTTAGGAGCTTATGGAGATGGCGGTGCCCTATTCACCCAAAGTGAAGAACTATTCAAAAAAGCACAAATGATAGCCAACCACGGGCAGCAAAAACGCTACTATCATGAGCTAATCGGGTGCAACTCTAGGCTCGACAGCATACAAGCCGCTATACTTAGGGTAAAACTAAAAAGGCTCGACAGCTTTATCGAGTCTCGCAATAATGCTGCAAGCTACTACAGCCAGCAGCTTGCCAAGATCAAATCTATCAAGCTACCCAAGCAGATGCCCTACTCTACACACGTATTCCACCAATACACATTGCAAGTAGAGCCGCATGTGAGAGATTCACTGAAAAAGCACCTCGAAAGCATGGGAATAGACACGGCTATTTATTATCCGCTAGCACTGCAGGAGCAAAGAGCCCTCAAAGATTTAGTACGAGTGGTGGGCGATCTCTACTATTCTGAGCAACTTGCTAGGAGGGTGCTATCCATCCCGATATTTCCAGAGATCAGCCGTTCTGAGCAAGACCGAGTGATCGAGGCTATTTCTAGTTTCTATAATGATTGAGATAGAAACAAAACAACCTTAAGTGCCAATATCCATGCAAATTTGGAGACCTCATAGAAACTAAACGTAACGAATCAGAGAGATGCAAAACAAAAACAACAGTGAGAAAGAGGCAAAGAACTTTTCGCTGATAGGTGTGGCTGGATATATAGCTCCCCGCCACTTAAGAGCCATTTTAGATACTGGCAATAGACTGATCTCAGCCTACGATCGCAACGATAGTGTAGGTATCATAGATAGCTACTTCCCTAAAGCATCTTTTTTTGTAGAGCAAGAACTCTTTGACCGACACAATAGTAAGCTTCGAGGTACCGATCAAGAAATAGATATGCTATCTGTCTGCACTCCAAACTACCTACACGATGCACACTGTAGGTATGGAATGCGACTAGGTGCAGATGTGATTTGCGAAAAACCACTCGTACTAAATCCATGGAATGTGGACGCCCTATGCGAGATAGAACGAGAAACGGGCAAACGGGTATACAACATCCTTCAGCTGAGACTTCACGAGTCGATTCTTGCACTAAAGAAGAAAATAGACGAGGGTCCCAAAGATAAAATATACGACATAGATCTTACCTATATTACCTCGCGTGGTTACTGGTACTACACTAGTTGGAAAGGAGATGAACGTAAAAGTGGTGGCATAGCTACCAATGTGGGCATACACTTTTACGATATGCTGGCTTGGATATTCGGCAGTGTACAAAAAAGCGTGGTACATCTATCTACCCACGACAGATGTGCTGGCTACCTGGAACTTGAACGAGCACGAGTGAGGTATTTACTTAGCATCAATGCCGACTTACTTCCTCCCAATGCTGTACAAGGTGAAAAGCGTACTTATAGAAGCATCGAAATCGATGGCTCGAGCTTTGAGTTTAGCCAAGGGTTTACCGAGTTGCACACAGAGAGCTACCGACAGATACTAGCTGGCAAAGGCTTTGGACTAGATGAAGTAAGAAGCTGTGTAGAGCTGGTACACAATATTCGCAAGGCAAAGCCGATAGGTCTAGTAGGAGACTATCATCCACTAGCTACAAGCCCATTGGCTCCTCATCCATTCGGATGGGAAAGATAAAAAGGGTCTAAATAACAAGATCAAAAAACATAGCACAAGATATGTCTGGCCAAGGCGCCAAGGACTATAGACAATATTCAAAATTCTAAAGTAAAGGAATGAAAGGAATCGTATTAGCTGGAGGCTCAGGCACCAGACTCTACCCCATTACCAAAGGGCTCAGCAAGCAATTGCTGCCAATCTATGACAAACCGATGGTTTACTACCCTATCTCTACGCTCATGCTAGCAGGGATAAGGGAGATCCTTATCATATCAACCCCCGAAGACTTACCCTCATTCAAGCGACTACTTGGCAATGGCTCCGACTTTGGAGTGGAATTTCACTATGCCGAACAACCTCGGCCAGAAGGATTGGCGCAGGCATTCATCATAGGCAAAGAGTTTATTGGCGACGACGATGTATGTATGGTTTTGGGCGACAACATTTTCTACGGCCAGGGCTTTAGCCAAATGCTAAAAGAAGCTGTCACACACTGCCAAGTAGAAAATCAAGCTAGTATATTTGGATACTACGTAAACGATCCTGAGCGCTATGGCGTGGCAGAAATCGAAAAAGAAACAGGCAGGGTACTAAGTATCGAAGAGAAGCCAGCACAGCCCAAGAGCAACTACGCAGTGGTTGGTCTCTACTTCTATCCAAATAAAGTCGTAGAAATTGCTTCGGAAGTAAAACCCTCGGCAAGGGGCGAGTTGGAGATAAGTAGCGTAAATCAGGCTTTCCTTGAGCTAGGACAGCTGAGGCTACAGCAGCTTGGAAGAGGCTTTGCTTGGCTTGATACAGGCACACACGAATCACTGGCTCAAGCCTCCAACTTTGTAGAGATCATTGAGAATAGACAGGGACTAAAGATCGCTTGCTTAGAGGAAATCGCCTACAACAATGGCTGGCTAAGTGCCGAGGCTTTGAGAGAAATAGCTGCACCGATGCAGAAAAACCAATATGGACAGTATTTGCTGTCGCTAATAAAGTAATTCAACAATGAAACGACATATCCTAATAACTGGAGGAGCAGGATTTATTGGATCACATTTGCTAAGACTAATGTGCCAAAAGTATCCAGACTACTTGATTGTCAACCTCGACAAACTGACATATGCTGGGAATCTTGAAAACCTAAAAGACATCGAAGCACTACCCAACTATCGCTTTGTACATGCCGACATCTGCGACTCAAAAGCTCTTAATAAGGTCTTCGACGATTACCAAATCAGCGATATCATACACCTCGCTGCCGAAAGCCACGTAGATCGCTCAATCACGAATCCCTTGGAATTTGCCCAGACCAACGTGATGGGCACGCTAAATCTATTACAAATTGCGAAAGAACGTTGGAAGGGAAACTACGAGGGGAAGCGCTTTTATCATGTCTCTACCGACGAGGTCTATGGTTCACTAGGCTTCGACTCAACACTTTTTACCGAAGAGACTCATTACGACCCCCATTCGCCCTACTCGGCTAGCAAAGCTAGTAGCGACCACTTTGTTCGCGCCTATCACGACACATTTGGGCTACCAATACTGATTTCAAACTGCTCAAACAACTACGGTTCACATCAGTTTCCCGAAAAACTAATCCCACTATTCATCAATAACATCAGACATGGTAAAGAGTTGCCAGTCTATGGTAAAGGCGAAAATGTACGAGACTGGCTTTGGGTAGAAGATCATGTGAGAGCGATCGACCTCATTCTACACAAAGGAAAGGTTGGAGACACCTATAATATAGGAGGCTTCAACGAGTGGAGCAACATAGACCTTATAAAGGTAATCATCCGTGTGGTAGACAAACTTCTTGGTCGTGAAGATGGCAGCTCTCTAAAGCTAATAAAGT
>CAZHWP010000014.1:0-42781 GCA_964535945.1 uncultured Porphyromonas sp.
TAGAAGCATCTTCCATCTTGTTGAGGATACCTTCTACCTTTGAGAGGATATAGTTGTAGAATACCTGTAGGATAAGAGCTACAATAAGACCACCGATAGTGGTAATAAGAGCAACCTTCATACCACCAGCTACAACCGTTGGACTAATGTCACCTACACGTTCGATCTTGTCGAAGGCCATAACCATACCTACTACAGTACCCAAGAATCCGAGTGATGGAGCCATAGCGATAAAGAGTGTGATCCATGAAAGGTTCTTTTCGAGAAGACCACTCTGAACACCACCGTAAGATACGATAGAACGCTCTACTACGTCGATACCTTGGTCAACGCGCATCAGACCTTGATAAGCGATAGAAGCAACAGGACCACGTGCATTACGAGCGATATCCTTGGCACCGTCTACGTCGCCACGATCGAGAGCAGCGTCGATGTCTTGAAGAAGCTTGTCGTTGTTTGTGTCGGCAAGGTTGAGGTAAATGATACGCTCAAGGCAAATAGCCAAACCAATAACCAATACGAGCAAAACAGCAGACATAAACTCTGGACCACCTTCGATAAACTTAGTCTTTAGAGCTTGGTGGAATGAAGCCTCTTCGGCTAGCAATTGATCTGCAGCGATTTCATCTTCGACTATTTCATCTACAACAGGAGCAACAGAGTCAGTAACTGCTTCCGTTGTTGGTTCAGCTCCTTCTGCTGGAGTAGGAGTCTGAGCAATTGCTTGGGTTGTAAGGCCAACAGTCAAGAAGGCCACACATGCAATACTTGCAAAAAACTTTTTCATTGTGAGTCTTTTTTAGATTAGTACTTTTCTATTTGTTTGTTTCTTATTCGTTCGTTTCTCAATTTCAACCCCACCATTACGAAGGATTGAGTTTCTTTTTTATCGTTGTGTTTTATACTTCAATTATGCGGAGAGAGCGGGATTCGAACCCGCGAAACACTTTTGGCGTTTACGCACTTTCCAGGCGCGCCTCTTCAACCACTCGAGCACCTCTCCGTATCATCCCAGCTCTTTGAAATGCCAAAGAGAGCAACTTCATCGTGGAAGTATGTGATACTTACAGAGATAAAGTGCCATTGACTGAAATGAGCCTCGCTCTATCCCCGAATCTTTCGCAAATCTATGTTATTTCTATCAGTTATCCACATTTTTAAGCATTTTTTTTTGCCTTATGCTCCATTTATCGGTGATTCGAGAGGCTTATTCCGAATAGTCGTACAGCATTGTCCGTTGTTTCTTTTGCTAGCCTATCGAGTTCTATACCCAATAAAGCAGCCATATATCTAGCCGTATGCAACAAAAAAGCGGGTTCGTTGCGTCGGCCTCTCTTGGGCACTGGCGCCAAATAAGGAGCATCGGTCTCTAAGAGCAAACGATCTGTCGGTATCTGAGCAATGAGCTCACGTAGGTGAGCATTTTTGTAGGTAAGGACACCATTGAGACCAATCATAAACCCTGGCAAGGCCAAAGCCTCATGCAGTTCTTTTTCTGTACCAGTAAAGCTATGGAAAACTCCCCTTAGTTTCGAATGCGGATCACAACGGCGAATGCATTCGAATACCGGCTCAAAAGCTTCTCGGGCATGTATTATCACAGGCAAGTTTCGCTCAAGCGCCCAGGCCAACTGGATCGACAAAGCATGCATCTGCTGATCTATGAAACTCTTGTCCCAATACAAATCCATTCCAATCTCGCCTATTGCACAGATGGGAACACGATCGAGCCACGCTTCGATTTCATTTAATTCTTTCAAATAATCATCCTTCACGCTAGTAGGATGAATGCCCAGTGCTATAGATGCATAATCACCAAGCTTTTGTATCAAATCGAAAAGCCTTGGTAGACTTTCAACATCAATATTGGGCAATACTAAGTGCGCTACACCGACCTCCTTAGCAGCATCTATCACAGCCAAACGATCGGCATCGAATTGCGGCTCATAGACATGAGCATGAGTATCGACCAAGAGCACGGAGAAGCAGTATTACGACTTTCTATGTTGTAGTCTGCCGAGGAGCTCCCTCAATGGAGCCAGCTCTTCATCGCTCATAGCCAAAGACTTCAAAAGCTCTTCTGCTTGGCGATAATGAAAGTCGATCAGATCTTCTACTTCAGATCTAATGCCCAATCTATTATAAATCTTAGTAACCAAGAAGATCTTATCTTCTCGGCGATCGTCGGTCATTTGTAATGCATCATCGAGGCTTTGCTTATCTTCTCCTGTGGCACTATTGATCGCCTTAATGAGAAGCATTGTTTTCTTATTGCTTACTATATCTTCGCCGATTTTCTTGCCGAAGATAATGGGGTCGCCATACACATCGAGTAGGTCATCTTCGAGCTGGAATGCCAAGCCCAGATGCTCGCCAAAGCGATAGATCGTATCGCACTGCTCTTCGCTAGCATGAGCCACAAGGGCTCCCATTTTGAGCGAATATGCGAGCAAAACAGCCGTTTTGAGGCGTATCATCTCGAGGTATTCTTCCTCGCTAACTTCCTCTCGCTGCTCAAAGTCGATATCGTACTGCTGACCTTTACATATTCCAAGAGCCATCTCATTAAAGAGCTTTAGCACCTTAGGCTGCACTTGCTCAGGTAGCTTCTCGAGCTCTTGATAAGCTAGCACCATCATGCCATCGCCCGAGAGGATGGCAGCATTGTCTCCCCAACGTCGGTGAACAGTTTCCATCCCTCTACGCATCGACGATCGATCCATCAAATCATCATGTAGTAGCGTAAAGTTGTGATAAACCTCTACAGCAAGTGCGATAGGCATCGCTAGCGAAAAGTCGCCCGAAAACAACTGGGCAGACATACATGCCAATGCTGGTCTCACACGCTTACCACCCATCGATAGGATATAAGTAATGGGTTCGAAGAGCATCTTTGGCTCCAACTTGCTATAAGGTAAAGCAGCCAGTTCCATCTCGATGCTATCGCGAATTGTCTCGAATGATTGCATAGTACTAGGACTAATAATGTGCATAAGAAACAAGGCCACCAGCCTTCTTCAAGACCGGTAGCCTTATAATTGGTCTTTAATAATGGTGAATTGCTTTAAAGCTTGTCATTTGAGGCTTAACTGCAAGCCATCACTCTCGGTATTCTAGTACAAGATACAGCTAGAGCTAAGACAAACGAGAAAGCGTATTATTGCAGTTTGAAGACTACAGGCTGCGTGTAACGAACACGTACAGGCTTACCCTGTTGCATACCTGGCTTCCACTTTGGCATTGAAGAGATTACACGTACAGCTTCTTTATCCAAGTCAGGGTCTACACCTCTAGCAACAGTTACCTGAGATACAGATCCGTCACGCTCAACCACGAAACGCACAATCACCTTACCCGACACGCCCATTTCTGCAGGACGCTCTGGATACTTAATATTCTTAGACAAGTAGGTATTCAAAGCCTTGTTTCCACCAGGGAATTCCGGATTAGTTTCTACAATTTCGAAAATCTGTTCTGGGTCTTCTTCTTGCTGCTTTGGAGCTACAATCACAGGGGGAGGCAAAGGCTTGGCTTCTTCGGCCGAAACGAGAGCGATCTTCTCCACTTTCTGAGTATTGTCTACCACCTTAAATTCTTCAGGTAGCTGCACCTCTTGCTGCTGAGGCTGTTCTGGCTCGGGTTCTGGCTCGGGTTCTGACTCATCAATGATCATTACATCTTCGATGTCGGCGATGTTTAGCTTGTCCTGCACATTGTCTTCGATCTTGTCATAAGAACGATACTCCAACGATACAAAGACTACAGCCAAGGCCACAACGAGGCCCATCAAAAGGTTCAATCCCTTGCCTTTCTCGAGGTCAGCTTTGGGCGATTTCTTAATTTCCATATCTATAATGTGTTGTTTAAATTCACTCTTGCATGGCAAAAATACGAAGTTTTTCCATGTAAACACAGATATTAGGTAGAAAAATGCAGTTTTTCCTCAAAGACACGCAGAGAGCAACCGCTCAGTCGTATGCCTTTTGTAGCCCCAAGACCTTAATATACAGGACCAAATCCACGAATTAACGTCCTAAAGCCTCTAGAGTTTGAAACGAGAAAAATCTCGACTGCAAGTTCTCCTAACGCTGCTTGATAATACTATTCAAGACCCTACAGGTACAAATTAGCTTTCCACTACGTGTAGAGTAGATATTCACGCTCCACACATGGGTACTTCGCCCCTGGTGCATGATAGTCGCTTCGGCTCGCATCACATCCCCTTCGAGTGCCGAAGCTACGTGATTGCCACTTACCTGCATCCCTACCTGAATCTCTCCAGGGTTGAGTAAGCCCACCGAGCCAAAGCCAGCTAGGGTCTCGGCCAAAGCCAAATTGGCTCCACCATGCAAAATACCCATAGGTTGACGGGTGCGAATATCCACCGGCATCGTTGCTTCCACATAGCCACGTGCTACAGCTGTACAGCGTATTCCCAAACTATCCATCAGTGTACCAGGAATGATGCTATTTACATCATCGACTGTGAAAGGCACATCTTCTAGATCGCGGCGAATATACTTCTCTATAAGGTGGGCGACTCCATTATCATCGTTCGACAGCGTGATATAGTCCGCACAAGCCTTTACAGCTTCACGCGCATTTGCCACGGCTACCCCCATACCAGCCATCTGTATCATCTCTACATCGCAATAGCTATCGCCTACACAGATCAACTCCTCTCGATCGAGATCGAGCTTATCGAGTAACTCATTGATGGCTTCCACCTTATTAACCGATGCAGGCAATAATTCAAGAAGGGTTTCGGAAGAACGGAAAATATTCAGCTCCCCATCGAACTTTCTACGCAATAGCACCTCTAGCTCTGCGATACGATCGGCATCCCCTAAGAAGGCACATTTTATAATGGGTTCATTGGGCTTTGTGAAAAGCAATTCTTGCCTATTCAGTTCGGCCTCGGCTTTGGCCAACTCGCAATCTCTACTACTAAAAAGGTAGCCCTCGCCAAAAGACAATAAAGTAGCGACTTCTGTTTCGGCAAAAAGGAGTATTCGGTCGAGTAAATCCTCGCCCAAGAAGTGGCTCATCACTCCCTTTCCAGACCTACAATTAACGATTCGAGCACCATGATAGGGAATTAGGTATCCACTATACTTCTCCAATTGCAGCACTTCTGCCAATGGCTCAAGAACACGATGCCCACGTCCAGTTGTTAGGAGCACTCTCGTGCCATTTTCTTGTTGCGCTTGCAACAAACTGTTTCTATTCTCATCGCTCAATACCCCATCCGAATTGAGTAAGGTATTGAAAACATCTATTACTACAATCTTATACTTCATAGCACATCAAAAATTGAAATTTGCTCCCAGCATCAGGCTCGTCCCTTGACCCGCATAGCCAGGGAAAAGTTCATAACGCATATTGAGGAGATTCTCTGCTTTGACATAAAAACTCAAGCTCTCACCAAAGCGATAATCAGCTTGCGCCGATAGCAAGTGGATATCCTTTAGTGTATATGGAGTCTGCATAGTTGAGTTAATTGCATTGTATTGGACTCCACTACGCAAATAATAATTCACTCCTAAGCGCAAAGCCTGCATAGGAGAGTAGTTCAAGCGAGCATTGAGTTCAAACTTAGGTTTACCAGCAGCCGTCATTTCTTTTGCATCCCAGCGATTGTATACACCTTCAACAGCTGCAGAGATGGTATCTTCATAGCGATATTCAAGCTTTGCACCTACAGACCACACGGTGGCATCGGCATAGTAAGGCACGAAGCTAATATTGCCAAAGGTTTGAGATTCTTCCCTAATCGGATCCATCGCCGAAAGATCCAAATTGCTTCCTGTGAAGAATGCCAGATCGCCAAACATTCTATATCGAGCATAAAGATCTATCAACACCGCCTCGGAGATCGACCCTCCCACCCCAAGTCGAGCATCAAGCTTCGTGTAGGAAGGACTTACAAGAATCTGCGGATTTAGGTAGGGCATCTCTTGCATCGTCGCACGCAGTCCATTATCTATCAAACCACCATCTGCTTTGGCGTAGAATTTCCATGTATTTGCAAAGTGTAATGCCGCATCTAACTTGGGAAAGAATCTAAAGCTCGTACTTTCGAAATGCGATACGGATAGGCCTACACCAAGCTGCAACTTCCAATCGATCGATCCGTTGCCTCCATCCAAGAGCAGCGAGGGTGCCGACTCGGCGAAATAATAATTATGATCACGTTTTACAGATGGTTCGGAATAGATGGTCGAATCGGGTTGATAAAACATGCCACCAACACGGAAATCCATCGCTAGGAACTTATCTGACCCGATACTTTTCTTGAGCGACAGATTCAATTCTGGATGATGTTCATTTATGGCTTGGATAGATCGATCTAAGTCACGATTTTTTGCATCCAGCCTATAGAAATTGTAATTCAAAGTCCAGACATGTTGCCAGATATCTGCGTCGTTATAGTTCGAATTACCTCCCAATCCTACACTTACTGTATGAGCATTTGCCTGCAAGCTTGGTTGATAAGCCGAAGTGCCCACTCCAAGATTTGGCATAATGGAAGGAAGCAGCGCAATTCCATAATAGTTGAAGAAACGGTGCTGATACTTGGCATTCAAACTAAGCGTAGATGTTTCGAAGCGATGCTGATAGTTAGCTCCAAGTGATGTAGCAAAGTCTTTAGCTTTCGACGAGCCTACATCTTCGTAATTCTTTATTGTGGCAAAAGTAGAGCGGTGGCTCAAGAATAGCCCCAACTGATCCTTTTCGGTCGATAAGACTCGATAGCCCAGATCACCTCTCAGATTAAAGAGCGATCCCACCCCGAGATTGACATACCCATTCTTACCGCTCCGATCTACCGTTGCGGCAAGCTTATTGGCATGAATAAGCTGCGAAGCTTTGGCCTCTGGCAAGTAATTAAAAGTACGTTGCACATAATTGGGGCTAAAGGGCTTGAGCGTTGGCTCAAGTTGCTTATACTGCGTTTTCAACTTATTACTTTGTGGCAGTTCGAGTATATGATCTGCCACTACGGTTAGCTCTCGCCTCAGCGTATCGGCACGCTTGCTTGGCACAGGCTCTTGAGCCCGAGCTTCAAAGGGACTTGAATACAAAACTGCCAGCAACAATCCGACTCCCAAACTTACTATTCCTCTACTCTTCATCATACAATTGGCTACTTGCATACTATTTATTCAAACGTTCGTTAATCATCTGCTGGATATCACTCTCTCCTCCTTGGTAATTGGCTTTCAAGCTCTCCAAGTATTGACGAGCGGTAAACTTATCGCCCATCTTCTCGTAAGTATCTGCTAGCAGAATAAAAGCACGTGCCAACCAATACTGCTGAGGTGTACTCTTTGCGATGAACGCATCGAGTAGAGTCTTCGCTTTCTGTGTTCTACCTTCGGCTAGCTCGATACTTGCCTGCATCACCAAAGCTTCGGCACCTATAGGTGTAGCAGTCTCGTCGGAGATTGCAGCAAAATCCACCAAAGCTTCCTTATTTCGTTTCAATGCTAGGTAACTCTTTGCTCTTATCAGTAAGAGCTCCGCCTTATTGGCACTGGCATCGGTTTCATCTTCGGCAATGGCATCCGTACATAATACAAGCGCATCTTTGAAGCGTTCGATCTGGAAGGCCGATTTGGCAGCACCAAGCCGTGCTTCATTCTTTTCTTGCAAAGAGAGTTCCTGCTTGCTAAGCTGTAAGTACATATCGTACGCCTCGGCATACTGCTGGCGCTCGTAAAGCATTGCAGCCATTCGTTGGCGTGGCTCTACTTTATAATCATCTGGCAGACCCGCCTGACCGATTAAGGTAGCGTAGCGACGAAAAGCCTCCTCAGCACGCTGCTCTTGGAAGTCAATATCGGCCAGATAGAGCTCTGCCTTGAATCGATCTGCGCCCTTGGGATAGCGATCGATGTATGTTTGCAAACTCGAGTAGGCATCCTTTTGCTTGCGCCTATACTTGGTTTCGGCAGCCAAGAAACTCAAATGCTCTGTCTCTCCGGCATCAACAGGGATCACAGTACCCATCTTTGACAAATAAGCAGCATAAGCATCTACGGCATCCTCCTCGAGGTAGATCGAGCGCAGATCGGCAAGAGCCAACTTCGCCTCATCACTATGAGGATACGCTTCTATCACCTTTTTGTAACTTGCCTTTGCTTCGTTGCTCCGTCCAGTATTGTAGAAGAGCAGCCCCAGTTGCACACTTGCTTGGCGTGCTTCCTTGCTACCAGCATGCTTATTGATCACCTCTTTGAATGAGCGCTCTGCCAGCGACACCTGGTTACTCAACACAGCTGCCCTACCTCTATCAAAGAGAGCGGCTGGGAGCAAATCGCTTTTAGGATAGTTATTTACCAATTCACTGAGGCTTGCAATTTGCTTTCCATACTGTTTGCTCAGGCCTTCGAGCAGAGCTCGGCGGTAGAGCGGGTAATCTGCCCTCGACTTATTGCTACGGATTGCCTGCGAATACAATTCGTGTGCAGCAGTAAACTGACGCTGCATATACTTACAGTCGCCCATACGACTCATTGCGTCTGCTCTTAAAGACTCTGAAGCATGGTTTGAAGTCACAAAATGATTGAAACTGGTATACGCTTCGCTATATCGGCCATCGTCGAAGAGAGCATACCCCAATTGATAGTGTGCCAAAGATCGATTTGCTGCAGTAGCATTTTTATCTGCAGTCAGGAAGCGTTGGTAATCTACGATCGCATCTTCAAGACGAGCCTGATCGTAGTTTATCTCGGCTCTACGATATAGTGCTTCGGCATAGTAGGGTCCTTTTGCACCGAGGTTTATTGCAGCACTTAGCTGTGTCAGCGCCTTACTATCGTAACCCGCCAACCTGGCTTGCTCGGCCAAGCGTGCATGCACGTATTGCTTGGCAGCTAGGATAGATTCGGTAGGACGCGCTATTCGCTGTATCGACTCCAAACTGGTTTGATAGTCTTTGCTACTCATATAGGCATGAGCCATAAACTCAGACATCTCATTGCGATAGTTTGAGTTTGGAAACTCGTTGAGAAATTGCTCTCCTACTTTCACTGCTTGTCCAAAACTCGACTGCCCAGTACTACGCATTATCATAGCCATATTATACATAGCCACCTCACGCACATCCTTATTGATATTTTGGCTGGCAGCGGCCTCCATTGCAATCAGCGCCTCATGGGGCATATGTTGCTTTAGCCTAGCCTGGCCAAGGTAAAGATTGGCCTGTGCTCCAAGTTCTCCCTTGTCTGTGGCAGCTATAGTAAGCGGGCGCAAAGCCTCTTGCATCGAAGACTGCTTGTAGTAACTCACTCCCAGTGCATAAGCATCGAGAGGAGCTAATTCATCGCCTACCAAGGAGGCGTATTTTTTCAGATAGTCTATACAGCGGCTTTGCTGATCGAGATGGAAAGCAGCGATCCCAGCCACACGTAGCAGTTGCGCACGCTCTCTCATCTGCGGATATTGGGCAAATAACCTATCACTCTCTTCACTAGCTTGCTTATAATCCCTTTTTAGAAGTGCAATCTCTGCCCTATAAGCTGCAGCTTCGGGAGCTAAAGTTTTATTGCTTGCCAGGGGACGCAACAACTGCTCAGCTTCATCGAGCTTAGCGTCCGAAATCAAGAGAGCCGATCTGTAGAGTCTTGCTCTATTGGCCCATAGTCCCGAACCATTATGTGCATCACGAAGCATTGCATCGGCACGTCCTTTATCTGCCTTCTTGCCTTGTGCCAACAATGAGAATGCGCGACGGCATAACCATTCGCTTCGCTCCTCTGCAGAGAAACTCCTACCATCTATGTTTTCGAACCAAAAACCCGCACGCGCATAGTCTGACTGCTCGAGATGTGCCGTTCCGATACGAAGTTTCGCCCTATCACGATCGAGACTTTCCGGCCACTTTTCTTGAAAAACTTTTAGCAAAGCGGCTGCATCTGTTCGCCCTAAGGCAAACTCTGAGGCAGCACGGAAATAATCCATATCTGCATCGTTGCGACGTTCGTCTTGTTCTAAAAACTGATTGTAAGTAGCAAGTGTAGCGGCGTAGTTTTGCTGCCAATAATATTGGGTAGCAGCTTCGAAGTGAGCCGATTTAGCATCTGTAACGATCTGCTGGGCAGTAAGTGCAGGAGCAAATGCCACCGCAAAACAAATGGATGCAAGGAATTTCTTATTCATACTTTGATGTACTATTTATATTCAAACTTACAAAAATAACACGATAAAGCAGCCCTCAGGAAGCAAATAGATGCTTCTATCTACAAGTGAGAGCCATTTTTTGTGAGATTATTTGTAGCGAATTACTTATAAGGATAAGACTTGTATCCTCCAGAAAGGTCATAGATCTGGACGAAGCCTTCGTGACGCAACATATTGGCAGCCTTTGCACTTCGACGCCCGCTACGACAATATAGCAATATAGGTCTCTTCTTGTCGAGCAGCTCAAGCGCCTTTTGCATAAAGTCTGGCTCATTTACTGGTAGCAATACTGCATTTTCAATGTGCCCTTGGGCATACTCTTCGGCTGTACGCACATCTACTAGTTGCATGGTGGTATCTGCTAGTAGCTCCTTAAATCTATCAGCATCTACTACTTGCACCTGCTTGGTAGCCACAGAATCGCGATTTTGAGTGCTTTTATTATTGCACGCTGTCATCAATACGGAGCTCGACAGCAGTGCTAGCAATGCCATAGTTCTGAAAAATTGTTTCATCATTTCTATTCTAGTATTCTTTGTTATTTCAATTATCAAGTAGCCTTTATTGCAGTACTACAACTATCTATTAACGCTGATAGTTCGAGAATCGGTATGTAGAGATCTTTATTTAAAGTATCTCCCCTTGATTACTCTGGACTTGGACTCAGACAATCACAGCAATGCTCCTATCATCTTCAATTCGAAGTTGCGAATAATGACAAAAGCCCAACTATATTGGAAGCATCTCATTATGAGCACATTTCGATGGGTTTCAATTGTGACATAGCGGCAAATCGAATGTTTTTTCATCAATTTGCCCCAGCCAAGCAAAAGCGCTCGACTGGGGCAAAAAGCATTATTTAGATACGTATCTTACGACTTATCTCTTTACGATCTTCTGGCTATAGTTGCCATTAACAGTATTGAAGATGAGGATGTAAGTACCAGCAGCTAGTCCTTCTACACTATAGCTTACGCTAGGTTGAACCTTGCTCCATGAACGAACACGCTTACCATCGAGCGAAACTAAGCTCATAGACTGCACATACTCGGCATTGCGTAGATTGAACTGGTCGGTAACAACGCTTGGATAAGCTAGCACGCCATATTCAACGCTTGGCTCATCGACACCCATTACACCTCCACCTTTATAGATAATCTCGATTTCGTAGTCTTCGCCTTCAGATCCGTTTGGATCTACGAAGCTATCTGGAGCCGAAGCATCCTGAACATGTATTTGCTGACCGTTTTTGTACACCTTTACCTGTACCGCATCGGGGAATGCACCCACATTGGTACCCTTGGCGTAAGGTTCATCTACGATACTCATATCTAGGGTGGCAGCATCGGATGGTACGACTACATACTTGAGGCCCAAATAGCCTTTCAACGCTGTAATCTTCCTACCCTCGAAGTTCTTTCCTCCGTTATATGAAACCTTTCCACCTGTATACTGATAGATATCGTCTGGATCTTGAGCAAACTGTATCGAGCGATTGATCTTCTGTAAGTTACTTACTTGTACACCTGCCATGAGGAGTTCCTGATTGTCGATCACATAAGGCTTGCTTAGTGGCACAGTTAGCCATGTACCATCTTGCCAATCCGAAGGCACAGTTACCTTTTGGGTAAACTTCCTTCCCTTCGACTGCAAGAAGATATGGAAAGTGGTGTCGGCAGCATAAGGCATTACCATCACCTTAGCAATAGACGACTTTGCTGGGAAATCTTGCACAAGCACCTTATCGGCAATGATAAAGCTACTAATCGTATAACTTGTATTCGACATACCTGGAGTGATCTGTGCTACACCAAAGCGCTTGAAGGTCTGGTCTGGCCTCTCTCCAAATCGAGAGACTAGCTGGCTAAGCATAGGCTTCTTCCAAGTAAGCGTCACACCACCTCCATCTGCAGGACTTACACTAGGCTTCACCTTACGGCTTAGGGGAGCTATAGCGATAGCACTCTCTACTCGGTCTGTATCTTTGTAAGCTTCTACACCCTCGAGGATTTCGGGATAGTGATAGCGAGCCATTACATAATAGCGAATCAGACCAGCACCGATAATATCGGCATCAATCGCTTCAGAGAATGAAGTTTCTGAAGTCTTACCAATCTCTTTGGCATCGCGATAGATCACATACTCTACCTGATAGTTATTTGGGTAGGTACTAGGATCTATTGCATTCCAATGGAGGTAGACCCTACCATCTTCGTTATACATATTACTGATACCAGACACGCTTCTTAGAGGAGCATATCCTTGGCGATAAGTACCATCCAAGCGTTCGGCAGCACCATTCGTTTTTGGGTCTAAGTAGATATCCATACGGCTGCCATTACCTCCCGAAGCATACTTATCCCAGTGCGACGATAGGCGTCCGTAGAAGTTTACGCCACCACAGAGATCTTGACCTCCAGTGAGTGTACCTACCACACGTTTATTGGCATCGAACAAGGATGATCCAGACGATCCACCTTCAGTATCGCCCGTAGTAAAATTAAACTTCCAGTGGTCTTGAGGGCCACCAGCTGCTCCATCGCCATTCCAGTTTCCAACAACGGGAGAGGCTGTAGCGATCGAGATCTTCATCGCATCGCCCGAGGGGTGGTGCATACCAGCCATTGGTGCAGGAGGGATAGCACCTGTACGATCCCAGCCATTGTAATAAACGCGATAGCGTAGTGGCACCATATCCGTAAGCTGAAGTAGCAAACCATCGGACTGCCCCTTGATAGGCAAGAAAGCTTTCTTGGTACAGCCAACGATGCTATTGCCTCTCAGTACGGCAAGCGAACCATTGCTACAGCCAATCTTCTCATAGTGGAATGTAAAAACCCACTGCTGTAGGTCGGCATTCGTAGGCGAGAAGTTTACGTTATCGATCGAAGCACAGTGACCAGCCGACAAGATCAGCGGTGTAAAGTCTTCGTTGGTATTGTTCATGAGGTCACCACTACAGAGCGATACATAGCCAGCGCTACGCATAAGCATCTGCACCACACCATTCTTTTGTGTCTGCCAATCGCTTCCGTCGGGACAATTTACGTTTACTTGACACTTAGGGTCCGATGCATCTTCGCCTGTCTCATAGTGATTGTCTATGATGGGGCGCATATGATTAAATATGTAGTTTACCCCATTAATAAGGATCTGGGGTGCAGCCACACCTCTTGGAGCCTCATACTCGAGCACTACTTCATTACCAGCCAAAGGCTCGGTAGCAAACAGGCCACTTCTGGGGTTCGTTTCGTGTGTGTATGCTCCCAGCACTTGCTGTTTGTCGGGCGAGTAGATAAATAAGCGTCCACCAGCAGGTATGGCAAATTTATCGTAGTAGAGAGAGATACCCTTGGCATCTTCGGCAGCGATGGTCAGTCTATAGACTGTCGAGCCATTGGCCAAGCTATATTGCTTTGCGCTCGAAGCAAAGTCGAGCGACAGATCCATTACCTTCCCAACGAGTAGCGGTACTGCTTGGCGTTGGTGCTGCCAGTTATTCTGAGCAATCAGGTCGTCGGGGTTAAAGTCTGGACTGAGACGTACTTCACCAGCCTTGCTTGCATCACGCACACTAAGTGCTTGAGTAAAGCTCAATGGCTTACCTCCAAAAGAGATCTGTGCATCTGCTAGCGTAGAGTAAGCGAAAAGGCCAAAGCCGACGATCAATAACTGTAATAGATGTTGTTTGATGTTTTTCATTATTCTCGAAATACTATTGATTTTTTAACGCCACAAGATACAAATATCTTTGAAATAGTCTGTCGCTACCTAGCCCATATACAATAGACCTCTTACAATTATAGAGTAGAATTGACACAATTACCCCCATTAAAGTGTATTATCATACCATATTATGTCATAGCTCATCGCACATGAAACCTTAAACCTCGAGCTATGCCGAGCGTGAGCAAAATCGACGAAAAAAACGCAAGTTAAATGCGCCATTAGACAAAGCCATCACCATTAGACAAGGCTAAATCTTGATACAGCATTGAACAATCAACACCGACTCGGCAGGTGCAAAATCGGCCAAAAAGGAAATCACCTTGCGTTATTTGCACACGAAGGGGCAGTGGAGTCAAAACGATGGACATATCTAGAAGGCATCTTGCTCGCAGCTGTTGTGCTTGAAATACTGCCCATTGCAGTGTTTGAGGCCTACACCAAAGCACATTTCTTATTCAAGTCCCTACTCATGACGCTGGCTAACTTGGCTCGTGACACGAAGCTTGCTTAAGATTTCGGTCAAAGAGCTGAAGCATATATGAAAGTATCATACAAGTTTGCTTACCTTTGTAAGGGTATTAGCAACCTTAAGATTCAGACTTTAGAGTTTGAGCAAAGAATTCACGATCTGAGACAATCGTACAAGCAAGTAAAAAAACACACCATTGTGACTACTACATCATCACTACTCGATCAAATAAACTCTTCACAAGACTTACGCGCATTAGAAATTGAGCAATTGCCACAAGTCTGCGCCGAGCTTAGAGCTTTTATTTTGGATGTACTATCCACCATACCAGGGCACTTAGGATCGAGCCTTGGAGCTGTAGACTTTACAGTTGCCCTTCATTACGTATTCAATACTCCATACGACCGCATCGTGTGGGATGTGGGGCATCAAGCCTATAGCCACAAAATACTTACAGGCCGCAGAGATAGCTTCGGCACCTTGCGCCAATGGGGCGGTCTGAGCGGATTTCCAAGCCCTGCCGAGAGTGAATACGACTGCTTCACGGCTGGGCATGCATCCAACTCAATCTCTGCTGCGCTCGGTATGGCCGTAGCTGCCAAAGCTAAAGGTGAAGACCGACAAGTAATAGCCGTAATAGGCGATGGATCGATGACGGGCGGGCTAGCCTACGAAGGCCTAAACAACGCATCGTCATTCCCAAACAATCTACTTATACTACTCAACGACAACAACATGTCGATAGACCACAATGTAGGGGGGCTAAACAAGTATATGGTGGATATCCTCACTAGTCGCACCTACAATACGCTGCGCTACGACGTGTATCGTGGACTGAGGAAGATGAATGTCATCAACGATGCGAGACGCAAAAATCTACTCCGATTCAACAATAGCTTCAAAGCACTGCTGGCTCGAGAGAGCAACCTATTCGAGGGCTTTAGTATCCGATACTTCGGCCCTGTAGATGGCAACGACGTGATACGAATGGTGGAAGTCCTGAAGCAAATAAAACACATGGAGGGTCCCAAGATCGTACACATGAAAACGATCAAAGGAAAGGGCTATGCACCTGCCGAAAAGCAAGCAACATTATGGCATGCTCCAGGCAAGTTTTGTGTAGAGACTGGTCAGCGAAGCAAAGGGACCGAGAAGCCCGAGCCACCAAAATATCAAGACGTATTTGGATTAACATTGGTAGAGCTTGCAAAACGAGACGAACGTATAGTAGGGGTAACCCCAGCTATGCCTACGGGATGCTCCATGACCTTTATGATGAAGGAGTTTCCAGAACGGGCGTACGACGTGGGAATTGCCGAGGCTCACGCTGTCACTTTCTCGGCTGGGCTAGCCAAAGAGGGCATGATACCCTTCTGCAATATCTACTCCTCGTTTATGCAACGAGCTTTCGACCAGATGATACACGATGTAGCGCTACAAAACTCGCACGTAGTATTTTGCCTCGACCGTGCTGGACTGGTAGGCGAGGATGGAGCAACACACCATGGCATCTATGACCTAGCCTACCTAAGATGCATCCCCAAGCTGAGTATCTGTTCGCCTCTCAATGAGCATGAACTTCGCAACCTGATGCTAACGGGATATAAAGGTATAGACGGCCCCATCGTGATACGCTACCCTAGAGGCAAGGGGGTGCTGATAGACTGGAAGAACGACCCGCAGCTTGTACCGATTGGTAAAGGACGAAAGCTTAAAGAGGGAGAGCGAGTAGCCTTTCTAAGCCTCGGCCCCATCGGCAATGAGGTAACAAAAGCAATCGAGCTACTCGAGCAAGATGGTCTCAAACCAGCTCACTACGACATGGTCTTCCTAAAACCCCTAGACCAAGAGATATTAAAAGAGGCATGCCAGAAGTATGAACTATTAGTAACTGTAGAAGATGGGACTATCAAAGGGGGACTTGGTGCTGCAGTGGCAGAATATCTAAGCGAAGCAAGTAATAGCCCTGTGCAGATAAGGATAGGTGTACCAGACCACTTCGTAGAGCAGGGATCGGTGCCCGAGCAGTACAAGCACTGTGGCATGGATGCCGAGAGCATCTACCAACGAGTCAAATCTAAGATGAGCGAACTAGAACGATGAATATCATTATTGCTGGCGCTGGCGAGGTAGGATCGCATTTGGCCCTAATGCTCTCGCAAGAGAATCAAGACATCGTCTTGATAGACCCATTTCCAAGTAGGTTGGAACGGATCAAGTATCATGCCGAAGTGCTCACAAAAGTGGGTAATCCCATCTCTTTTCGCGACTTAATAGAGGCTGGTGTGAGGCATGCCGATCTCTTTATTAGTGTAATGCCCGAAGAGGCAACCAATATTGTAGCCTGCTCGATAGCATCAAAGCTAGGAGCAAAGAAAACATTGGCCCGTGTAGAAAACAGCGAATACCTGCAATACGAGGAGGCAAGGCACTTTAGCCGACTAGGAGTGAACACCATGATTTCGCCAGAGCTACTTGCTGCCAAAGAGATCGTTTCGTCGATAAAGACACCTTGGGCGAGGCAGTACTTCGAACTTTTTGATGGGAGCATTGCACTAGTTGGAGTAAAGGTACGCGAAGGAGCTCCCCTTGAAGGGATGTTCCTAAACGAACTGCAAAATCGGGAAGAGAAAAAATCCTATCACATTGTAGCTATCAAACGTGACTTCGAAACCATCATACCCAATGGTAGCACACAGGTGCTCCATGGCGACGTAGTTTTCTTTACGGTGCTGAAGGCGAAGCTCGACGACATCAGACAACTAGCAGGAAAACGAAACGTACAGGTAAAGAAAATCGTAATAATGGGTGGCAGCCGTGTAGCCTTACGTGCTATCGAGCTTCTCCCTCCACACATACATGTTTCTTTGGTAGAGCGCGATAAGGAGGAAGCAAGCCTCATAAGCTCGATGAGCCCAGCCAATGTAGAGGTCTTCAACGGTGATGGACGCGACCCCGACCTACTCAAAGAGGTGGGACTAAACTATGCCGAAGCTTTTATTGCACTTACAGGCAACTCCGAGACAAACGTACTGGCCTGTTTGAGTGCAAAACGATTTGGTGTATTCAAAACCATTGCCAAAGAAGAAAACATAGACTACATTACTCTGGCAGATCGCCTCGATATTGGCACTTTAATCAATCAAAAATTACTGGCTGCAGGTTATATCTACCGCCTTTTCTTGGGCGAGGATAGCAATACGGTTAAGAGCCTTACAATTGCAAATGCCGACGTGGCAGACTTAATTGTAAAACGGAACTCTTTTGTTACACAACGCCCAGTCAAAGATCTACTACTACCAAAAGGCATTACACTTGGGGGAATGGTTCGTAACGGGGTGGCACAAATGATCGATGGTAATACTACCCTACAGCCTTTCGACCACGTAGTAGTATTCTGTATGAACCACCCTATCAATAAACTAAACGAGCTATTTGGCTAAAAACATAGGCAATGATGGCGATTCAGATTAGACCCATAAACTTTCGCTTCGTATTGCAAGTGATTGGTCGTCTTTGCTTTTTCGAAAGCCTCTTTATACTAGCTTGCATAGCCTGCTCATTTATCTATCAAGAAGATGATCTACTAGCATTCTTCTACACCTTCGTGGCTATGCTAGTTACAGGGCTTAGCTTCTCTATACTCGGACGAAGCAAAAAGACCGATGAAGTGGGACGTAGAGAGGGGATGCTTACTGTAGCACTCACATGGCTTTGCTTCTCGCTGCTTGGCACCCTACCCTTTCTATTAGGCTCATATACTACATCCATTACCGACGCTTTTTTCGAGAGCATGTCTGGCTTTACTACCACTGGTGCCACTATTTTCGACAACGTCGAGAGCCTCCCTCACGGCATTTTGCTATGGCGTAGCTTGATGCAATGGCAAGGCGGCATAGGTATTGTGGTATTTACCGTGGCTCTGATACCACTGATGGGAGGAGGTATGGGCATTAGCCACATGTACAATGCCGAGACGACAGGGATTATACACGATCGATTCTTGCCTCGTATTACGCAAGTAGCGAAACGCCTTTGGAGTGTCTATATTATTAGTACAAGCATGCTATTCATACTCCTCTTTCTTGGCCCCATGAACTTTTTCGATGCCTTATGTCATACGCTTACTTGCGTATCGACTGGTGGCTACTCTACTCGCAACGCAGGTATTGCAGCATTCGATTCGATTTATGTGGAGTATATCATTGTAGCATTCATGCTTTTGAGTAGTTTGAGTATTACGGTGCAGTACTTCCTATTTATGGGCAAGCCAAGACAGCTCTACAAAGATGAGGAAGTGCGTTGGTTTATAGGTATTGTATTCATCGCCACTGCATTTAGCACCCTATGGCTCATGAATATGCAATCCTATAGCAGCATCGAGTCAAACTTCAGACACTCCCTATTTCAGGTATCATCGCTCATAAGCACTACAGGCTTCCTCACTGCCGACTTCATATCGTGGGGACCATTTTTTTGGTGTATCGCTATAGTGATCATGCTAATCTGTGGCTGTGCAGGATCTACATCGGGAGGTATGAAAGTGAGTCGTTTCATTGTATTGATGAAAAACCTCAGTAACGAATTCAATAAAAGGACACATCCAAGCTTGATGGTTCCAGTTCGCATCAATGGAATAGTCATCAATGGGAAGTTGGTTAGCCAAGTATTAGCATTTGCATTTGCCTACGTGCTTTTGATTTTCCTAGGTGTTATGCTTCTTTGTCTAACGGGATTCGACTTCACTTCGGCCGTGGGTTCAGCTGTCTCCGCTATGGGAAATGTCGGTCCAGGATTTGGAGAGTACATGGCTACTTTTTCGCATGCAAACGACTTTTCCAAATGGATTTTGTCACTACTGATGCTTACAGGCCGTCTCGAAGTATTTACAATCATCTTGCTTTTCCACCCCAGCTTTTGGCGTCGCTAAGGACTAGAAGCACCTCTTCTATAGCAGCGACATTAGGAAACACGGGCAGGAGCCCTCACTGTGACCTCAAGCGATCTTACAATAATTAAGCTTCTATAGCATTTATTCGAAAAAAGCAGACGAAATAGATAGAAGAAAGCTTGAAACTAATGTATAAGTTTCTGTACCTTTGTGGGCGAAAGCACAAATTCAAAACATGTACCATCGCTAAACATTCAAAAAACAATCATAAAATGAAAAAAGAAGATTTAATGAGCTCTGGCTTCGCTACGCGTGCCATTCACGGAGGTGCCCAAAAGAACTCTTTTGGTGCCTTAGCTACACCAATCTATCAATCATCGACTTTTGTATTCGACACAGCCGAGCAAGGTGGTAAGCGCTTTGCTGGCGAAGAGGAAGGATACATTTACACACGCTTGGGCAATCCAAACTGTACTCAGGTAGAAGAAAAGCTAGCTTTGCTCGAAGGCGGAGAAGCTGCTGCAAGTGCTGCATCGGGAATTGGAGCTATTAGCTCAGCTATCTGGGTATGCGTGCAGGCAGGCGACCATATTGTTGCTGGCAAGACCCTCTATGGTTGCACCTTTGCATACCTTTCACACGGGCTTAAGCGTTATGGCGTAGACGTAACTTTTGTAGATACTCGCGATCCAAAAAATGTAGCTGAAGCCATCCGTCCAAACACCAAATTAGTTTACATAGAAACCCCTGCTAACCCAAACATGTATATCTGTGATATTAAGAAAATTGCAGAGATTACACATCAGCACGAAGGTGTACGTTTGATGGTAGATAATACGTATTGTACCCCCTATATCTGTCGCCCAATCGAATTGGGAGCCGACATTGTGGTACACTCTGCCACCAAGTACCTCAATGGTCATGGCGACGTAATTGCCGGATTCGTAGTAGGTAAGGCAGACTACATTACTGAAGTAAAACTACTGGGTATTAAAGACTTGACTGGAGCAAACATGAGCCCATTCGATGCTTACCTAATAGCTCGTGGTATGAAGACGCTACAGATCCGTATGGACAGACACTGCAAGAGCGCTCAGACAATTGCAGAATTCCTCGAAGGACATCCAGCCGTCGAATCGGTTGCCTTCCCTGGGCTGAAGTCATTTGCTCAGTACGACCTTGCAAAGGCTCAGATGGATATGCCAGGTGCTATGATTGCCTTTGAAGTAAAGGGCGGATTGGAAGCTGGCAAGAAATTCATCAACAGCCTACACCTTTGTACTATAGCAGTAAGCTTAGGCGATGCAGAGACCCTTATTCAGCATCCTGCCAGCATGACACACTCGCCATATAGCCCCGAAGAGCGTGCTGCCAGCGACATTTCTGAAGGTTTGATTCGTCTATCAGTTGGACTCGAAGATGCCGAAGATATCATTCGCGACCTCAAGCAAGGCCTAGACCAATTGGTATAAGACGCACCAAGTCGTAACTGTAAACGGCTGCGTTTTTATCACATTCATGAAAAAGCCTCAGACCAGAAGTGGTCTGAGGCTTTTCTTTTAGTGAGTCCTTAGGTCGAAGGTCTCGATCAATCTTCCGACGATAGGAAGGGGTAAGGGAAGTCCGTTGGAGGCACGAAACACTCCTTCACCGTACGAGGGCTACACCAGCGCATCAAATTCAATGGGCCACCAGCCTTGTCGTTAGTTCCCGAAGCACGAGCTCCACCGAATGGTTGCTGACCAACAACTGCGCCTGTAGGCTTATCGTTGATATAGAAGTTGCCAGCCGAGAATCGAAGCGCATCTAGAGCTTCCTCCACAGCATAGCGATCGCGAGCAAAGATACTTCCAGTAAGCGCATAGCGACCCGTTTTGTCGCACAGCTGCAGCGTCTCTGCAAACTTGTTATCGTCGTAAACATAAACTGTTAGAACTGGGCCAAAAAGCTCCGTCGTCATGGTTTCGTAATTAGGATCGTCCACTTCGATAACAGTAGGTTGGATAAAGAACCCTTCGCTCTTGTCACCTTCACCACCCATTATTACGCGGGCATTGCTAGCGGTCTTTGCACGGTCCACATAGCTCATGATCAGATCGAAAGATGCTTCGTCGATAACTGCATTTACAAAATTACCAAAGTCCATTACATCACCCATCTTGATACGAGCAAGCATCGAGCCCATCTCATCGCGCACTTCATTCCATAGCGAGCGGGCAATGTAAGCTCTCGAAGCTGCCGAGCACTTCTGTCCCTGATACTCGAATGCACCTCGCACCAATGCAGTAGCAACTTCCTTGGGCTGAGCCGAAGGATGGGCCACCACGAAGTTTTTACCACCAGTTTCACCCACAATACGAGGATAAGAGCAATACGAATCGACACGATTGGCAATACCCTTCCACAAGGTATTGAATGTAGCAGTAGAACCAGTGAAATGGAATCCAGCCAAATGTGGATTCTCCGTAGCCACTCGTCCGATCAGGCTACCCTGCCCTGGCAAGAAGTTGACAACACCATCTGGCAAGCCTGCTTCTTGGAAGATTTTCATCAGCAAGTAGTTGCTATGCAGAGCCGTTGTACTAGGTTTCCAGATCGTTGTATTCCCCATCATAGCAGGAGCCAGATTGAGATTTGCAGCGATGCTAGTAAAGTTGAAAGGAGTAACTGCAAGTATGAAGCCCTCGAGCGGACGATACTCCATACGGTTTAGAATTCCTGCATCACTGATTGGCTGGTCGGCATAGATCTGACCTGCATAATAGGCACTAAAGCGCAAGAAGTCGATCAACTCGCATGGGGCATCGATTTCGGCTTGCATCGGGTTTTTGCTCTGCCCTAGCATGACTGAAGCTGCAAGTTCGTAGCGATACTTCGTAGCGATCAGTTCGCCTATACGTAGCATAATAGAGGCACGCTCTACCCAAGGCAAGCGACTCCACTGTGCGTGAGCCTTGAGAGCAGCCTCGATAGCTGCATTTACTTCCTTCTCTGTTACCTTATGATAAGTAGCAAGTCGATGCGCATGACGGTGGGGCATGACTACATGGCCAGTATCGCCCGTACGCACTTCTTTACCATTAATGACAATTGGGATTTCAATTTCTGTCGAACTCTGACGTTCGAGGGCTTCTCTAAGCTTGCGACGAGCATCTGTACCTGGCGCATAGCTGTATACAGGTTCGTTGGCTGGCTTAGCAAAGCTAAAATGTGAGTTATTCATCTTTTATTTTCAAATATTTGGCTGCTCATGACAGATTCACTTAGCAGCAATAATAGGGTTCTTATAAGAAGAGAGCTTGCGAAGCAAATAGCTCTTCTACTCGGCAGTAGGTAGATAAAGTTCGGCCACCATACAACGAGCCGAGCCTCCACCATTACGCTCTATGACGCAAAGATCTGGAGCGATGATTTTGCTGTACGACTCTAGCTTGGCTTTCTGAAGTGCACCAAGAGATTTGAGAGCTCGATCACTCATTAGCAACAAGGATTGACCGCGCTCGTTCTCCACTTCCAGCATGTTGCCAGCAAACTCTAAAAGCTGTGCTTGACTGAGCTCAATAATTTCATGACCCGTACTATTCAAGCTTACTACCACTGCGTTTCGTTCAGCTTCGTCGGTGATACACTCCAAGCATATCACAGCATACTCTTGAGCTACACACATCATCACATTGGTGTGATAAATCGCTGCGCCACCCAGGTCGTATGCATTGAAAGCCACAGGTTTGTAGTTCATCAATTGGCAGAATTCATCGAGCAGTGCTCTATCGGTACGATCCGAGATACAGGCATAAGCGATCTTGTTGATTCGATCTAGTACCAAGCTACCTGTACCTTCGAGAAATTTGCCTTCGGCTTCGTAATGTCTTAGGTCTATCAGCTCGTCATATCCAGGCAGCTCCTCGAGAGTAGCGAGTATAGGTCTCTTGCGCTCAAGTTGTCTATTCTTTGCAAACATCGGATAATAAACCATCACACCGTTTTGGTGGGTACTAAACCAATTGTTTGGGAAGATAGAGTCTGGTGTGTGCGGATGAGCAGAATCTTGAACGACCAATACATCCACTTCGTTGTCGCGCAACAGCTGTACGTAGGCATCAAATTCGCGTTGTGCTTGCCTAGCCACATGCTCAGGTGCACCCTCAGCATTCTGAAAGAGATTATTTGCTGCCGTTTCGGTATTATAACCAAAGCGTGCAGGACGCACCATTAAGATATGGTTGCTTCGTTGTTTGGGCTGAGTCACACTCATAGCTTTGTTATTCTAAGATCTTAATAGACTCGCGAATAACTTCGAGTGCTTCATCCAATTGCTCTTTGGTGATACATAGAGGAGGAGCTAAACGAATGATGTGTCTGTGTGTAGGCTTCGCCAATACGCCACGTTCGGCCATAGCCAAACAAACATCCCAAGCTTCGTTGCCATTGTGCGGTTCGATGATGATAGCATTAAGCAAACCCTTACCTCTGACTAGCTTTAGCAACGGGCTTTCAATTTTCTTAAGCTCAGCTCTGAAGTATGCTCCAAGCTCTTCGGCACGTTCGGCAAGCTTCTCCTCTTTTACTACATCGAGAGCAGCCATAGCTACCTTACAAGCTAGAGGGAAGCCACCAAATGTAGAGCCATGCTCTCCGGGCTGTATAGTGAGCATGATGGGATCGTCTGCCAATACAATACTTACTGGCATTACTCCTCCCGAAACAGCTTTACCAAGTACTACGATATCTGGTCTGATACCTTCATGATCGCAGCATAGCAAACGACCAGTACGAGCGATACCTGTCTGCACCTCATCGGCAATAAATAGAGCATTGTGCTTGCGACACAGATCGAAAGCTTTTTTCAAAAATCCTTCGTCAGGTACATTAACGCCAGCCTCGCCTTGGATTGGCTCAACCAAGAAACCTGCAACATCTTTGCCATGCTCATCGAGCACTTTCTCGAGAGCTACAAGATCATTGTAGGGTATATTAATAAACCCTGGTGTAAAGGGGCCATAATCGGTGTAACTACTTGGGTCTGAACTCATCGAAACGATACTGATGGTACGTCCGTGGAAGTTGTCGTCGCAAACAATGATTTTAGCCTCATTAGCTTTGATGCCTTTCACACGATATCCCCAGCGGCGGGCAAGCTTTAGAGCTGTTTCAACTGCTTCGGCACCAGTATTCATTGGGAGCATTTTGTCATAACCAAAATACTCGTGGATATACTTCTCATAGTCTCCCAAGCTATCGTTATAGAAAGCTCGTGAAGTAAGACAAAGGTTTTGGGCTTGATCGCAAAGTGCTTTTACGATTTTTGGGTGACAGTGACCCTGGTTTACGGCACTATAAGCCGAAAGAAAGTCGTAATATTTCTTGCCGTCTACGTCCCATACATGAACGCCTTCGCCACGAGAAAGCACGACCTCGAGTGGATGATAATTGTGAGCTCCGTAACGATCTTCGAGCTCAATGTAGTGTTTTGCTTTTTCCGAAATTTGCATAACGATATTGTTTATTATGTGTGTTGATTCTGTAAATTCACTTGAGTGGTTCGCGATAAGCACGAGATAGATCCGCACCAGACAGCGCAACAATGTTTGAATAGTCAAACATCAAAGTCCAAATATACTGAAAAGAATCTACAAAACAGAGTGCCTTTTCAATCAAATGGCTGCACTTTTCTTAGAAATCTCGACAATAACATCGTTTAATCAGACAAAATGATCGGTGTTCGGCCTATGTTCATTACACAAACTATGTTTTGGATTTGTGATAGGCATTGTAATGATCCCAGCACGAAGAAAGGCACCTTTCAAAAGGAAGCTCGTGTAAACCGAAAAGATAATAAAAAACAACACTCACTCATGCCATAGTTCACTAATCAAAAGAGACATTAACCCCAAAATACCTAAATGAAGGTATTGCCACATTTCGATGCAGTGAATAATTTTGCAGCCACAATGACCGTGAAACCGTTTACATACTTACCAAAGCTTCTACTCTTGATACTCAGCAGCTACATTGGGCTGGTTATCATGCTTACGCACGTGCACATCATCGATGGCAACATCATAGTGCATGCTCACCTACAGCGCAAAGAAGCCAATAGTAAGAACAATTCGGATGGGTCTCAATCTCATAGCCAAGCAGAGCTGATCGTACTCAATCAGCTATCTGCCATCGATTTGCAACCCAAACTTCTGGGTCAACTAAATATCGAGAAAGCCACGCCTCTAAGCTGGCAGACGCTACTAACAGCTCCTTGCTCAAGGCCTATAGAAGCAGCATTGCTTCGCCACTACTCCCTACGCGCACCCCCTTCACTAGCGTAAGTTCTCTCTCCATCAATCTTTACAACCTATTCAAATGCCCTTGGCCGAGCTTTCTATCGAAGAATCCTTGTGTCAAGGTTGCATCAATGTACAGTACATGAAAGCCATTCATGCCTGTACGACATTCACTATAAGCAAATATTACAATGAATAAATACATCAAACAACTCATAACACTTGCTACTTTGATACTGTCATTCCTGCAAGTTACGGCACAAGAAGCAAAAACAGGTAGCATTAGCGGAACCATATTAAGCAAAGAATCGGGCGAACCAATCGCCTACGCACAGGTCATATTGAAAGGCACTACAATAGGAAGCACGAGCGATGCCGATGGCAACTTCACCCTCAAGGGTCTACCCACTGGCAGCCAAACAATAGTTGCTCGATCTGTAGGATTCAGCAGCTCTGAGCAGAGGGTGCATGTAGTAGCCGATCGCTCGCAGCACCTCGACTTCTTTCTTGCCGAAGAATCTATTGCCTTGGAGGGCGTAGTCGTATCGGCCAATCGTAGCGAAACCTTGCGTCGCTTAGCACCTTCACTCGTTACAGTTTTGGCACCAGAGTTATTTCTAAAAACAAACTCAAGCAACCTGAGTCAAGGATTACGCTTCCAACCAGGTCTACGTATCGAAGACAACTGCCAAAACTGCGGATTCAACCAAGTTCGTATCAATGGACTCGAAGGGGCCTATTCGCAAATCCTTATCGATAGCCAACCAATTTTTGGAGCCTTGGCAGGTGTATATGGACTCGAGCAGATTCCCGCCAATATGATAGAACGTGTAGAGGTGATACGAGGTGGAGGTTCGGCGCTATTTGGGTCGAATGCAGTAGGAGGAGTCATCAATGTGATTACTCGTGAACCACTCAACAACTCGGCAGAAATCAGTCACAGCAGCATAGGGATTAGCAACGAAAAAGGAAAACTCAGTTCGATGCAAAACGTAAGTTCCATACAAGCCTCGGTACTGAGCCAAGACCGCAAAGCGGGTATCTCGGCCTTCGGACAGCACAACTATAGACCAGGACACGACTTCGATGGCGATGCATACAGCGAACTACCCAAACTACACAATCGCTCCTTAGGTTTCCGCAGCTTCTACAAACCGAGTCTATTTAGTAAGTTAAACGCCGAATACCACAGCATGCACGAGTATCGTCGTGGAGGAGACAGACTCGATCTGCCCCCTTTCCAAGCTCGCATTGCAGAGTATCTAGAGCACTATGTAAATGGTGGTAGCCTCAAGTACGATCTGTGGTCCGATGCGAAACGCAACAATCTAAGCCTATACAGCTCGGCTCAACACGTAAAACGAAAGAGTTACTATGGTGGTGGCGATGGCTCCACCAACGGAGGCGGCGATGACGCACTAAAAGCTTATGGCGATAGCAAAAGCCTCGATCTACACATGGGTACTATGTACAGACATAGCCTCGGCGAGCTCTTCGACCTCAGTAGCGGTATTGAATACAACCATTCAAGCCTGGTAGACAAGAGCGGCTACCGCATCGATGAAATCAATCAGGTCAATAACACCCTTAGCCACTTCGACCAACTTGAATACAAGACCGACAAATGGAGCCTTTTAGGAGGATTTCGCATCGATCACGCCAGACTAAGTCAGGCTGGCAAAAACGACATCAAGCCACTGTGGGTTTTCAGTCCGAGGCTCAACCTCAGATACAACCCCATTAGAGACCTCTCGATGAGATTATCCTACAGCGAAGGCTTTCGATCGCCACAGTACTTCGACGAAGAGCTACACGTAGAGTTGGCAGGAGGCAAGCCAATCGTGAGGATCCTCGACAAAAACCTTAGAGAGGAACGCTCGCGCAGCCTTAGTGGATCGATTGATTGGTATGGCCGCTCAGACAAGTGGCAATACAACGCCATGCTCGAAGGCTTCCTGACCTTTATCAGCAATCAATTTGTAGTAGGATCGGAAGAGCAAGTCGATGACAAAACCATTCGTCGGATCATCAACAACAAAGGACCAGCGGCCAAAGTATTCGGTATAAGCGCCGAAGCAAGACTAGCCTACGACAAGCTATGGGATCTACAGCTCGGTGCTACCCTGCAAAAAAGCATGCACGGCAAACCCATCGTGCGTGTAGATGCCGACGAAGCTACCGGCCAAAAGGAACTAAGCACCAAAACATACGAACGCACACCAAACTTCTACGGATACTTCATTAGCACTCTACGTCCTACACACGACTTTGCCATCACCCTCTCTGGCACCTTAACAGGCCGTATGAAGGTACTGCACGAGGCCTACGAAGGTGAAATCGATCAAAATCAAATAGGCAGTGATGGAAGCTTCGACTACATCCACAACGGAGTACACTACAAAGGCCTAGCCGAAGGATTTGCCCGCTACGAAACGAGTCCTGTATTTGCCGATTTGGACCTGAAGCTGAGCTACAACTTCCACCTTTCATCGACTATCGACCTAGAACTAAATGCAGGTGCACAAAACTTCCTCAACAGCTATCAAAGAGACACCGATAAAGGACCTGGAAGAGCTTCGGCATACGTATATGGACCGATGCAACCACGTAGAATATTTATTGGCACGAAACTTAATTTCTAAAGGTCTTAGCACGAGAGCTCATAATTGATCAAAATGGAATAAATATGATTCATCAACACGAAAATATACTATTTGATGCAAGAATTAAACCATTATTGATCGGCATTGTCTATAAAGTGAAAAATAACTAAGCGTATTGCATTGTTAATCAGAATAAAATGATTAAACTTGCAGTAGAATTAAAGCAATAAGCTGTAATAAACCGCAAAAACATAAACATTATGGATAAGCAAACAACAAAAAGAACTGGCAGAGGAAGACGTCCCGAAACTGCAGAGCAGAAGGCAATGAAGAAAAGGCTCGGCTTTTACTTCAAGAGCAAACGTCTAAGCGATAGAGAAAAGCAACTAAAAGTAGCAATCGACAAGTACCAAAATTACTTAGACAATTGCAAGCAAGAATTGGATCGCCTACCTCTTCAAATCATCAATGAGCAGATTAATGAACTGAACGAGGAGCAAAAAAAAGAGCTCAAAAACTCGCTCTAACACAAAGCAAGAGCGATAACCATAAAAAGGAGAGCCTATCCAGAAGTTTGAATACTTGGGGTAGGCTCTCTGCTTTTTATTATTTTTGTAGGGAACGATAGTCAACGCCTTCAACTTGATTTTCATTATGAAGAGCTAAACACAAAAAAAAGAGCTCTTCTTGGTGAAATAATCAAGATAGGCATAGAGCTTAATACAAATGAATAAATGTAGAGCAAAGCAAAAATGATTCCTTTACAAACACCAGTAACTATTCCACGAGCAAACTTTAGTATCCAACACGATTCTAAAATCTTCCTCATGGGCTCTTGCTTTACCGAGCACATTGCCAAACAGCTACAGCGAGGAGGGTTTCAGATTCATGCCAACCCCTTTGGTACGCTCTACAACCCACTTTCGATACAGCGTTCGATAGAGCGCCTTCTAAGCAATAAAGACTACCAAGCCTACGAGCTATTTGAAGCAAATGGACTCTTTCACTCCTTCGACTTCCACAGCTTCTACTCCCATACTAGCCTCGACAGTTGCCTCGAAGGTATGAACCATTCGTTACATCGAGGAGCGAGAGCTCTCGATGAAGCCGATTATCTGATTTTTACATGGGGATCTGCATACGTTTATTATCACCAATCTTCGGTAGTAGGCAATTGTCACAAGCTACCCGAGAAAAGCTTCAGCCGAAAGTTGAGTAGCGTGCAAGAGCTAAGCAATAGCTGGGTAGGACTGCTGAAGCAGCTACTTGACAGCAAGCCCAATCGCAAGATCATCTTGAGCGTTAGCCCCATAAGACACTTACGCGATGGAGCCCATGGCAATCAGTTGAGCAAAGCCACCCTCCAACTCTTTTGTGAAGAGCTCCGAAGGCTCTATCCAGAACAGATATTCTACTTTCCAGCCTACGAAATTTTACTCGACGAACTCAGAGACTACCGCTTCTATGCCGAAGATATGACCCACCCTGCTCCATTGGCAGTCAAAATCATTGGACAGCGTTGGCGAGAAAGCTTTTTAGATCCACAAGCCATCGAACTAATGGATAGGTGTAGCAAGCTATACGACGAAATGCAACATCGTCCGCTACAAGCAGAAAGTCCCACTTCGAAAAGCAGGCTACTACGACTGCAAGAGAAGCTCGACGAACTAAAGAGAGCTTATCCATACATAGATTTAGAACAAACATGTACAGCATCCGAGAGATAAAAAAGATACTTACAAACGCAGGACTCATCCGCTTTGCGCAAATCAAAAACGATGATTCCATCGAGATCCTGTTAAGCGACAGCCGTTCGCTTAGCGATGCAAAAAAAAGCCTATTCTTTGCTTTGAGTAGCAACAGTGGAGATGGGCACAAATACATCGAAAAGCTCTATCAGGCAGGGCTAAGAAGCTTTGTGCTTGGCAAAGAGATGAGGCATCTAAAAGATCTGTATGCCAACTCCAATATACTAGAGGTAAATGATACTCTGGCAGCACTGCAAGCCATAGCCAAAGCTTGGCGTGATAGCTACCAAACGCCCATAGTAGGTATTACTGGCAGCAATGGCAAAACCATCATCAAAGAGTATCTATACCAAGTACTAAGAAGACACCATAGGGTCTTACGATCGCCACGCAGCTACAACTCGCAGATTGGTGTACCACTCTCTGTTTGGCAGCTGAGTCAAGAGCATGAACTAGCAATCTTCGAAGCTGGGATCTCCAAGCCTGGCGAGATGCAGAAGCTTGAGCCGATCATTCGTCCCGATATAGGCATACTGAGCAATATCGGCTCAAGCCATCTCGAAAACTTTTCCAATCAAGTGCAGATTCTTGCCGAGAAACTGCGGCTGTTTATCCACTCAAAGTGGATCATCTATCAGGCCGACAATGAAATGATAGCCCTGGGCATTCATGAGGCAGCACTTAAGGCCAAGGCGTTTACTTGGTCTTACACAAACAAAGCCGCTACGCTCTACATTAGTAGCGTACAAACCGAGGGGAATAGCAGCCGTATTTATTACACATACGAAGGGCAAAACCAAATGCAAGTAATCCCATTTGCAGATGCAGCCTCTATCGAAAATTGCATACACTGTATTGCCGCCATTGCACTGATAGACAAGAAAATACTGCTTGATCCGACGGCCTTCTCCGACCTAGAGCCTGTCGATATGCGACTCGAGCTAAAGGCTGGATCGAGAGGCAACACGCTTATCAACGATGTGTACAGCAATGACCTAAGCTCTCTATCAATCGCTTTAGACTTCCACCAAAGGCGTTCGGACTCGAACCGGCAGAAGCGAGTGCTCATCTTATCAGACATGCTTCAGAGCGGGATCGAAGCCGACCTACTCTATACACGCATTGCAAAACAAATCCTAGGCCATGGGCTCGATTGCTTCATCGGGATAGGACCTTCGATGATGAAACAGCAAGAAGCATTTACAGGAATCGAAGCCCATTTCTACCCAGATACCGACAGTTTTATAGCTTCGGGGCGCATCAAAGAGCTTCAAGATAGTTGTATCCTTGTAAAAGGAGCCCGCATCTTCAAACTCGAGAGCATTATCCAACTACTTAGCGAGCAAGACAATCAGACCTCACTACAAATAAATCTGAGTGCCATCGTACACAACCTCAATTACTACAAAAGCTTGATTCCTGCTTCATGCAAAATAATCTGTATGATCAAAGCTCAGGCCTATGGAGTGGGGTCATTCGAGCTAGCAAAAACCCTGCAGGAACACCATGTCGACTACCTAGCAGTAGCACTGGCCGACGAAGGCAAAGAGCTACGAATGAAGGGTATTTATACGCCGATCATTGTAATGAACCCCGAGCGCAATGCCTTACACACCTTGCTTGAGTATCGTTTAGAACCAGAAATATATAGCTTTGATCTGCTCAGAGAATACCAACGAGCCTATCTTAATAAAGGAGCAGAACCGATGCCGATTCACATAAAAATTGATTCGGGGATGCATCGCTTGGGCTTTGCTGATGAGGAGCTTGAGCAACTTGCCACACTACTCGAAAAAATGCCCGAGCTACGTGTCGCTTCGATCTTTTCGCATTTAGCTGCGGCCGACGATCTGAGCAACGAATCCTTTACTCTTACCCAAATAAGTAAGTTTCAGCACGCCTACTCCCTGTTAAGTCAGCGATTTGGCTATAACCCCCTAGCTCATATTCTTAATACAGCAGGAATCGAAGCTTACCCTCAGTACGCACTCGATATGGTAAGGCTTGGCATAGGACTATACGGCATTAGCTCGACCAATAAAGCTGCAGCCCACCTAAATACCGTAGCAACACTACAAACAAGCATACTACAAGTGAAGAACGTAAAGGCTGGAGAAAGCGTAGGCTACAGCCGCAAGGGACATTTGAGCAAGGATAGCAAAATTGCAATCATTCCAATAGGATATGCCGATGGGCTAGACCGACGTTTGAGTTGCGGCGTAGGAGAGGTGTATATAGCTGGCACTCGTTGCCCAATCGTTGGAAACATATGCATGGACACTACCATGGTCGACGTAAGTCACATTGAAACGCAAGCAGGCGATGAGGTTATCATCTTTGGCAAAGAAATTGGTATCGACGAAATAGCGCAAAAGATGAATACGATCGCCTACGAAGTACTGACAAACATCTCGCCACGAGTGAGAAGAATCTACTACAGAGAGTAAGCAAATCTTAGCAGAATCCCCCTCAAAAAAGGGCAAAAGTACACATTTTCGAACTCCCTATGCAGAAAACTTTTGTTTATTGCACAAAATGAATAACTTTGTGCCGAAATCATTAGATCATTACAATTATGAATCACAATCTTTTGGCTGGAAAGCGAGGAATTATCTTCGGAGCCCTAAACGAACAATCTATAGCTTGGCAGATAGCTCTACGTGCCGTAGAGGAAGGTGCCAGCATCACCCTTACAAATACTCCTGCCGCTGTACGCGTGGGAGACATCAAACAATTAGCTGAGCAATTATCTGCTCCACTGATTGAGGCCGATGCTACTAACGTAGAAGACCTCCAAAGAGTATTTGAAGAATCCTGTGAAAAGCTAGGTGGTAAAATTGACTTCGTACTACACTCTATTGGCATGAGTCCAAACGTAAGAAAGAAGCGCACTTACGACGATTTGGACTACAATATGCTCAGCACCACACTCGACATCTCTGCGATTTCATTCCACAAAATGCTACAAGTAGCAAAGAAAATGGATGCAATTGCAGAGGGTGGTTCGGTAGTAGCTCTAAGCTACGTAGCTGCCCAAAGAACCTTCTTGGGGTATAATGACATGGCCGATGCCAAGAGCCTTCTCGAGTCGATTGCTCGGAGCTTTGGCTACATCTATGGTCGCGAGAAAAATGTACGCATCAATACCATCTCTCAGTCGCCCACTCTCACAACGGCTGGAAGTGGCGTAAAAGGCATGGAAAATCTACTCGACTTTGCCGATCGCATGTCTCCACTGGGCAATGCCGATGCAGCCGACTGTGCCGACTACTGCATCACTCTATTTAGCGACCTTACTCGCAAGGTAACCATGCAGAACCTCTATCACGATGGAGGCTTTAGTAGTATGGGAATGAGCCTACGTGCCATGTCGACCTACACCAAAGGGATGGAAGAATACCTCGACCCTGAGGACGGAAGCATCGTATACGGATAAAATATCTCCGACATTCTATTGCAGGTTTCAAAGCTTTATGTAAATTTGCAATCGCTAAGGACAACAAGGAGCTGTGTCTTCTTGTTGTCTCCGAGCTGGTCCTATAGCTCAGTCGGTTAGAGCACCTGACTCATAATCAGGGAGTCCCTGGTTCAAGCCCAGGTGGGACCACTTATATAGGGATTGAAACTCCAAGAGAGTTTCGATCCCTTTTCTCATTTTGCATACCCCAGGAAGGTGCGACTGTCTTAGCCTGAAAAAAGGGGGACTCACAAGAGAGTGAATTAATAGGGTGTTTTGCACAGGATGAAACGAAAAAAAGCAATACATCCAGAAGTCATCGAGATATACAAACAGACCAAAGACGAAGTTGGGACTACGGACTCTTTGCCACTATTCATCCTAGCTTGTTGCTTTGAAGCTGCAGTTTGTGCAGTTTCTCAACTAGGGCTCTACAAGCTTGTCGATCAGTCTTCTGGTTTGCGGTCTGTGGAATAGCTTCGACCATGAAGCACTCTTTGGGTAGTAGCTTAGTGTCTGCGATCGCTTTCAGCTCTTCGATCAATATGGCAACATCGATAGGCTCTTCCGTTTGCTGAAGTAATAGGACAAGCTTTTCGCCAAGGCTTTGGTCGGCAACTGCGCTCAGAGCAAAGGGGCGTTTGATAAGGCCACTTAAATGCTCCTCCACCTCTTCGAGTTGAATCTTTAGGCCGCCACTATTGACCACATTGTCGCTACGCCCCACGATGCAGAAGCTCATGTCGGGCATGAGGGTGGCAATATCGTTCGTTATTACAGCTGTCTCACTCAGATGAGGAGCATCTATAATCAGTGTTTGCTGCTCGCTCAAGGAGACTTTCACTCCAGGCATGGGGGTGTAAAACTTGCTCGGTCTATCGCCATTGAGCCTTCTCAACGCTATGTGCGAGAGCGTTTCCGTCATGCCGTAGCCAATGTAGATGCTTGTAGCTAACCCACTTACTTTTTCGTCTAGATCGGCTGTGATGGAGCTACCGCCCAATAAGATGATTTCGCTTTTCGAAATAACAGATCGCTCTTCTTCGCTTTCGAGCGAAAGGCTCAGCTGCATGGGAGTGAGAGGGATAAATCGAAAAGGAGCTAGCAGATCTAAGCCCTGTAGTGGGCGAGCCGAAGGTGGTACTATTGTTAGTTCGAGACCAGCCACCAAGGCACGTACCAGCATCATAAGCCCCGACACAAACTGAAGGGGTAAGGCCAGTAGAGCCCTATCCCCTGCTTTCAAGTTGAAGTAGCAGCATGTGGCCATTGCGCTCTGCATCATCTGCTCTTTTCGTACTCGAATGCGCTTGGGTTTACCAGTCGATCCAGAAGTCATTAGTTCAAAATGATCGCTAGGGCTAAACCACTTATGTAGGACCTCTTGCAAGGTGCTTGTAGCTTCAGCGTCGTCTAGTGAAACGAGTCCAGCAAGGCAGTCGCTAACGGAGAACGACCGCCCATTTATCCTGAGTATTTGCTCGTGGATGTTGCGAACGAACTGTGTGGAGAGTTCCATATTATACACCAAGGGGCAAAATATCTATGTCGCTCGATGGCCGATCCTGAACTTGATAAAACAAGCGTTCGCCATGGATCATGAGAGGCACCTGAGCATTGCTCGTGAAGAGGAGTCCCGTGCCCAGTCCTTGAGCTAGCTTATTGGGGTAGCATGCTGCCAATTGAGCAATGGCGTTTAGCCCAATATTGCTTTCGAGTGCCGATGTAAACCACCAGCCTATACTTCTCTTCTCGGCCAGTTCGATCCATTCTTTGCAGCCACTTATACCACCATGCAGCGATGGTTTGAGTATGATATAGCTGGGTAAAATCTTATCGAGAAGACGTTCTTTGTCTTCGGGCCAGACCACTCCTATCAGCTCTTCATCGAGGGCAATCGGTAAGGGGCTGTCCATAGCAAGTTGTCTCATCGCTTCGAATTGCCCTTTTGCAATGGGCTGTTCAATGGAATGTATCTCCAAACGATGCAGAGCCTCGAGTTTCTGCAACGCCTCGTTTGGCGAGAACGCAGCATTTGCATCGACCCGCAGTTCGATCTGGCTAGCTGGGTATTCTAGTCTGATCTGTCGCAATAGCTCCAGTTCTTGCTCGAAGTCGATAGCTCCAATCTTGAGTTTGATGCAGCGAAAGCCTTGTTCGATCTTTTCTGCTATTTGCTTGCGCATGGCTTGGTAGCTTCCCATCCATATGAGTCCATTGATGCGTATGCCCTCTTTGCCAGCCGCAAAATCGCTTTCGAAGAGTGCTAAGCTGCCCCGTTCGAGGTGTAGCAAAGCGGTTTCGAAAGCGAAAAGAATCGATGGATAAGGGCGCAATGCCTCTTTGTCGAGGCGATTCTGCTCGATCAGTTGATGCAGCAAGTTTTTGAGGATCGACTCGTAGTTGGGCCCTGCATCGGCACTGAGATCGGGTAGCGGAGCAGCCTCGCCAAGCCCCACGCTTCCATCTTCGGCTTCCAGTCTTATATACCAGAGTTTACGTTGGGTATATACCCCTCGCGAAGTACCAGCAGCTTGCTTAAATTGGAGTTGTACGGGGAATACTTGCCCCCCTATGAGTCGCTTCATTAGGGTAGCTTAGGAAACTTATTGAAGTCTGGCTTTCTTTTCTCCAAGAAGGCTTCTTTTCCTTCTTGAGCTTCGTCGGTCAGGTAATAGAGCATGGTAGCATCACCAGCAAGCTCTTGGATTCCAGCCTGGCCATCGAGTTCGGCATTGAGCCCAGCCTTGATCATGCGAAGCGCCAATGGACTAAGGAGCATCATCTCTTCGGCCCAAGCCACGTATTCGTCTTCGAGTTGGTCGAGGGGCACCACTTTATTCACTAGTCCCATCTGCAAGGCTTCTTGGGCGTCGTATTGACGACAGAGAAACCAAATTTCGCGCGCCTTCTTTTGGCCCACCACTCGTGCAAGGTACGACGACCCAAAACCTGCGTCGAAGCTACCAACGCGGGGGCCTGTCTGTCCAAAGCGAGCGTTTTCGGAGGCGATACTCAGGTCGCACACAACGTGCAAGACATGGCCACCACCAATGGCAAAGCCATTTACGGCTGCAATGACGGGTTTGGGTATTGAGCGGATTTGTTTCTGCACATCCAATACGCTCAGACGTGGAATGCCATTGGGATCAATATAGCCACCACGTCCCTTAACGTTTTGGTCACCTCCCGAGCAAAATGCTTTATCTCCAGCTCCAGTAAGCACAACAACGTTGATTTCAGGTTTCTCGCGACAAATACGTAGAGCATCGCTCATTTCTGCCGTTGTAGTGGGAGTGAAGGCGTTGCGATAGCGTTCGCGATTGATTGTAATACGTCCGATACCTTGATAGAAGTCAAAGAGTATCTCTTCATATTCCTTTATTTGTGTCCAATTTCTTTGCATAGTTTATGGGGTGTTTTATTGCTGTTAGAAGCGTGTTTTAAGCGCTTTATAATAGTTTTTTAGTATGCGTATATCGCTGTCCATATCGGTAAAGACCTCGAGTAGCTGAGGCTTTTCAGCCTCTGGTCTTAGCAGCTCGCTGCAGACTCTTGCTAGTTCGTCTTGGTTTGTGGCCTGCTGGTAGTCAAAGCCTCGTTCTTTTGCCCAGCAAGCAGCCGAGCATGCGTGTGCTGCCGTTACAAAACTCTCGGTCTGGCCGTGCAAATCCAAGCCAGGTAGCGACTTGAAGATCTCTCCCCCACCATTATTCAGAAGCACGATGCGCATATTGGCTTTGAGGTACTTGTGCCATAGTCCGTTCATATCGTAAAAAAAACTGAGGTCTCCTATCAGCAGCACGTTCATTTCGTCGGATGCTGCTGCATAGCCCATCATAGCCGAGAGCGATCCCTCGATGCCATTGGTACCTTTGTTGCAATACACCTGTTGCTGATGTGGTAGTTCAAAGAGTTCGGCATAGCGAATGCTACTACTGTTGGCAATATGCAGAACGGCTTCGGAGGGGAGCGCTTGCATAATGCTTCCGACAGCAGCCATTTGTGAATAGGGCAAGCTCGCCTCCTGGGCTTTCGCTTTCACCCTAGAGGAAAGTTCTTGCCAGCGCTTCACATAGTCGGCATTGTCGATCTGAACTCCCTCCATCTGATTGAAAAACTCGCCTAGTTCGGTGGCTACAGCTAGGGTTTGGCAGGCATAGGTATCCACGATCTTGCCTTCGGGCGAGAGGTGGATGTGATGTTTGGGAGGATGATTGCGTATGAAGTTTTTGAGTCTCTTCGATGTGATGTGTCCGCCGTAACTAATCAGTATATCGGGAGCTAGCTGGGCATGTTCTTCGGGAGACAAGGCGTAGAGCACAGAGTCGAAATTGTCTATCCGTCCTGCTAGTCTAGTACGGCAGTTGCCAATATGTTCGCACAAAAGCAAGGCGTCTGGCATTTTGCACTCGAGCTGTTGCTCATTGGCGAAGTGCAGTTCTTCTTGCCCACGGATGAGCATCAGTTTTCTGCTCGAAGCAATCAGTTGCTTCAGCGTGCTATCCATGCCTTCAAGGCGGCTTATGCTTCGGCTTTGGGGTAGCTCATCTGTCGTGAATTGAAAGAGTGGCTCAGCAATGGGAACGTTTATATGCACAGGTGCAAACCCCTGTTGTTTGCACGCCAGCAAGGCTTCATTGATAAGCCTATTGCACAGCCACTCGTCATCGTTTGAGTGCACTTCGGGAAGTGCAACAGACATTTTCACCAGCTTGCCATACAGGTCTTCTTGGGGCAGTGTTTGTCCATCCATTTGTCCTATCCACGCACGGGGTCTATCGGCAGTGATAACTATGAGAGGTAGCTGGCGGTAGAAGGCTTCTGCCACGGCAGGGTGGAGGTTGAGTGCGGCCGATCCCGAGGTGCAGCAAACGGCTACTGGCTTTTTGCTTTCGACTATTCGTCCGATGGCAAAGAAACCTGCACTTCGCTCATCTGTAATGGCATAGCAGCGGTACAGCTTCGAGGCTGTTAGCGTCTGGATGAGGGGAGCATTTCGACTGCCTGGGCATAGCACCAACTCGTTGATGCCGTGTGCTCGCAAAAGGGTTGTAAGCTGAAGTATATTTGTTTTATCCGAATACATTGTTGCGTGCTGACTTGCTCGTTTTCTGGGGTTTATCTAGATCAAAGAGACTAGCGTTTGCATCTTTTGTTTGGTTTCGAGCCACTCCTCTTCTAGTTGTGAGCTAGCTAAGAGACCACCACCAGCATAAAGCCTTACTTGTTTCGTGTGGGGTTGCACCTGCAAGCAGCGCAGGTTGACGAAGAGCTGTACCCCAGACTGGTCTTTTGGCCCCATAAATCCCGAGTAGTACTTTCTGGCTTGCTGTTCGTGTGCCACGATAAACGCTTGCGCAGCCTCTTTGGGAAAGCCACATACGGCAGGTGTTGGATGCAGAGCCTCGATGAGTTTGTGCAGTAGGCTGAGCGATCCGACCTCGAAGCTGAAGTCTGTTTTAAGGTGTAGCAATTCGGCCGTGCCAAAGCTATAGGGCTCAGAGCGTTCGAACGAGATCCCCAATGCTTGTAGCGTGCAGGAAATATAGTCGGTAACGATGGCTTGTTCGATGGTGTTTTTCGAAGTCCATGCTGCCTCGTTGTCTTGTTGTTGCGTACCTGCAAGCGAGACCGTTCGACAAGCACCCTCGGGCGAGCATGAAAGTAAAAGCTCGGGACTAGCTCCTAGCCATAGGCCTGTCTGTGGCGTGAATAACTGATAGACAAATGCTTCGGGATAGTGTCGACAGGCTTTCAGAAATAGGGCATCTCCCTGGAATGCTTGCTCTAGATCCACGAGCTCTTGCCTGGCTAGTACAAGCTTATCGAAGCGTTTGCTCTGTAGAGCTGCAATAAACAGGTCAAAATCGTGGCGATAATCTTCGAGGGACTTACTATTGTCCTTCCTTAGTAGCCGATTGCTCGATGCTACATTTGACAATTGCTCGACTTCGTAGCTGCTCGAATTTCCTCGGATGAGCAGGTAGGGCGTTTCTACAGAGGGTGCAAAGGGTGCAAATAGGAAGCCCTCGTAGGGCTCTAGCTCGGATAGTGTGCGGGCTGTATGCGGCAGCTCCTCCGACACGATTATCTGGATCTGCTTGCTTTGTGGCAGTTTGTAGCAGACGTAGGCCTTTGCCCCTGCCGTTATTTCCCTTAAAGAGATCTGCATAAATCGATACTATTCATTGCTTTTCATTGCCCATTCCGAATCCCAAAGATAGACAAAAAGAAGGAGCCGAGCAGCGCTTGCGACTATGCATGATCAGTTTCTTCCCTCGTTTCTTCCCAGCAAAGCACACTTTGAATCGGCATGGGCGATTGACTATTCTACCCAAGGCTCTGCTTACTTACTATAGGCTGCATTTCATCTTACGGCAGTACATTGCCAAGCTGATGGAAATTTATTGCCAAGCAGATGGAAACTTATTGCCAAGCTGATGGCAATATCTACGTATCGAATGAAAACTTTCCGTTATTAGAGACTTTATAGAAAAGTATAAGCCGAAGCATTAACTCCGTTGATAGAACAATCTAATACTCTAAAGCGGATAGGCAAAAGCAAGACCATATAGCACTGTAGGCTAATAGGTGAGGAAGTTAGGAGAAAGTTTACACTTTCGCTTCACCCCTGATTATCAACCGATTGCAAGAGCCCACGACTTTGACTTCACCCCTTCGCAAGCAAATAACGCTAGGACATCTCCTTTTGGGGGGCTGTTTTTCATGCTTCGAAGACTTCCACTTGGCACAGTCCTATAGCAAACGCCATTTTGCCTTGATAGAGATTTGGAGAAAGATATCGTATGGGGCACCCCATTTTGTACGAAGCCTTGGGTCAATCTATAGATCGACAGGCGCCCTTGCCTAATGTGTAGCTGTGAGTAGCAAAAAGGGATTGAAACTCGGTGTGTGAATTTCAATCCCTTTTAATCTGTATCGATTTCCTTGCTCTTTCAGCGAGGTTTATTTCATGATTGTATCCGACAGAGGGATGAAGCGAGCCGAGAGATCGAGGTCTGCCATGTCGGGATCGAGCGGATATAGAGGTCTGTTTACACGTTTGTAGTCCAAGCGTAGCAAATCTTGATCTACACCACCAGGAGTAAGAGCCATAAGCCAATCGGCACGCATATCGTAAAGTTCGGGCACCAAGTAACCAATCTTTACTACCAAGATATCTGCTTCGCGCGGATTCAATCCTAGCTTAGTAAAGTCTTTTTCGAAATGATAGGCCATACGTTTTTCGGTTACGATTACCGAGATATTACCCACTTTCACCACCACTTCTGTCTTGGCATCTTTATGCCCCTCATAAATAGCAGTAATAGTACCGGCTATGCGGATTGGTGGCGCAAAACGATTGTCGACGGCAGCACCTGCAGTAGCATCTATCTGCCCTCCCACCCCAATTTCCTTGGCTTTCTTAACGAAATCTGGTCCAGGAATAGAGGCGTAAATGAGTGATTTGCTATTTGCTTTTTTAAACTCAGGGCGCTTAAATATTTCGTGGAGCGTCCAAGTAACATCACCAGCTCCTCCAGCTGTAGGGTTATCGCCCATGTCACTAATAGTAAAAGGCTTCTTATCGCTCGACAAGGCTTTATCGAGGGCTTCGGGTAAGTAAGTAGTAGGAGCTACAAACTCGAAATCGCGACGTACATCCCAGAATTTCTTTGCCAGCGTTTCGGCAGCCTTTGCCACAGCATCCTTATCGTCGCCATAAGCCACTACGACGCCATGATTGCGAGGTTCGTCGGCCCAAGGATACGACATCCAAATAGAAGCATCGGTTACCTTATCTTTTGCGAGCAAGCTAGGGATAGTCGCATAGAGGCTCTTACCTGGCTCGATACGTGTACTCGTTTTCTCGCCTGGCAATAAGATTGGTACAGGTATCCAGGCTTTATAAGCTGGCTTTCCCTTGCCAGACTCCAAGCGTTCGAGCAGATTGACCACGGCGCGTTTTTTCGATTCGATGGCATCTTCGTGTGGGGCTAGACGATAACATGTGATTAGGTCTGTATTCTGCGCCAATCGAGGCGAAACGCTACCATGCAAGTCCATCGAAGTAGAGATAAGCACATCGGTACCCACCAACTCTCGGATACGAACCAAGAAGTCTCCTTCGGGATCGTCGAGACCTTGTACACTCATGGCACCATGAATATCGAAGAAGATAGCATCGAGAGGCAGCTTCGCTCTGAGGCTATCGAGCGTTCTACCCACTAAAGTCTCGTAGGCCTCACGCGACACGATACCACCAGGCATAGCATGTCCACGAAGCGTTGGCAACCACTCAGCCCGATCTATTATGCCCGAGTCGGCTGCAAAAAATGGATAGTACGTAAATACGCTGTCGCCATAGCGTGTGCGAAAGGCAGCTTCGTCTGAAACCGCTGGCGAGAATGTGCTTGACTCGATGGCAAGCCCAGCAATTGCAATGCGAGGGAGTGCCTTCTTTGAGCCTTGGCATGAGCTAGCGAGCATAAGAGAAGCAAGCACTAGCAGCCACATAGTAAGATGTTTTTTCATCAATTCATATTTTAGGTTATTCAACTCTCAAAGGTACAAAATTTTACGAACCTCCTGAGTATCCTTACGGACAAGCCCTTCGAAGAGCGAGCCTTTACAATGTTTGATTGCTTCTAGCAGCAATATGATTCTGCAAACGATCTTTGAGACTAGTAAAAGATTGTGGTTTCACTTACACAATAATTTGGTATTGATAAACGAGCAATTTCTGCATGAGCTAGGCCAACTAAGCAACACTTGTGTTCAGCACATTTGGTAAAAAAACAAGACTCAGGCATTGTGTTATAAGAAAATATGCATACATTTGGGAAGTGGTTGACGAAAATAGACAGTGGCAGCATGCATTCCTCTCATAAAAGAGCTGTACACATTTCGTTAATCTACTTGTACGTAAAGATATTTTAGTTCAAAGATATTATGCATATGGAAGAAAAAAAGAGTTCGAAAGGTAAAAAAGACAGTATAGTTCAAGCCAAGAAGCTAATCACTCTACTCAAGAAAACACTCTCGCCCGACGTGATCGATAAGTCGATGATTTTCGTCGACTCCTCCCCTCACAAAGAGGGCAGTGAGGTAATGGCTGGAAGAGAAAGTTTCACCTACCCTTACGATGGCTTTATGGTCTTTGTCGATTTAGAGCCGCGTGCAAATTGGTCGCACGACTGTTTGTACTTATTTGTTAGTTCAGACTTGAAGAATCTCACCGAACTTCGAGCCAGTTTTCCACCCTACTTCGGAGAAGTCCCCGAGACCTATACTGTACTTCTACGGTATGGCAATACCCCAGACGATGTTAGAAACTTTAGTCCTTATTAATTCTAAATAATCAAGTTTATGGAAATAAAAAAAAACATCCTTAGCATGATCTCCGAATCGCTAACGG
>CAZHWP010000015.1:0-40090 GCA_964535945.1 uncultured Porphyromonas sp.
GTTGGTAGAGCAATTGACTCTTAATCAATGGGTCGAGGGTTCGAGCCCCTCCGGGGTCACAGAAGTGCAGAAGGCATCCGAAGCGATTGTTTCGGATGCCTTCTTTTTTGTTTCTATGTTTTCAATCTCTCTGTGGCCTGCCCTCCTAGGGATACTATGCAGGGCTAAGCAAGCTCTCTACTGAGCCCAAACAGTTTTGAAGTACTCCTCGAAAATCTGGACCACGCGGTCGATCTCTTCGTAGCTTGGCTCTTTGACGCCTTTGAGTGGATACTCCCAGCCCAATGCTTCGTATTTGTGCACTCCATATGTATGGTATGGCAATACTTCGACGCGATCGATATTGTCGAAATGGCCGTAGCGAGTACCCAATAGTCGGATGTCTTCTTCGAAATCGCTGTATCCGGGTAGCAATACATAGCGCAGGCGAACTGGTTTATTGATATCTGCCAAGAACTGTACCGTTTTGAGCGTTTGCGTATTGGGCTTGCCTACGAGCTTGATATGTCGCTCGAGATTGGGTTGTTTGGTATCGAGCAGTACCATATCTACCAATTCGTAGAGTCGCTTAGCATCGTCGTTGAGTATACTGCCATTTGTATCGAGGCAAGTATGTATGCCTTCTACCCGTAGCATCTCTACCAAGGGCACAAGGGCTTTGGCTTGTAGTGTAGGCTCTCCGCCCGAGAAGGTAATACCACCTTTGCGTCCGAAGAATGCGCGTTCGGAGAGTGCTCGTCTTAAGACTTCATCGCCTGTAGTCATCTTGGTATCTTCATTGAGCATAGCAATGGTATCGGGGTTGGCACAGTAAAGGCAACGAAAATTGCATCCCTGAAGGAAAACGACTAATCGGAGGCCAGGACCATCGAAGGTGCCCATCGATTCGAAGGAGTGAATACGCAGATTTGGTAACATAGTGTAAGGAGTTTTGGGGGATTAATAGAAAGAAATCTTTGAAAAAGGGCTCTTATTATGAATCGACAAAGTGCAGTAAACAGTGAGCCAATGGCAAAGGTCTCTGACAATGAAAAGGGGCTATCCATGTCAAGCGAGCTTATAATAGCTACTCTTGCATCGACAGCCCCCCTTCGATCAATAATTTCAAAAAAACGTTTGCTCTCTATTAGCGCATTCTCTTGTGGAAGCTACGCGAAATAACCTCGAGCTGATGCTCGCGCGAGAGGCGTACAAAATTGACTGCATAGCCACTAACACGTATGGTGAGCTGAGGATACTTTTCGGGGTGCTCCATTGCATCTTCTAGCTTCTCGCGGTCGAGCGCATTGACATTGAGGTGGTGAGCTCCTTTCGAGAAGTAGCCATCCATCATACCAATCAAGTTTTCGGTTTGCTCTTCGCGGTTTGCACCCAAAGAATGTGGCACTATAGAGAAGGTATTGGAGATACCATCTTCGGCATCGCGGTAATCGATCTTTGCTACCGACGTAAGCGAAGCAATAGCTCCATGCTCATCGCGTCCGTGCATGGGGTTTGCACCAGGAGCGAAGGCAACACCCTTGGCACGACCGTCTGGTGTAGCCCCAGTTTTCTTGCCATACATCACATTGGATGTAATGGTAAGGATAGACATGGTAGGCTGCGCATTCTTATAGATAGGTAGCTCCTTGAGCATCTGCGAGAATAGGTGTGTAATCTCTGTTGCCATGCTATCAACACGGTCGTCGTCGTTGCCAAAGCAAGGATATTCGCCCTTGGTGTCGAATCCTTCGGTCAGTCCCTGTTCATTACGTATAGGTGTAACCTCGGCATAACGGATAGCCGATAGCGAGTCTGCAACGATGGAAAGTCCAGCAGCACCATAAGCTAGGTTGATAGCAGGATCGGTATCGATAAAAGCCATCTGCGCACGCTCGTAGTAGTACTTATCGTGCATGTAGTGGATGATATTCATCGATTCGTTGTATACACGAGCCAGCTGCTTGAGTACGAGCTTGTAATTGCTCATTACCTCTTCGTAGTTGAGTGGGCTTTGATGCTTCAATTCGGGTATTCCCTCTATCATCAATGTGCCTGTATTTTCGCAACGTCCGCCGTTGATAGCCAAGAGCAGAGCCTTGGCGAGGTTGGAACGAGCACCGAAGAACTGGATCTGCTTACCGATCTCTTGGAATGATACACAGCAAGCGATGCCATAGTCGTCGGAATTGCGTGTGTCACGCATGAGGTCGTCGTTTTCGTACTGTACCGACGAAGTATCGATCGAAGCTTGGGCACAAAACTCCTTGAATCCGAGTGGAAGGTCTTGACTCCAAAGCACCGTTAGGTTTGGCTCTGGGCTAGGGCCTAAGTTGTATAGCGTCTGTATGAAACGGAAGCTTGTTTTTGTAACCTTATGACGGCCATCTGCTATTCGGCCACCGATGGCTTCGGTAACCCATGTAGGGTCGCCAGCAAATATCTCATTGTATGATCCCATACGCAGGTGTCTTACCATACGTAGTTTGATTACAAACTGGTCGATCAGTTCCTGAGCGAAAGACTCGTCGATGAGACCCTGCTGTAGGTCGTGCTCGATATATATATCGAGGAATGAAGATACATTGCCCAAGCTCATAGCGGCACCATCTTGTTCTTTGATAGCAGCCAGATAGGCAAAGTATACCCACTGTACAGCTTCTTGGGCTGTATAGGCTGGTCGGCTCACGTCGAAACCATAAGAAGCCGCCATCACTTTGATCTCTTTGAGTGCTTTGATCTGCTCGCTCACCTCTTCGCGCAGTCTGATACGAGCTTCCGTCATCGGACCTATTAGTCCTCTTAGGTCTTCTTCTTTGGCTTCTATCAAGCGGTCTATACCATAGAGGGCCAAGCGACGGTAGTCACCTATCACACGTCCGCGAGCGTAGTTGTCGGGCAGTCCGGTAAGGAATCCTAAAGAACGGAACGAACGAATTTCTTCGGTATAGGCATCGAATACCCCATCGTTGTGTGTTTTGCGATAGTCGGTGAAGATCTTCTCTACCTGAGGGTCGAGCTCCAAACCATGTTCTTTCAAAGCTTTCTTCACTACCTTATAGCCGCCAAATGGCTTCATGGCACGGCGTAGTAGTGCGTCGGTCTGCAAACCAACTATTGTTTCATTGTCTTTGTCGATATAGCCAGCTTGGAATGCTGCAATTCCTGAAATGGTATGCGGATCGATGGAGCGGACACCATTGTTTTTGATCTCTTCGTCTAAGGCTTGTACGCAGATCTTCCAAATCTTTTTAGTCTTCTCCGAAGCTGGACACAAGAAGGAGGCATCACCGTCGTAGGGACTTACATTGCGAATTACAAAGTCGCGTACATTAATCTCGTCTTGCCAGATTCCTGGCTTAAAGTCTGTCTTCTTACTCATAGTCAATTTGTTCTTAATAATTCAAAGCTAAGGTATAATTGCTCACTTTGTAGCATATTGTGCCACAAAGATAGATACAAATATCGAAATATTAAGCGTTTTTGCTACACATGTATAGCAAAATACGATATTCATGAGGTATTATGCTATCTATATTTCCCATTATGAGCTAATTGCATAAGTAGAATATTCCTATGAATAGGAAACAGTACTATTACTCATTTGCAAACAATCTGCACTTGAGAGAGCGTTGCATTCATCGAAATAGCTCGGAGCAACTATGATCACAGCATGTTATTAAGCTGTTGATAAGTTATTGGTAACTGAAGAATAACTTGGGGCAATAAAATTTGCTATTCTCGAAGATCTGCATACCGAAAAAACATTCCGAGAAAAGCAAAAAAAGATAGCTCGAATTATTGCTGACTTATGTGTGAAAATATCAACAAGAATCTGCGGAAGCAACAATTCGAAAAAATGGAATATCGTCTACTTATCAACATTCATCTGCTAAGAGTCTAATTGATAATGGACTAGCGCCTAGAATTTCGTTGAAAAGACGCTAATATGCTCCATGAAACTATCTGTGAAACTGTGTACATCTAGGCACTATTTATAGGACAATGGCAGTTTATCCACAGTATCAACAGCCCTTATTATTCTTATTCTATTATTACTTAATGAATGAAAAAAGAAGAATAAGAGAGGGATGTGTGTAAAAGCTCTATACAGAGATGAGGAGTATATAAAAATCTGTACCGAGCCAGATTGGACTGCTGCCTCTCGCTTCAAGTGACTAAGTTGAAGTATCGCTACCCGAGACCTTTATTCAATGGTCTCTTCATTTTTCGTAACTTTGCCGTGATTGGGGCACAGCTTTTCGATCTATGTATCGTGGCTATCGGATCCCTATCCCATCTGAGACCTTTCGAAGCTCTCTATGAAGAATCAACAAGTAGCTTTGTCTATCTGTTATCAAGGATACAATAATAATAACGAACACATGCGAGTGCAATTTGATATTATAGTGGTAGGTGCTGGCCATGCTGGCTGCGAAGCTGCTATGGCTGCTGCCCGATTGGGGTCTAAAACGCTATTGATAACTCAAGATATGAGCAAAGTGGCTCAGATGAGTTGCAATCCTGCAGTAGGTGGAATAGCAAAAGGTCAGATTGTGCGCGAAATCGATGCCCTCGGTGGACAGATGGGGATTATTACCGATGCTACCGCTATTCAGTTTCGAATGCTAAACCGAAGTAAAGGTCCCGCCATGTGGAGCCCCAGAGCTCAGAGCGATAGGATGCGCTTTTCGGAGGCTTGGAGGCTAAAACTCGAGCAGCAGGATAACTTGTATATGTGGCAGGATGAAGTCGCGAATTTGACCATTAAAGATGGTAAGATTACGGGATTGCGTACCAAACTGCAGATCGATTTTGAAGCAGCATCGGTGATTTTATGCAATGGCACCTTTCTTGGAGGGCTGATGCACTTTGGTGGCGTAAAGCTCGAGGGTGGACGTATCGGTGAGCCAGCATCTTTTGGCCTTTCCGAGCAGCTTAAGTCTTGTGGCTTCACTACCGACCGGATGAAGACAGGTACACCTGTACGCATAGACGGGCGTACCATCGACTTTAGTCTCTGTACCGAGCAGAAGGGCGAATATGACTTCCACCGCTTCTCTTACCTCGATACTCCACGCCAGGTGCTTGAGCAACGTAGTTGTTTCCTACTCTATACAAATGCCGATGTGCACGACGTACTACGCCAATCGCTCGATCAATCGCCATTATATAATGGTACCATATTGAGTATTGGTCCTCGCTACTGCCCAAGTATCGAGACGAAGATACATTGCTTTCCCGATAAGGATATGCATCAGCTATTCTTAGAGCCCGAGGGAGAGCATACCACCGAATATTATATCAATGGTTTTTCTTCGTCGCTACCCATAGATGTACAGATGAAGGCCATTCGTTTGGTACCTGCGCTTCGCGATGTACATGTCTTTAGGCCTGGTTATGCTATAGAATATGACTTTTTCGATCCGCGTCAGCTGAAACATACGCTCGAAACAAAACTAATCGATGGCTTATTCTTCGCTGGCCAGATAAACGGAACTACAGGTTATGAAGAAGCTGCAGGCCAGGGACTTATAGCTGGTATTAATGCTCATAACTATGTGCATAGTTTAGAACCATTCGTCTTAAAACGCGATGAAGCTTATATTGGAGTCCTTATTGATGACCTGGTAAGTAAGGGTGTAGATGAACCATATAGGATGTTTACTTCGAGAGCCGAGTATCGTATTTTGTTGCGTCAAGACGATGCCGATATGCGCCTCACAGCCAAATCTTATGAGATAGGATTGGCAGATTCATATCGGATGGATTATTACCGAAAGAAAGAAAAAGCGCGTGATGAGTTGATCGACTTTATTGCAAACTATTCGCTCAAACCCGCTCTTATCAATGAGCAGTTAGAAGCTCGCAATATGACTCCACTTCGTCAGGGAATGAAGATGCAAGATCTACTCTTGCGTCCGCAATTGGGTATTCAGACTATTGCCGATATGGTTCCTGCCCTAGCTCGTCGGCTCGATACGATTGAAGATAGGCGAGAAGAAATCGTGGAAGCGGCCGAGATCTTGATCAAGTATGAAGGGTATATCAAACGTGAGAAACAGGTAGCAGAAAAGATAAACCGACTCGAATCGGTTCGTCTATCGAGCGATTTAGATTATCATGCCATTAGCTCCCTCTCGACCGAGGCTAGACAAAAGCTTTCGGAGCGCAAACCCGAAACCTTGGCCGATGCTAGCCGAATACCGGGAATATCTCCACACGACTTGGCAATACTCTTAACTCTCTGTGGAAGGTAATTGTTTCACGTGAAACAGATTCTTTTTTTATGGATAAGGAACTATTAAAGGCTACTTTGTCTACGATGCCAGAATCGCCCGGTTGCTATCAATATTTCGATGAAGATGATCGGATAATCTACGTTGGCAAAGCAAAGAATCTGAAACGTCGTGTAAGTAGTTATTTCAATAAAGACCTGCCCGATAGAAAAACAAGGATACTGGTACGCCAGATCCGATCGATTAAATATTTCGTGGTAGAGAGTGAGGCCGATGCCTTACTACTCGAAAATAATCTGATAAAAAACTTCAAGCCTCGTTACAATATCATGCTCAAAGACTCTAAGTCTTACCCGAGCATTGTATTGAAGCACGAATTTTTTCCGAGGGTCTATATGACTCGCGATTTGCGAGACACTCATTCCGAATACTTCGGGCCATTTCCTAGCATCTTAGTAGCCAAAAATATGATAGCTCTCATCAGAGAGCTGTATCCTCTACGTACTTGCAAGCACGATCTTAATCTAGAAAAAATAGCCCGTAAGAGCTATAAAGTGTGCCTCCAGTATCATATCAAACTCTGCAAAGGGCCTTGTGCAGGCCATCAATCCGAGCAGGATTATATGCAGTCTATCGATGAAGTAAGGACTTTATTGCGCGGTAATCTCAAAGAGTTGATCGATAGAAACAAGGAGGCTATGATGCAAGCAAGTAGTGAACTGCGCTACGAAGAGGCAGCCGCCTTTAAAGAGCGTCTCGATTTGCTACTTAGATACGAGCACAAACATACCGTTGTACCAAGCAAGATTGACAATGTAGATGTATTTAGCTACGAAGAAGATGAGACCCATGCTTATGTCAATTATCTGCATGTGGAACGCGGAGGTATCAATAAAATCTCTACAGTCGAGTATAAGAAACTACTGGATGAAAGTAGAGAAGAGCTATTTGCAACTGCTATTACTGAGCTGCGCGAACTCTATCGGAGCACAGCTCAGGAGATCATATTACCCTTCGATACAGGATGGCAGAATACAGAAAAGTACACGCTTACAATACCACAGCGTGGAGATAAGCGCAAACTCTTGGACTTATCTATCAAGAATGTGAAACAATACAAGCTCGATAAGATGCTTCGTGCTCAAAAGCTCAATCCAGAGCAACGTGCACTTCGTGTCCTCAAAAAATTGCAAGACGATCTACACTTGCAGAAAGCTCCTCAGCATATCGAGTGTTTCGACAATTCTAATATACAAGGTACCAATCCGGTTGCTGCATGTGTCGTATTCAAAAAAGCAAAACCGAGCAAGAAAGATTATAGAAAGTTTCACGTGAAAACTGTAGAGGGTCCAAACGATTACGATTCGATGCGTGAAATATTACATAGACGCTATCAGAGATTCTTGCAGGAAGAGACTCCCCTACCCGACCTAATTGTGGTAGATGGTGGCAAAGGACAACTTTCTGTGGCCTATGAAACTCTCGATGCATTGGGTATTTTGGGAAAGGTCTCGCTAATAGGATTGGCAGAACGGCTCGAAGAGGTGTACTTTCCGCACGATTCAGTACCTTTGATACTCGATAAGAATAGTGAAAGCCTAAAGCTTTTGCAGCACATGCGAGACGAAGCTCATCGCTTCGGGCTCAAGTTTCATCGCGACTTGAGAAGCAAGGCACAAACAAAAAGCGAATTGGATACAATCAAAGGAATTGGTCCGAAGACGAAAGAAGAGCTACTCAAACATTTTAAGAGCATGAAGCGTATAAAAGAGGCCAAGCGTGAGGAACTCGTATCTGTAGTAGGTTATGCAAAAGCTGCTATACTACTTGGGCATTTCGAACAGAATAATCAGAATGAGACTATTAATTCAAAGGGTTAGAGAAGCCTCGGTTAGTATCGAGGGAGTGCAAAGAAGTCGGATAGGAGAAGGCTTATTGGTCTTTGTAGGAATCGAAGAAGCCGATACCGAAGAGGATATTCAATTTCTAAGCAATAAGTTGCTCAATCTGCGTATCTTTGACGACTCGGAGGGCGTGATGAATTGCTCGCTCTTGCAATTGAATAAGGAACTGCTTGTAGTAAGTCAGTTTACCCTCATGGCATCGACCAAAAAAGGAAATCGACCCAGTTATATACATGCTGCCAAGCACGAGACAGCCATTCCACTGTACGAGCGATTCTGCACTACCCTATCGCAATTGCTGGGACGAACAATAGCAACTGGCCAATTTGCTGCAGACATGCAGGTAGCCCTCGTCAATGATGGCCCTGTAACTATCTGGATAGACTCTAAGAATAAAGAATGATGAGCCAAGCGGAAAAAATGAAAGCGCTAACTCTTGCCGAGATGCAAGACGAAGTAGATCGTTGGATACATAGCTATGGTGTTCGTTACTTTGATGTAAAGTGTAATATGCTGATTCTAACCGAAGAGGTGGGTGAGCTAGCTCGAGTGATAGTAAGACGCTATGGCGAACAAAGCGAAAAGGAAAGCGATAAAAATAAAGATCTTGCCGACGAAATGGCAGATGTACTCTGGGTCTTAACCTGCCTTGCCAATCAGACTGGAATAGACCTCAATGAAGCTTTCTGGAAGAATCTGAATAAAAAAACGGCTAGAGATAAAGAAAGACATAAAGCAAACCAAAAACTAAAATAAAAGAAGCATGACGAGAACAAAGTACGAAGAAACCTTCGCTAAATACGAGCAAGTTGCTACTAGCGAAGCAATTTCTGCCCAAGTAGAGCAAATTATCAAAAGTGAATACGAAGCAAATGCTACACGTGAAACAAAAGCGTTCTTGCATGGAGTCATAGATAATACAAGCTTGAATAGTACCGATACTGAAGATGAAATTGTATCCTTGGTTGAGTCGGTAAATGACTTTGAAGGAAAAGATGCGTTGGTACCTTCGGTTGCTGCCATCTGTGTGTATCCAAACTTTGTGAAAACTGTAAAGGAATTTCTTCGTGCTCCCGATGTGAAGATCGCTGCTGTCTCTGGCGCTTTCCCTGCTTCGCAGTCTTTTCTCGAAGTGAAGATCGCAGAAACAATCATGGCTGTGCAGGCTGGTGCCGACGAAATCGATATTGTATTCAATCTCGGTCTTTATAGAAGTGGAAACTACGAAGAGCTAGTAACCGAGATCGAGGAGCAAAAAGCAGCTGCTCGCGATGCACATCTAAAGGTGATCATTGAGAGTGGTGAATTGCTCAATCCAATAGATATACAGAAAGCTTCTATTCTTAGCTTATACAGTGGCGCCGACTTTGTGAAAACATCTACGGGCAAAGGCTATCCTGGTGCTACACTCGAGGCTGCATATATAATTTGCCAGACACTGAAACAGTATCATAAGTTGCATGGCATAAAACGTGGCATCAAAGTATCGGGCGGAATTCGTAATACCGAAGAGGCTATCAAGTACTACACGATCATAAAGCATGTGCTTGGTGAGGAGTGGCTCAGCCCCGAGCTGTTTAGAATCGGAGCATCGAGCTTGGTTGGCAATCTACAGAAAGATTTGGGATTGTAATTTACCTGCTTGAGATAAAGGATTATTGGGTGGAGTTGTTGTTTTTACAGCAGCTCCACTTTCATTTTAGCAGTGCAGATGCTATTTATCCCTAGAAACTTTGGCCCGCATTGATAAAAATATGGAGAATAATGGATGCAGCCTCCACTTGCTTTGAAAGATTGAATTGGGCGACGATTCATGACTGTTATAAATCAGTAGTATAATGTAAGTATCTGATTTATAGGGATCTAATGAACTATTTTCAAGTAGTAATAACTTGATTTTTCAATGGCTGTCAAGTGCTATTTGCTTCGTTTTATGATAAAATCGGCAAGCTTGTAGATACTATTTGCTGCCTCTTGATCTTGAAACTGTGCCAATAGTTGCTGCACTTCTTTTTCATAGTCTAGCATACGTTGGTATGCATGCTCTACCCCACCCTTTTCAATTGCAAAATGGCTTAAGAATTCGATATCCTCTTCGGTATAGCTTGGCTTTTGAAGTATCTCATTACATTTTGCCAGTTCAGCAGCGTTGCTATTATTGAGAGCATATAGAAGTGGTAGCGTTATTTTCCCTTCACGAAGGTCATTGCCTGTAGGTTTGCCTACATCGTCGCTAAAGTAATCGAATATATCGTCTCGTATTTGGAAGCTGTATCCAAGCAACTCCCCTATCCTAGCGGCATTTGCTTGCTCACTGGCACTAGCAGCTACAGAAATGGCACCTAGTTCGGCACATACGCTAAATAGTCTGGCAGTTTTTAGACGGATTATCTCCATGTATGTAGCTTCGTCTGTGGCTTTTTTGTCTGCTCTTTCTTTCTGCCAAATCTCCCCTTCGGTCATGTCTTTACCAAGCTTTGCAATCATCTGAATGATTCGAAGCTCTTCGAGCGACATGGCTCTGATCATTGCAGACGAGAGCACATAATCGCCCAATAGCACCGCAACACGATTGTCGAATATCGCATTGAGGGTTTGTGTGCCCCTGCGCAGTTTCGATTCGTCTATTACGTCGTCGTGTATCAGTGTAGCTGTATGTAGCAGCTCTACTACTAGAGCGGCCTCGAGTGTGTTTTTATTGGTGTTTCCTGCGCAGCATTTGGCTATCAGGGCACAGAGCAAGGGTCGTACACGTTTTCCTGTCGATTTATTGAGCAAATCGATGGCTATACCGACCCATTCGGAGCGTGAGCTAAGCGAATTTTTGAAGAGGTTTTCAAACTCGTCTACGAACTCTTTTACTGGCTCTTGTATTGTTTTGAGCGAAATCATGCATGCATATTAGCTTGAGTAGATACAAATATAGTGTTTTCTACTATTTTGATAGCTTTATATGCTATTATTGCCCTTCATTTCTTGCTTTCTGTCCCCTTTCTATCGTTGGGATACTGCTGGCAGGCCTGGAGTATTACGGGGCAAAGTGGCCCTTCATTGAAGAGTAGGTCGAGTATACTCAGATTGGGCATAAATCCGTATTGTTCTTTGAATAGCTGAAAGTATTTTTGCTCTTTGAAATAGGGGTCTGGGAGTTGTTTCTTGGGGTTTATGCTGTTTCTATAGTCGAGTGGGTACTCCTCGACGTATGCATCTGTAAAGCTGATATTCAGCTCCATACGGGTCAATTCTGCCACTTTATAGATGATTTCGAGATTGAGATCCCACAGGAAGTTTCTTTTTTGGCTAAAGAAGCTCTCTAGATCGTCGAAATAGTATTCGAAGTACGGGCTCGAGGCATAGTTTGTAATGAGCGCTTGTGTTTGGAAATGCCTCCATCTACCGTGTTCGCTGATGCGTATTTCTTTGATGGGGCATTTTAGGCTTTGATATTTTTCTATCGGTATACTAAGTGCTTGCAGACCAGCTGGGCTCATTACGTGACATCTATTCCGATAGCTTTGCTTGCTATAGTTCTCATAGGCTTCTATACAGGCACCTTCTGGGCCGATTAGCTTCGACATATACTGTATATTTGGCCAGTATGCTGTAGATAATAATGCTTTCATTGCTTTGTTCGTATCCTCTTCACTCCCCTATTATCTTGTCAAATAGAGGGCTTTGAGCTAAGGTCTTCGCTTTCGTATAAGCCTTTAAATAATGAGGGGCTGCGTTAAGCGAGTTATCTGCTCACTTAATCGCAACCCCTCAAGGCTATTGGTATTTTTCTTTATCTACTTAGATAACGCCCTGGGCTACCATGGCTTTTGCTACCTTCATGAAGCCAGCGATGTTAGCTCCCTTCACGTAGTCGATGTATTCGCCATCCTTGCCATAAGTAACGCACTGTTCGTGGATGTCGTCCATGATTTGGTGGAGTCTTTCGTCCACTTCTTCGTTCGACCAAGAAAGGTGCATAGCGTTTTGAGTCATTTCAAGGCCCGAGCAAGATACCCCACCAGCGTTTACTGCCTTACCAGGAGCGAAGAGCATCTTTTGCTCTACGTAGTATTCGCTTGCTTCGGCTGTACAACCCATGTTTGAAGTCTCGGCTACTAGAGTTACACCATTCTTGTGTAGTGTCTTAGCGTCGTCGAGGTTCATTTCGTTTTGGGTAGCACATGGCATAGCGATATCTACCTTTTGTTCCCAAGGCTTTTTGCCTGCAAAGAACTTAGCACCAAACTTCTCGGCATATGGAGCTACTACGTCGTTGCCCGAGTTGCGAAGTTCGAGCATATAGTCGAATTTCTCTTGGGTATTGATACCGTTTTCGTCGTAGATATATCCGTCAGGACCAGAGATTGTAACCACTTTTGCACCTAGTTCGGTAGCCTTTTGAGCAGCACCCCAAGCTACGTTACCGAAGCCCGAGATAGCAACTGTTCTTCCTTCTAGTTTGATGTTGTGAGCCTTGCACATGTTGTGTACGAAGTAAACTGCACCAAATCCAGTTGATTCGGGACGTAGGCGTGAACCACCAAACTCAAAACCCTTACCAGTCATCGAACCGGTGTGCTCCTGAGCCAATTTCTTGTACATACCATACATATAAGCTACTTCGCGACCACCTACACCGATATCGCCAGCTGGGATATCTGTATCTGGGCCGATGTTGCGCCATAGTTCGAGCATGTAGCTCTGGCAGAAGCGCATCATTTCGCCTTGGCTGCGACCTTTTGCAGAGAAGTCCGAACCACCTTTACCACCACCCATTGGGAGTGTAGTGAGGGCGTTTTTGAAAGTTTGCTCAAAGCCTAAGAACTTCAAGATCGATAGGTTTACAGAAGGGTGGAAACGGATACCGCCTTTGTATGGGCCGATAGCGTTGTTAAACTGTACGCGATAACCGATGTTTACGTGTACTTTGCCATTGTCGTCTACCCAGGGTACACGGAATGTGAAGATGCGGTCTGGCTCCACGATACGTTCGATAATGCCGTTGGCTTCGAACTCGGGGTGCTGGTTGTACACCTCTTCTACAGATTGCAATACTTCCTTCACTGCCTGAAGGTACTCTGATTCGCCTGGATGCCTGGCTTCAAGCTGGGCGAGGATTTCTTGAGTTTTCATAGAGAAAAAATTATTATCTAATAAGTGATTACGGTACAAATTTATGCAATATGTAGTTATCGTGCAAACTTTATCCCATATAATCTGGAGAATATTTTTATCCCGTTTTTTTTTCTCTAATTCTACCGAAAAAGTCTCGTATTTTCCATTTTTTAGCTCTTTAACTACAAATGCTGAGAGCCAGCTCAGTAAATACCTAATTCTTGGTAACTGAGTTCTCAATCCTTTGTATTACATTTGCTTACGCAATTCAGTACCCATTACCATCGTAAATCCAAAATATGTACCCATTATGCAGAGCATACAAGATAGCGCTGTCAAGCTGACGGCACAAAATAAAATGAGCGATTTGATTAGCAGCAATTACGATCTGCTACTTCTGATCACACGCTTCGGTATCCCATTAGGTTTTGGCGAAAAGAGCATAGTCGAATTGTGCAAAGAGCACCACGTAGATGCCAATACGCTACTGGCTGTGATCAAAGCACTGGCCAATATGCCTCATACCCCATCGAGGAGTCTTTTGAAAGAAGTGAATGTGGCGCAGCTGGTCGATTACCTCAAGCGCTCGCACAGCTACTTCCTCGATTTTCGTTTGCCCATGCTAAGGCAAGGGCTATTGCCCGCTATCAGCAATTCGCCAAGCGATGTGCAGACAGTTATTATCAAGTTTTTCGACGAGTATGTATCGGAAGTCAATAAGCACATGCGCTACGAAGAGAAATATGTCTTCCCATACGTCGAGAATTTGCTTGCTGGCAAGATGACCGGCGAGTATCGGATCGAGATCTTTAGCAAAAGGCACGATCAGATCGAGCTGAAAATTACCGAACTCAAGAATATTCTTATCAAGTACTACCCCGCTCCGAGCGGACACGAGCTAAATAGTGTTTTGCACGAGATATTTAGTTGCGAAGACGACTTAGCTTCGCACAATTTTATCGAAGACGAACTCTTCATCCCATTGATCGAAGAGCTTGAGCAGCATCTACTTGCCTAAGAATAAGTAATCCAACGAAAGCTTCGACTTGTGTTGAGCAGCCGCCCAAGTGCTTCTGCTCACGCCAGTCGGATAGACGAATTAATAAAGTATTCCATATAAATGACCACACGCCGTATTGCTATTGCCGAGCCTTCACTTATGATTCGTATAGGCTTGGAACACATGCTTAGGAAGCTGAGTGGCTATCGCTTTCTGATAGATGATATCAGCGAAGTAGATAGCATCGAATCGCATCTTAAGTATTACCAACCCGAGCTATTAATTGTAAACCCGCAGATAACGGGTATCAACTTCCAGCTGCCCGATGAGTATCGCTCTACGATGCTGGTATTTTTGCTTACCGAGCAGATCTGCCACTCTTTACTCAAGAAGGCAGACGGCATACTCACCGTAGGGGTGGGGCAGGAGGCCCTCCAAAAGCTAATCGACGAGTTGTTTTTGAAGGAGGTAGAAGAAGAAAGCGAAGAGCAAAACGAGCAGCAAGCCCTTAGCAATCGCGAAAAGGAGATCGTGGTAGGTGTAGTGAAGGGCCTTACCAATAAAGAGATAGCAAAGTCGCTCTTTTTGTCGCCTCATACAGTCATTACGCACCGTCGCAATATAGCCAAGAAGCTACAGATCCATAGCCCCAGTGGGCTTACTATCTATGCCATCGTCAATAAGCTGGTAGACCTGAGCGAGATATCGAAATAATAAGGCCTTTGCAAGAGGTCTCAATGAAAGCGAAAGTGCCGCAGATCAATTGCTGATCTGCGGCACTTTTCTAATTGTATGTAGCTCTTACGAGCGCGCGCTCTATTTATCCTTTGTAGAGCTCATCACCACCGTGATGTGGTTCTTTTGCTTTACGAGTTCGGCAGCCATCTTCTGCACATCGGCAGGAGTGATCGACTTTACTACATCGATGTTTGAGCTGATAAGGTCGCGACCCTCTACAAAGTATTCTTTGATGTTTGTGAGCCAGTATCTGTTTTCGCGGAGCTTTTCTGTATAGAGTTTCTCCATATTCTTCACTGTCTTTTCAAACATTTCTTTGTCTGGACCATTCTTAGCTACCTTTTCGAGCTCGTCGAAGGCAATCTTGTTCATTGCATCGGCACGGCTTGGATCGGTAGGGAAGTAGATCTGGAACATCGCCTTCGAAACGGGGAATTCTTCCATCTGACCCATTGCACCTACGCTATAGGCACCACCTTCTGCTTCGCGGATGGTAGCTGTATATACCTGTGACATGATACCGCTAAATACCTCCATTGTAATGAGGTTTTTGTGCGTATAAGGCATCTCTGCAGTCAGCACATCGATAATCGTAGCCGATGGCGTATCGAGGTCTTTCTTAAACTTAGAGATGATTACTCCCTTGCGGATGTCTGGTGTATCCTTGGTGTTTCTCTTATCGCCACGTTTGATGCTTGGTAGCGAAGCGATATAGCGCTCTACAAGAGGCTTGAAGGTATTCATGTCGATACTACCCACGAAGAAGAACTGGAAGTCGCTTGCGTCGGCAAAGCGATCGTAGTAGATCTTCATGATCTGATCGTAATTGGCCTTTTCTGCCATCTTAGATGTAAGTGGAGCTGTGAGCATATTATTGCCAAAGAGGGCATGCATCAGAGAGTCGATGAGGCTAGCCTGAGGGTTGGCTTCCTTCATCTTTAGCTGCTCTACCAAGCGGCTCTTGGCAGCTTCAAATGCTTCGGCATCCTTGCGGTTTGCAGTCATCTGCAGATAAGTTAGCTGCATCATCGTCTCGATATCAGCTACCGAAGAGCGACCAGTTAGGCCTTCGGTATTTAGGCCGATGCTTGGAGATACGCTTGCAGTGCGACCAGTTAGCACGCGGCCTAGCTGCGTCTTATCGAAGTTTGCCAAGCCACCTTCTGTCATAAACGAAGCGATCATATCTGGTTTGATACGTTGCTCGGGCTTTAGGCTTAGGATACCACCAGGGCTTTCGGCGTTCATTAATACTTCGTTGGCATTGAAGTCTGTAGGCTTCACATACACTCTGGCGCCATTGCTCAGTGTAAGCTCTGTTACGCCCAGCTTTTCGTTTTTCTTTTCAGATACGATCTTGCCTGGAGTAGGGAGCTTCTCCATGAGCTTTTGATCCGATACCTCTTCTTTGAGAGGCTCTACAGTCTGCTTGCGGTATTCGAGGAATGCTTTCTTGAGCTCCTCTTCTGTTGGGTTCTTCAGGCCTTCTTTTTCAGGAGCCATCAGAGCTACTACCACATTCTTTTCGCCGATCATTTCCTTCAGACCTTGGTTGATCGCTTCTACTGGAATGTTTGGTACGATATTTTGGATGAGCTGATACTCAGTCTCGATACCTGGGATGTAACCACCTTGAGTAAAGTACTTGGAGTATTCGTTGGCATACTGGCCGTTTTTGCGGCTTTCGCGCTCGTTGTATTGGTTTTCGTAGCCTTTCAAGATATTAGTCTTGGCACGTTCGTATTCGCTCGGATTGATACCAAACTGACGTAGACGTTCTATCTCGGCAGTAAGTGCCTTAAGTGCTGGCAGGGCTTCCCCTTCACGAGCTGTAGCTTCGAAGAAGAGCGCCTTCTTGGTCTGAACCACAAACATAAAGTCTGTTGGTGCTCCGCTAGCCGATACGAATGGTGCATTTGGTTTGCGTAGGATATCTGCAAAACGCTCTCTTATTACAGACGATACCACTTGCTGCATGTAGTCCTCTATCAGACCGAATGCAGTGGCTCTAGCCTCACGAGGTGTAGCGTCGTACTTAAAGAATGCCATCACCGAGGTGCTAGTAGCTTCGGGGTCTGTAACTACAGCTGCGATCGTTTCGTCATTGTCTGCCACTTCGGTATAGGTACGTTCGGCAGGATTTACGGGTGCTGGTACATCCTTAAACATCTCTTTGAGCTTATTCTCGATGTAGTCTACATCGATATCTCCTACCACGATGATGGCTTGTAGGTCGGGGCGGTACCATTTCTTGTAGTAGTTGCGCAGCTCTTCATGCTTGAAGTTGAGCACTACATCCATCGTACCGATAGGGAAGCGGAAGGCATATTTGTTGTTGTCAAGCGCCTTTGGCAGTAGGGCTTCAAACATGCGTTGGTTGGCATCTCTGCGCGAGCGCCACTCTTCGTGTATTACGCCACGCTCTTGGTCTATTTCTTTGCCATCGAGTGTGATATTGTTGCTCCAGTCGTGCAAAATCAGCAGACACGAGTCGATCGATCCTTGGCGAGTGGTGGGCACGTTCATCAGCGTGTACACCGTTTCGTCGAAGGCTGTGTATGCATTTAGGTTTAGCCCAAAGCGTACCCCTATAGTTTCGAGATAGTGGATCAGCGCTTTGTCTGGGAAGTTCTTGGTACCATTGAAGGCCATGTGCTCGAGGAAGTGAGCCAGACCAGCCTGTGAGTCTTCTTCCTGCATCGATCCCACTTTCTGGGCGATGTAGAAGTCGGCACGTTCTTTGGGTTCTTGGTTCTTACGGATGAAATAGGTCAATCCGTTATCCAACTTACCTACTCTAACGGCAGGATCGATTGGTAGTGGCTGCATCTGCTGAGCACTAGCAAAGCTAGGAGCTATCAAGGCAGCACAAAAGGCCAAGCTAGTGGCCAGGGTCTTGAATCTTGTCATCATTATTTTCTTTACTATGAGATTTTTGGGTGAATAGCTTACAAAAGTAGCTTTTTTTTGTATTATACCAGCCCTATATTGCCGATTATTAATGCAATAGAGTCCATTCTGCTCGTTATTGTGGGGCAAATCGGCTGCCATTAATAGGAAATTCTGTACATTTGTGACTGTTTAGATCTAGGCAGGTTTAAGCAGAATACCCCAAGGATATCATCTAACAACAAATACTTCAAACAAAACAACATGAATTACCTAACGCAAGAAAAGCTTACGATCATCGGTGCAGCCGGTATGATCGGATCGAATATGGCTCAGACTGCTGCCATGATGCGCCTTACTCCCAATCTATGTCTCTACGACCCATTTGCTTTGGGCCTCGAGGGCGTGGTAGAAGAGATCCGCCACTGTGGCTTCGAAGGTCTCAACCTCACATTCACTACAGACATCAAAGAAGCTCTTACTGGTGCTTCGTACATCGTTTCGTCGGGTGGTGCTCCTCGCAAGGATGGCATGACTCGCGAAGACCTACTCAAAGGCAATGCCGAAATCGCTGCTCAGCTTGGTAAAGACATCAAGTCTTATTGCCCTGCTTGCAAGCACGTAGTGATCATTTTCAATCCTGCCGACATCACTGGTTTGGTAACCCTTCTCTATTCTGGTCTCAAAGCCAATCAGGTAACTACACTTGCCGGCCTCGATAGCACTCGTCTGCAGAGCGAGCTAGCAAAGCAGTTTGGTGTAGAGCAGAGCGCCGTTACCAATACCCGCACCTATGGCGGTCATGGCGAGCAGATGGCTGTATTTGCAAGCACAGCAAGCGTTAATGGCAAGCCTCTAACGGAGCTTATCGGTAGCGACAAGCTTAGCGAAGCCGAATGGGCCGAGCTCAAGCAACGCGTTACAAAGGGTGGTGCCAATATCATCAAGCTACGTGGACGCTCTTCATTCCAGAGCCCAGCCTATGTATCTATCGAGATGATTCGCGCGGCTATGGGTGGCGAAGCATTCCGCTGGCCATCGGGTTGCTACGTCAACGAGCCTGGCTTCGAAAACATCATGATGGCGATGGAAACCAAGCTTACGAAAGACGGTGTAAGCTATGCAGCTATGAATACGATGGGTACCGATGCCGAAATGGCCGAGCTCAAAGCAAGCTACGCACACTTGGCTAAGCTACGCGACGAGGTAATAGCTATGGGTATCATACCAGCTATTGCCGATTGGAAGAGCGTAAACCCCAATCTCTAATCCCATAGAGCAATAGGGTAGGGAGCTGAGACAGCGTTTCTATAGCCCCCCTTCAGATCGAAGCATAATAAAGTAGCCCGACTTGCGCTCTCTTCATCGAGACGGCAAGTCGGGCTTCGTTTTTTTCTGATCTCTTCAGTGTGCTGTTTTTACGATCAGGTACTTTGTATCGAAAAGTGCAGCTATCAGGGCAATACAACTGTAAGGCTCACTCCACACTGAACGATATGATTGATCGATTTGCCGAAGTCGCTCATCGGCTTCATGCCATCGACCTCGATTTGGCGATGGGCATAGAGCTGATCCATGTATTGGTAGCCGAGCTTCAGCCCCAGACGGTAATCGAGCGAACCTGCGATTGGCAATTTATACCAGATGCCCGATTCGAAACCGATCCCCAAACTCATTCCATTATTAAGGCTCTGACTGCCTTCGGCTGTCTTGATCCAATACTCACCAGACATCTCTTTGTAGAGGGTGTAGGGCACACGGCTCTTGGAGTAGGGCGAGTAGGGCGAGCAGAGCAAAGAGAGCTCACTAGTCCATCCCCAGCTCTTACCCATGGGTAGTGTGTAGCTTGCACCTACACTAAGTAGAAAGCGGCTGAGTGCATCCCGATCGAATAGGCTCTGTGCTTCGCCAAAATTAATGCCTAGGAAGTCACCTGCCTCATTCCAATACTTAACGCCTGGGCTGATGCCATCGACCCAATAGCTCTGGCGCTGATGCAAGCCCACGAAAAAGCCTAAAGCCTCGGGGAGACTCTGATGCTGCAGACCCAGCTTGAAGTTCAATTCCATTCCCTGCAAGCTGGCAGCAGACCAGCTCTTGAAATGATGCGTATCGGAATAATTGGAGAGCAGATTAAGCTCTAGCGATTTGATTTTAAGCTGCGAGTAGCTTGGCAATGCCGTTAGCAAAAGCAGCGCAGCCAAGCATAGAGAGCGGATAGGATTCTTCATCTTCATAAGCTTAGAGTGGAAGATTGCTTGTGCAATTTGCTTTGATACGGCAATTGCCCTGCTTCAAGTGGATAATATCGTTTGGATTATCGCGATGGCGTAGCGTGATTTCGAAGCTACCAGCTATGCCCACGCTGCTTAGGCTAGTTCCCGTGTACTCTTCGACGTAGGACTTCATGCTAAAGACTGCCGTATTGATAGCCGGATCGAAATAATAATCGGCCGTATTGCCGAAGCTACCCTGCTCGCCCTGGTAATTCAAATAGAGCATACAGTCATCTATTTCGGGCATCTTATTCTTCAGACTCTTCAGGCTAAGCTTAAGTTGAAATAGCTCAGATTCCTTCTTCTTGCTTGTTGTAGGGCTAGCATAAGCACGCAGCAGCATCTGATCCAATTCGGGGAAGTAATAAGAGGTCAATTTGAAGGGGAAAGGCATACAAGTATAGCCGTTGTAGTGCTTCGAATCTACATCGAATTGGAAGCGGTGCGATACTTCATAGTCATCGAAGATGTACGCATGCTTCTCGCAAGACTGAATGGTTAGGCCTAGGCACAGTAGCAGTAGCAACTGCATCCAGCGGGCAGAAAGAAGATTTTTCATTTTCATTGGGTGAATTCTGTTTTTTTATTTATATTTTTTCAATAACTTCTGAGCTAACGGCATTATCCGAAATAACTCGGACAATATATTTTCCTTTTTGGAGTGAGCTAACATCAATGTGCTCATTAGCAGTAATGTAGTGTGTGTTTAGCAAGTTATTGCTATCCCATAACTCGACTTTGTATTTCCGCTCATGATTGCCATCGTAAATCTTCACAGATATGAAGTGAGTACATGGGTTGGGATAGACACTAACAACAGGGGTTTGTTGGATAATATAACGAATAGGATTTGAATATGAACTTTCTCCATTAATGTTGATAATTTTAAGACGAAGCAATATTTCTTTGGTATCATTACTGAGAAAAACCAAAGGTGTGACATTGTAGTAGTTACGACCATCTATCAGATTAACTAAGATTGATTCCTCTATATCATTTATATTTACTATTTCCTCATCTTCATCGGGATTTGTTGGATATACTGGTCCATCAGGAGTCCATATAGAGAGTGAGTCAGTGACTGTGCCATATTGATTATTGCTTCCACTATGCTTTAATCTAGAATAGTAAGGTATTCCCGTCTGGTCATCAAAGCGAATAGCTTGAGTTAAAGCCATAAACTCATCTTCGTTATTGTAAGTAAAATTGCCACTATTATCGACTTCATCAATTTTATCTTTGGTAATGGGATTTCCATCCACAGTTGAACCTGAAGCGGATATTGATACTTTACTCCATTTTATATCATCTAATTCTCCATATCCCTTCCAGCGAATTTGAAGTTCTGGTAGGAAAATTGTCTTATCTCTTGCTCCTTCAATTGATAAAACTGTACTTCTCTGAATAATAGTCAGTAAGTTGATATCAGGTTTTCCAGTCCAGATTAATTTATGTTGAAAAACCTTTTTTTGCCCCTTTGGATAGGTGCATTTTACGATAATTGCATTTTTTACAAACTTCTCCGAAGATGGCTTTACAGTACAAGTAGATTCAGACTGAGAAACTATGGTAATTCCATCTGTAACTTTCCACTCATAAATGACACCTGGTATAGCTTGTTTAATATGATAGGTTGTAGAATCCTCATTCTTTAATACATCTGCTCCTATAATAATAGGTTGTTGATCCATTGTAAACTCCTCTTCCAATAATTCATTAATTAAAAAAGTGCTTTGCGAAAAACAATTTGCATGGTCATCGTTCATTGTGTTAGAACGCACAGAGTTAAAGGGAGTTATGCCAGATTGAACTATGTCTTCTTGACTAAAATCTTTCGAAACATAAGTTTTCCACAAATCTCCACTAATTCCCAATGAGCTAGAAGTTGGTATAAAAGTGAATTCTCGGTTGAGACTGTAATTTAAACTTAATCCAGAAGGAAGGGATCCAAAATCGAAGGAGTCTTGAATATGAAATGAACCTCCTTGAGCACCATCTACAGGAATCATATTATATGGTGATACTTTCTTCCTTTTAGTTATCGTGACGGTAACAGGCATTAACCATAATATCTTCTTTCTGAATGAAAGTTTTCCATAATAGATCTCTGAGCTTCCTGACCTTGCTGCTCTAGCAGATACACTTGATGATATAGATGTTTTGCCGGGAACAATGTTGAGTAATAATTCTGGGTGGTTAGTAAAAGAGAATAATGGCGATATTGCAGAACCTAACACGACATTGAAAAACTCAATGAGAGACGACAGTTTATAAGTAGCATTCAATCTAAACAAATCTGTGCCAGGATTGTGTATTCTTAAATTGTCGGATCTGCCATTTGATATTGCTACGTTAACAGTTTTCTCAGGAAAGCCTAATTTGCAATAATCTGAATCGAACTTATTATGTACATGCTGAAAAGAGGGATTTGAGTTAAACGCAAGCATCTGTTGTGCAGCAATGCTGTTGAATATTGACTTTGAATGACTCAATGTGTTTATAAAGTGCTCTGGATGGATACTTATGTTGCAAATCGGAAGATAAAATGTAAGACCCAACTCATCTGACATAATATGGTTGAATGCTTCTTGATATCCAAGTGGTATATTTGCTCCACGATGAGGAGAGTCAATTGAAATGTATTTCCATGTACAATGATCTTCGGAGCTTAATTCCATGTTCTTTAATGCTATTGAGGCTACCAAGCCGCCCATACTATACCCCATAACAATATTCTTTTTAGAGCCAGCATTAAGGGAGTTGATTTTTCTTATTGCGTCAACAACAAAAGATGCATTTCTATAGATGTCATCCATTCCATTGTTGTAGTCAATATAAATGAAATCATATCCTAACATGTTTAAATGATTGGCGATTCCATAAAATTGATTGCTTTCAAGATTAGTGTTTTCATAATCTAAAAGGGGTGTGATGTCAAATCCTTCAACAAAAATTATTGGATTGGTTAATGACTCTGGGTTGTTTTGAGAGTAAGAGATCTGAATAGTCCCTCCAGAGTGAGAAGATGTGGGGGAGATTGGAATTGATTTAATGTTTGTTAGACGAGGGAGATCTCTTCTTTTTTCTTTAATAAGTATCTTGCTTCTGCAAAATAAGGATCGTCCATTTGATAAATCGAATCTAAATGTAATTTCCTTCACCCCATAGGTGCTGTAAGAAACATCAATCTCTTGGTTAGGGTTAATTAACTTATATGGAGCTCCATTTTCGAAGCTTACATACATTCGATATGGACTTGAGTGTCTTCTGTAAAGTATAAATCCTTCTTGGCTTTAAACTTGATTCTTTTATCATAAAATACATTTTTTGTTGGAGCAGCAGCAAATAAATTCTTTTTGATAAAAGGTGATTTGTCCCTTCTTCCTCTTAAAATTTTGTTTTCTTTAAGTACTATTGACTCATTAATGAGTGCTGAGTCAGAAAATTGAAAATATGAAAAGTTTAGAACGGCAAGATCTACGCACTGAGCTGAATTCTGTAGATAATCTAGGAGGATCTGTGAACTTCTATGGTTTTCACTGGTAGAATGATTTACCTTAGAGCTTATTAGTTCTTGATATAAAGCGTAAAATACATTAATGTCGATATAATTGCTGTCTCTTAGGACTCCATCATATGCATTTAGATCAACGAGTTCCATTCCATACTCCTTTAAGAAAGAGTTTGAAATAGATGATAAGTCATAGTCACTAAAAACTTCTTTGATTTTACCATGATAGTCATGGATTGAATTTTGTGAATTTAAATTTAGAAACGCTAAAAACAGAAAGATTGATAGAATTTCTTTCATAATTATTTAGTCAATTTGGTCGATTTTTGTATATGATGGTGTTCAGCTGTGATATTTATGATTAAGCTGTTCGCCCATATGTGTATGGTTTACTCACATTTCTTGTGCGATTTTACGCTTAATTTTTATTTTTTCTGGTGCTTTACGTTGTTTGTCCTAAACTTTTCTGCTAATTAGTTTATTACTACTACAATTTGGCTTGTTTTAGTGTGCTTCTGTTCTTCTTTGAGATCTAATGCATCTATGATCGTTGTTTGTTGTATGCATAAACATAACTACGAAGAATGAGATTCTTAACAAGATACATTGTTGTCCGATAAAAACCAAGAAAAACACTCAAGCAATTTGTATGCACCTGAAACACAGTGTGAAATAGTGTTCTCTTCGTCATTTTAATACAGTAAGCCCTGCTGCTCGAATAAGTTCTATTGTTCCAACTTTTGCTGACTGCGGAGCCAATCTTTCTCTGGATTTTCCAAAAATCGCATCAGATGCAAGTAGTTGAACAGATGTATCCGGCAAAAACTAACCAAATTTGAGAAAGACCAACTGCGTTTGAGTTGTTTTTGAACCACCGTCAACAGCAAATTCACTATCAAGGCACAGTATATCTGTATTTTGATGGCGTTTTCATTGTCGCCAAGGAAATATTTCAACGGAAAATTCTGTTTCAACTGCTTAAAGAGAAGTTCTATCTGCCAACGAAGTTTATAAATGGCTGCAATAAGGTCGGCTCGCATCTCAAACAGGTTGGTTAAAAACTCAAATCTGCGTTTGAGAACCCGATCGTAAAACGTTACTTTTCGCAGCTTCAAACGACTTTCTTTTCCATTTTCTTTTACTGTGACTTCGATGATTTGGTCTCCTAAAACACCACTGTGAAAGCATTCATCGATATAGAGCTCTTCTTCCACACTATAGGAGGCGTTGTCTTTTATGCGAGTTACAAAGCCTGTTTCATTGTCGCAAAAACGCTCAAAAGCCACATAGTCGTTATAGCCCCTGTCAAAAACATAGATGGTGTTGGGGTCAAACTTCAGATTAGCCAACAGATAGTGGTCGTTGGTAGAGGCCTTTGTAAACCAGACCATTTTGGGGACTAATTCATCCACATTGATGACTGTGTGCATCTTGATGCCGCCTTTGCGTCTACCATTGACAGGCTTTCTGCCTACACACTTCAAAATGTGTTGAAACAAGCTGATCGTGCTGCTGTCGAAGATTTCTATCTGCTTCTTTATTACTTGTTTAACTCGGCTCCTCCGAAATCAAATAATGATAGTGCTTAAGCAAATCGTTGTAAATTCCGCCGAAGACTTCTGCGCTTCTGCGTTTGTTGGCATCGGAAAGCGTACTTCTGTAAGGAAGGCTCTCCAATTGAAAGTGCTTGGTTTTTCCTGATAATCCAAGCATTGCTCCCGAGACTTCTCGTAAAGATGTGATTTTGGCAAACACCCCAAAGAGCATGCTGATCAGATGATCTTTGGTAGTAAAACGCTTCACATAGTAGTCTGCCTTGTGCTTTTGAGCGTTTCTTGAGATTATTCTGTTGTCAATTAAAGAAATCAGCTGTCCGAAAACGGATTGACCGAAAAAATGTGTATTTTTGCTCATAGTAGTTTTATGTTGTAGTGAACCCAAAGCTACTAAAAAAGTGTATGGGATGAAAATCATTTTTTCATCCCTACACTTGTTCGCCCAGCATGGGCTATAACTCTAGGGTGTAAGTCCCGAACGCGCCTTGATAGTGGGAAGCGTTAGCTTAAGACAAGGGTGTCCATCGTGAGTTGGAATCTGAAGGAAGTCGGCGGCAAAATCTCGGTCTGACGTACAGAAACCGAATATAAGGCAGTTCTATGTGGACGAGTCTGCCTAACAAGACAAAGTCCCAAACTATCCGAAACATAGAGGTGTAAATTCGGCAGATATATGAGATGAAAGTTATCGTTCTTAACTGGGGAGGTCTTTACACTACGCCTTGTCCGAGCGCTACGATTTCGCTCCTCTGCAACCCGAACAGTGATGTTCGACTGAAGTGTAAAGAAGTCAGCAGATACCATAGTACCCGATAGCAATATCGGGGAAGGGTTGAATATTAAACGGTTCTCTAAAGCCAAGTTTAGACGCGATGCGTATAAAACAGCCAACCTTGTTGAAATGCAAGGGCTACCATAGGAGGGATAGGATGGAATCCGACGAGTATTATGGAGCGTTTAGCATCCGTCCGCAACCGCATACGAGTTGAACCACACAAGAGAAAGAAGCATGCTCAAGGAAATACTAAGCCGAAGCAATATGCTAGCATCTTACGACCGAGTGGTCTCTAATAAAGGAGCATCAGGAGTGGATGGTATGGCTGTGGATGCTCTCCACGCCCATATTAAAGCACATTGGGTTTCTATCCGTCATAAGATAGAGACAGGTACGTATATTCCACAAGCAGTACGGAAGGTTGAAATTCCGAAGCCCAATGGCGGAGTCCGCATGTTGGGCATTCCCACGGTAACAGACCGTCTTATTCAACAGTCTATAGCTCAAGTACTCTCTCAACATTACGACGACGGATTTAGCGAAAACAGCTATGGTTTTCGTCCTGGTCGCTCAGCTCATCAGGCGGTACTCCGTGCTCAAAGCTATTTGAACGAGGGGTTCACCGAGGTTATCGAATTAGACTTGGAGAAGTTTTTCGACAAGGTCAACCACGATAAGTTGATGACGCTTCTGAGCAAGCGCATTGAGGACAAAACGTTGCTAAAACTCATCCGTCGCTATTTGCGTACAGGTATTATGGATAATGGTCTCTTACAAATACGAGAAGAGGGCATGCCCCAAGGTAGTCCCTTAAGCCCGATACTATCGAACATATTATTGGACGAATTGGATAAGGAACTCGAAGTGCGAGGTCTTCGCTTCGTTCGTTATGCCGACGATGTCAGCATCTACGTTCGTAGTCGTAAGGCTAGCTTGCGAGTCCTTGAACATATTACGCACTACATTGAGAGCGAACTGCTATTGAAGGTTAATAGGGATAAGAGCCATACGAGCCGCCCGAGCAAGAGCAAACTGCTCGGCTTCACGTTTGGCAAACGACGAGATGGCTGGCGAATCTATATCTCTCCATCGTCCAAAGAACGAATCAAGGAGAAGATAAAATCCGCCACGAGTAGACGCAAGAGCTTGAATTTGCAATATCGCCTTCGTAAGTTGGCAGAGATTACCCGAGGTTGGTGCAGCTACTACCGTCTTGCCGACTGTAAATCCTTCCTTGAACGATTGGACAAGTGGACACGCTTTCGGATACGAATGTGTATCTGGAAAGCATGGAAACGCCCTAAGAAACGGATTCGAGAACTGATTAAACTAGGCATGGAGCCATGGAAAGCCTATCGCAACGGGAATACTCGCAAGGGTTACTGCCGTATAGCGCACTCGGGTATCCTGCACCATACTCTTGGCAATCTAGTACTTGAACATCTTGGGTTTAAGCCCCTTCTTAGCTTCTACCTCTCTCGTCATGTTTAATAAACCGCCACGTGCCGAACGGCATGCGTGGTGGTGTGAGAGGTCGGTAAACACGAAAGTAGGAGATAAACCACCTGCGATTAGTGTTTACCTCCTACTCGATTCACCCATTTTTTGTCAGACAATAGTGATTGGGTTTAAGTGTAAATGCAGAAACATAGAACAAATAATAGGTTACATGAGGTAAATACAAAAAAACACTTAACTTTAGCACTCCATCCACAGTCTCCCTCTTGGCTGCCCCCAAAAAGGTAGGCAAGGATAGGAAAATGAAATTTCCCAATACGATAGGTAACTTCAAAATGTAAACTGCTTAGAGCATTGAAATACAAACATGAGTTAACCCAAGTCTGCAAAGTACGGGCGTGCAATCTAACTTACAATATTCTTTTGATAAGTAATTAAGGATAGGATACTACTCCTGTACTTCTTTTTTTTGTTTGAATGCAAATTCATCCTATTTTGTTGCCAACAAAATGACTATGCAAACATACGAGGAAAGGACAGGCCATTTTCTTGTAGACAGCAAGTTGGCTCTCTCAAATAAACTGAAAAAGATGAAAAAAATTATCAGTTACTTTCTAGGGCTTGTGGTATTGCCACTTAATATTTTTGCGCAAGAGCTCACGAAGTCTGAAGCATGGCTCAAAGTTCAAGAACTTTATGAAGTTCAAGTAATTAATGACTACGAGTTTTCTTTTGCTAAGGAAATAGTCGCTCCTAATACGATCTTTTATGCAAGCGTAAGATCTTTAGAATCTCCGTCTGCTAAATCTTGGCTTTTCTTTGTTGACAAATCTCCTTCCGAAGCTTGGGAACACGATTGCGAGTGGATATTTGTAGAAACGATATCTGGAAAACTTCATCGCTACATTGAGCGGATCCCCCCAGCTATTGAATTAGAGGAAATTTCCCATCCTGAAACATCTCTCGCACCTACGGGAAGTTTTATCATCCCTTCCACATTTCCAGACTGGGTCATCCCTCCTATATTAGGGGAAAATAAAAACACACATGCTGTAATAATCAATGGTGGAGGAAATCTAAACATGAATGCAGCATGCTTTTGGAACGATTGTGCCTACATGTATTCTTCTTTGGTTCATATTCATCAAGTTCCTAAGGATAACATCTATGTCATTATGTCTGATGGAATCAGTCCCAACTTGGATATATATGTGTCAGGGAGTTATGAGTCTTCACCTTTGGATTTAGATGGTGATGGAATGCCTGACATAGAATATCCAGCAACAAAGTTAGCCATCAAGTCTGTATTGGAAGATTTATCAACCAAACTTACTCCCTCTGATAACTTGATCATTTTTGTTACTGATCATGGAGGAACCAATGGATCAGGCCAGAATTACATATATGTATGGCCACCTATAGGAAGTGTGCATTCAATCGAGGATACAAAAATTCAAGATTTTGAATTAGCAGAAATGATTGCTCCTTGCAAGGCAGGATTAATAAGTGTTGTTTTAGGGCAATGTTATAGTGGTGGATTCATCGACGACTTGCAAGGTGAAGGTCGAATAATTACCACATCCGCTCCTGCCAACTTTGTTTCATTCACAGTGCCTGAATATTCAGTTTTTTTTAAGAATTGGATAAAAGCATTTTCCCAAAAAGATCACATGGGTATTCCCTTTAACTCCGATCTTAATAATGACGGGTTTCTTTCTATGAAAGAAGCCTTCGATAATGTTGCTAACAATTTACCACAGTATAATTCCACACCCCATCTTTTAGGTCATCGATCAAGTTCTTGGGGCGAGTATGATTTATTTACCAGAGATTCTTCTGATGATATAGGAAAAGAGCCACTCCTTGAAACTGCCGTATTTTGGAATAGTCCAGACATTTGGATTAGAAATGAAAATGATAGCATTGAATTACATCAAAACCCATCTTTTTCTCAAAATCCAGCGTATGTCTATGTAAAAGTTCGTAATCGTGGGATGATCACAAATAACGACGGTGATAAATTGAGAGTTTATTGGTCCCTATCATCTGTTGGCATGCCTTGGGATCAGCCATCTGCATTACCTCATGGTAGTGTAGGGGAAGCAGATATTCCCATATTAAGTCCAGGTGAAGAATGCACTCTCGTTCTGGAGTGGAATGTACCTAACCCCAATCTTCTATTTGCACACAATATCAACAAGCAACAAATAGCCTTAACTTCCAGAATAATCTCTTCACGAGACCCAGTCTTGATGGCAACGATGGGGGAGGTAGACATTGTAAGACAAAATAATAATATTTCACAGAAAAATGTTTCTATAATAAACCTTATACATGAGAGAAACTCTGAGCAAATATTTAAGACAGAGGCTATATTGCCAATAGCAAACTTCAAATCGGTGGGTGTCGAATATGATCTTGTACTGTCACCTGTGATAGAAAAAGGTAGGGATAACATATTAGATGAAGCTGAAATAGAACTAACCTTAGGTGATTCTTTATTGGAAAAGCTTGTTGGAGAAGATGCTTTGTTTGGATTTGAATTAGATGATAATTTTTCTAATAAATTAAAGGTAAATTCGGACTTTTGTGTCATTAGATCTTTGAAATTAGATCCAAATCAGGTTGTGACTATTAATCTTAACGTCAACTTCTTGGTTAAAAAGCTTAAAAACACAAAGGAGCTCTTATATCGTATTGTAATTAAAGACTCAAAAAGTAAAAGAATCTTAGGAGGTCAAGATGTATGTATTCAGAAGAATCAGCATCCTTTCTTTGAAGCTAAAGTCCAAGAAGTAAAAGACTTAGATGGAGTAGTATATTTATGTGCAAAAGAGATAGACTCAGAAGCCATTTACAATTGGTATTCATCAAATGGAGAACTTTTAGGATCGGGTCTAAACATCACGACTACTAATAATAGGTGCAACTCGTATCGGCTTGAAGTAATTCGCAATAATGATCAATACAAGGACTACACGATTTCTGCCCAACGAGACTTTGCTCCAAAGGCTGTCAACCCCGTTCAGAATCTTACTTACAGCTATGACAAGGGGCTTCTCAGCTTATTGTGGGATGCTCCAGAACAGGCTCGTAGGGGAACTGTACTTGTTGATGAAACCTTTATTGATGTGCAAGAATGGAGTCTACCAGTGGGCTGGAAAACCATTGATGGAAATGGCGACCTACTAAGTCCATTTGTGCAAAATAATGAGCCTACGGTTTTTCCAGATGGCAGTGTTTGGACCATTGGATACAATGATAACGCCTCTTGTTACTCTTATTCTAAAGTAAGCAACGGACAAGAATCGGTCTTCCCCGATGATTATCTGATTACGCCTTTGGTGGAAGGAGCAAAATACCTGAGCTACAGGGTTTGTAATATGACCGATTTCTATTTAGATCATTACGGCATTTATGTTTCGTTCGATGAGGCGACAGATCCATCGACCTTTACCTGTTTGTACGAGGATGATCTTATTGGGGCCGATGGAGTCCTTGAGCCTTTTCATCAAAGCACTTGGCAACACAAACAAATTGAGCTTCCTGCAGGTACACGCTATGTGATTTTTCGCCACTTCAACACACCTGGACCTAGGAATTGGTGCCTGCGAATAGATGATGTGCTAATCACAACAGAAGCACCTCAGAGCGACTACACGTATTCTATTTACCGCAATGGTGAGCTGATAGAAGGCAATTGGACCTCGACATCTTACTTTCAAAACATAGAACAGGAAGAAGCGTTGTATTGTGTGCGAGCTTTACTTAATGGAGAAGAATCTGAGGCGGTTTGTTTACCTGTAACAACTTCTCTTGCTACCATAAACAGCAGCACTTTCTCTGCATTTGGACAGATTGGATCTATAGCCATCAATGCCGATAAGGCTCAGGTAAGAATCTTCAATCTGCAGGGGCAATTGTGTTACTCTGGCGAAGTATTGACCCAAAAACAAGTATCGTTAGCTAAAGGGGTCTATGTGGTCAAAATGTGGGATGAAAGGGATATTGCAACGTATAAGGTTAGGGTCATGTAAAACCTGATGTAGTGAGGTGAGTGCCTATTATGCTGGCTCGAATTCCTTCTTCTTGCTATTTGCAAATCGAATCTATAGGCTAGATGCCTTGTTGGGCTTTGAACTTATTTAGCTCCATCAGGCAAGCGCTTCAGATAAGCGCCCAAGATTTGGATGGAGCTTTGGCAAAGCCAAAAGAAAACCCCCTTTGGTACAGGACTGTACCAAAGGGGGCGCTTCGATACAATAAAATGACAGCAAAACTGCGATTTCCTTGCGTTATTTGCGCTCGATGGGGCTTTGAAGTAAAAATAATCGATTTTTACAATCAGTTGAAAATCAAAGGGATGCGAAGAAGAGATCCAAGAAATGGTAGAAAACTCGAGCCCAAACTCGTCAAAAATCGTAGGAGCTTTTTCTAAAAACGTAGGAGAACTTTTTCAAAATCTCCTACGTTTCGAAAAAATTCTCCTACGTTTTCAATTGGAGCTCATAAGTATCGAATCACTTGCTCCTAGTTCAGATTTTTCTATCCCTTTTGAGGTGTAGCTATTGGTACGTAAATGTACCAATAGCTTGAATCCACAATACTGAATGATTCATCGATCAACGATGACGAATGATTGCATAAGTCTAAATCCCAATGGCTAGTCTTTCGACTTGGCCAAATCCTCGAAGAGGCTTCCGTTCTGTTTTGTCAGAGGGAAGATGCTACTCGATGGGGCTTTATAGTTGGATGCCGTAGCGAAACTCCACTGAGCCAAATAAAAAGGTGGAGTATTTCGACTCTTGGTAGGAGTTGATCTTCTTGAAGTAGAATGTGTTTAGTAGGTTTAGACCAAGCTCTACGTAGTGCTTCTGGTTAATTTTATACTGGATGCCACAGCCCAAATCTAAAGCCAAGCCATGGAAATATTTCGAGTTGTCACTCCATTCGTCTGTAGCCACCACATAGTTGTTTTCCAATCGATGTAGCCAGCTGTATCCTGCACCCGCTTGACTTACCAATGCAAATCCATCGAGTAGTTTGATATCCATTTTTCGCTTGTGAAATACGCCAAGCAAATACATCAAATTGTTGAGCGAGTTTTCCTTGTTGTGCTTATCCAAGAAGGATGCGTTGTTTGCAGCTTGTCCTCTAAAGATGAAACCCGTAGTAGAAGCATCTGAGGCATCGAAATATCCGAGCTGCACCGCAGCATTGGCTAGTGTTTGCTGCTTTGCTCCATATTCGAGTGCCAGGTTTGTGCTTCCTGTGTTTACAATAGATGTCCCAATCGAAACGGAGAGGTCGAAGGCGTTCTTTTCATTCTTTGTGTTTTGTGCCATTGTCTGCTGCGAAAGGCCAAGCAAACAGATACTGATAAATAGTACAAATTTGTTTGTCATAGTTTTTTTGTCTTTTAGAACATGAAGGTGAATGTCTGTTTTGTGTTTGATGGCTTCATACTTCGAAGCTAAACAGCGCAAAGATAATTCTTTTATCAGACCTTTGTTTTTTTTGTATTATTTAACTGTCTGGGTGGGGTGACAGTCGTAGCAGGGCTTGATGTGCTGCAGCTTAGGGCTCCGTTTGGCGCAGTTAGTCTTTGGCGGGCAGCACTTCTATCCAATAGCCATCGGGATCGGCCACGAAGTACAGTCCCATCTCTTGATTTTCGTAGCAGATGCAGCCCATTGCTCGGTGATAGGCGCGCACTTCGTCGTACGAGCCAGTGCAGCGCACACAGAGGTGATGTTCGTTTTCGCCTAGGTTGTAGGGCTCTTTACGGTCGCGCAGCCAAGTGAGCTCGAGCAGGAAGGGTAGTCCAGCTCTGCCTATATAGCTTAGTATGAAGGATCCATCTTCGGCCACCTTGCGTTTCTGCTCGGTATAGCCAAAGGCCTCTTGGTAGAATTGGAGGCTGCGCTCCAGATCCAGTACATTGTAATTGTAGTGATCGAATCGTGTTTCGAAAAGTGGCTTGTTCATAGTCTCTGTTTTTTTTATTCTCGTGCTAAGATATACAAATAAAGCCTTATTAGTAGTATCTTTGCACTGCATGAACGATGAATTTAATATCCGAGACGAGCAGGTTCAGAGCTCCGAGCAGGACCTAGATCAGCAGCTACGCCCCCTAAGCTTCGAGACCTTTAGCGGTCAGGACAAGGTGGTGGAGAATCTGGCTATCTTCGTAGAGGCAGCTCGTATGCGTGGCGAGGCGCTCGATCATACGCTACTGCATGGCCCCCCAGGGCTAGGCAAAACAACCCTTTCGGGCATTATAGCCAATGAGCTAGGGGTGGGCATGAAGATTACTTCGGGCCCCGTACTCGATAAGCCTGGCGATTTGGCTGGTTTGCTCACTTCGCTCGACGAAAACGACGTGCTTTTTATCGATGAGATACATCGTTTGAGTCCTGTTATCGAGGAGTATCTCTATTCGGCCATGGAAGACTATCGCATCGATATCATGCTCGACAAAGGGCCGAGTGCCCGTTCGATACAGATCGATCTCAACCCCTTTACACTCGTAGGGGCTACCACTCGTAGCGGACTCCTTACGGCTCCACTTCGAGCACGCTTTGGTATCAATTTGCACCTCGAGCACTACGATGCCGATACCATTAGACGTATCATCTTGCGTAGTGCGAAGATACTGAAGGTGCTCTGTAGCGACGAAGCAGCTGCCGAGATTGCTAGCCGCAGTAGAGGTACGCCACGTGTAGCCAACGCCTTGCTGCGTAGGGTGCGCGACTTTGCCCAGGTAAAGGGTACGGGGCAAATCGATCGGGCGATCGCTTGCTATGCTTTGGAAGCGCTACATATAGACCGTTATGGACTCGACAATGTCGATAATAAGCTATTGGCTACGATAATGGATAAGTTTGCTGGAGGCCCCGTAGGGCTTACTACTATCGCCACAGCACTCAGCGAAGATCCTGGTACGGTAGAGGAGGTATATGAGCCATTCTTGATCAAAGAGGGCTTCTTGAAGCGTACGCCGCGAGGCCGCGAGGTTACCGAGTTGGCATATAAGCATCTGGGTAGGGTAGTACCAAATACTACACGCGATCTATTCGATTGAGCATTGTGGCGGCCTGCTTGGGTATTGCTTATCATGTCATGTACCATTGTGCTGGAGATACTGGCTTCAACAGCAATCAAATTAAAAACTCAATAATAGATGGCAAAAGAGGGTATAAAGTCGCTTGCAAAGGATACATTGGTCTATGGGCTTAGCACCATCTCGGTGCGTCTGCTCAATTGGCTACTCACCTTTGTCTATGTGAGGGCTTTGCCTTCGACGGCCGACTTTGGCATCATGACCAATCTCTACGCCTGGGTGGCTATCGTAATGATCTTGCTGACCTATGGGATGGAGACGGGCTTCTTTCGCTTCATCAACAAATCCGAGCAGCCTCGTGTAGTCTATTCTACTGCACTCTGGAGTCTGGGCACTACTTCTACACTTTTCGTTGTGCTAGGGCTACTCTTCATCGGGCCACTAAGTGCAGCCCTTGGCTACCCGTCGCACCGAGAGTATGTGGGCATGCTCGTAGTAATCGTTGCACTCGATGCCTTTATGACCATGCCTTTGGCCTATCTGCGCTATGCCAAGAAGCCTTGGCGCTTCATGCAGGTGCGTCTTAGCTTCATCCTTCTAAGTATCGTCTTCACGCTACTGGCACTCTTTGGCTTGCCTTGGCTCTACGAGCGTAGTCCCGAGTCGGTCTCTTGGCTCTATCGGCCGGGTCGTGAGCTCTACTTTATCTTTGCCATCAATTTGCTCTGCAACGTTATTCAGCTGGCAATGCTCTCGCCTTACTTTCGCCGAGCTGGCCGAGCCTTCGACCCTCAATTATTGCGCCAGATGCTCAAGTATAGTTGGCCTTTATTGCTATTGGGTATTGCTGGTAGCTTCAATAATCAGGCCGATAAGATCCTTTTCCCCCTTATGTTTGACGATCCTGCCGAGGGTAGGGCGCAGCTGGGGATCTATGGCGCTTGCTACAAGCTGGCCGTCATCATGGTGATGTTTACCCAGGCCTTTCGTTATGCCTACGACCCCTTTGTTTTCTCCAAGACGAATGCCCCCGAAGAGGAGTCGAAGGCAGCCTATGCCGATGCTATGAAGTATTACATTATCTCGGGTTGTTTCATCTTCCTAGGGGTGATGGCTTATATGGATCTGCTCAAGCTATTCCTTAGCCCCGCCTATTACGCTGGGCTCAAGGTGGTGCCCTTGGTGATGATTGGGCAGCTGATGTTTGGTATCTACTCCAATCTTTCGCTTTGGTATAAGGTGTCGGACAAAACCCTCTGGGGGGCGATCTTTGCCTTCTCGGCCTGTACGATCACGGTGCTGATCATCGTCTTGGGTACTCGGCACTATGGTTTTATGGCTTGTGCCTACGCTTCGCTTATTAGCAATGGCTTGGTGATGCTTGCTTCCTACCTCATTGGCTCGCATTATTACCCCGTGCCTTATCACCTGCGCAATGCCCTCGTGTATGCCCTCGTGAGTGCTCTGCTCTTTGCACTTATCTATGCGATGGAGCAGTATCTGCAGGTGGGCTTGGGGCTACGTTTGCTTCTTAATTCTGTAGTTTTGATTATCTTTGCTGTATTAAGCTACAAATTGGATTTTGCAGCCTTTATCAAGCCGATTATTCAGCAACGCTTTCGTAAGACCTAAGGTACTCTAATCACAAGTGTGTATAAGAACGAAACTAATCAGACCCCTCCAAACGAGAATAATGTCGATGCTAAGACGCTTTGGCAGAGCTTTCGAGCCTTCGTAGTGGGGCTTTTCGATATGCGCAGTGAGAAGGAGAATGAGCTACTCACCATCGAGCATATCAAAGCCGATGTCGACTTTCGAGGCAGCAAGCTCTCGATTCTGATCTGTGCAATCTTCATAGCTTCGCTTGGGCTGAATGTCAATTCGGCTGCCGTCATCATCGGTGCCATGCTTATCTCTCCACTCATGGGGCCGATTATTGGCTTCGGTCTCGGGATTGGCATCATGGACTTCGAGCTCGTAAAGCGCGCCCTTCGCAACTTAGGCTTAGCGACCCTTTTTAGTGTACTTACGGCAGCCCTTTATTTCTTCATCAGTCCGCTTAGTGAGGCGCAGAGCGAGCTATTGGCTCGTACGCAACCTACTCTATACGATGTGCTGATCGCCTTCTTTGGTGGGGCGGCTGGGATCATAGCCGGTAGTAGTCGCAATAAGGGCAACGTGATACCCGGTGTAGCTATTGCTACGGCTCTGATGCCACCACTCTGTACAGCTGGCTATGGGCTGGGTACGGGGCAGTGGGCATTTTTCTTCGGTGCGTTCTACCTCTATATTATCAATAGTGTGATCATCGGGCTGGCAACCTTTATTATCGTCAGGCTCTTTAAGTTTCCACTCAAGGTCTTTGTCGATAAAGCCCGCCAGCGCAAGGTGCGTAAGCTTATTACTGCTATTGCCTTCTTTACCGTGGCACCGAGCATCTACCTCAGTGTGCAGCTGTTTAAGGAGAAATATATCGAAGACAACGTCAAGCAGTATGTAAAAGAGGTAGTGGCCTCCAACGAGCATATTCAGATCGTGAAGCAAAGTATCAGTGGCAAGGGCAAAGAGAAGGCCATAGAACTCCTCTTGATAGGACCAAATATCCCCCAGTACAAGATCGATAGCATGGCCGCTTTGCTACCCTCATACGGGCTCAAAGATATGGGGCTAAAGATACGCCAAGGGCTAGAGGCCAAGACGGATATGAACGAGCTGAAGAGTGTTTTGCTCAAAGACCTCTACGAAAATAGCGACAAGATCATCCAGCGCCAATACAAAGAGATCGACTCGCTGCAAAATTTGCTCGCATTCTACAGCCGCTTCTCTACCTTAGAAAAAGATATCGCAAGCGAGCTCACAGTGATCTTTCCCAATCTAAACAAACTACAGCTGATCCCCACCACTGGAGTAGCCCAAGGGAGAGATTCGGTGCTGGTAGTATTGGTGCAGCCCAAGGGTAGATTCGTAGCTGCCGATCAGCGAAAGCTCGAGAGCTGGATAGCTACGCGAAGTCGTATGAAACAAGTGAAACTAATTATCGATAATAATACTAAAAACTAAAATTATGAAGCTAAGCAAGTTACTAGTAGGAGCAGCATTGCTCTTCGGATTTGGCTCGATGGCTCATGCCGACAAAGGGATGTGGCTGCTCAATGAGCTAAACAAGGAAAACGAGGCTCGTATGCGCGAACTTGGGTTTACCATGGCGTTTGACGAACTCTACAACCTCGATAAGCCTTCGCTCGCCAATGCCGTTGTGATTTTCGGCGGAGGATGTACCGGTATAACCGTATCCAACGAGGGCCTTATCTTTACCAATCACCACTGTGGCTATGGTGCTATCCAGAGCCAAAGTACTGTAAATCATGACTACCTGCGCGACGGATTCATTTCGCAGAGCTTCCAGCAAGAGCTGCCCATACCTGGGCTCTCGGTAAAATACCTGCGCAAAGTAAAGCGTGTTACAGATCAGGTAATGGCCAAGGTGGCTGGTATCACAGACGAGATGGAGCTGATACACAAAGCTGCCGAAGAGTGCCAAAACCTTGCCAAGGCCGAGAACGTAAAAGAAAATCAGTCTTGCATCGTGGAGCCATTCTATTCCAACAATGAGTACTTCCTCATCGTCTACGATGTATTCAAGGATGTACGTATGGTATTCGCTCCTCCCAGCTCGGTAGGTAAGTTTGGTGGCGATACAGACAATTGGATGTGGCCTCGTCATACGGGCGACTTCAGCGTGTTCCGTGTATATGCCGATGCCAACAATCAGGCTGCCGAATACAGCAAAGACAATAAACCATACAAACCCGTATACGCTGCGTCGGTATCGCTCAAGGGATACAACGAAGGCGACTATGCAATGACCATCGGATTCCCTGGCAGTACAGACCGCTACCTGGCTTCGTGGGGAGTAGAGAATCGTATCAAGAACGAAAACGAACCCCGCATCGAGGTGCGTGGCATCAAACAAGAGATCTGGAAAAAAGCAATGCAGGCAGATCAAGCTACACGCATCATGTATGCTAGCAAGTATGCTCAGAGCTCAAACTACTGGAAAAACTCGATCGGTATGAACCGTGGCCTTGCCAAGCTCGATGTAATAGGTCGCAAGAGAGCCGAAGAACGTGCCTTTGCAGACTGGGTAAAGAAGGCGGGCAAGGAAGCAACGTACGGAAACGTGCTTAGCCTGCTCGAAAATGGCTACAAAGCGACGGCTGTAGGTACCAAAGATCTAACCTATATCTTCGAAGCATTCTTCTCGGGTACAGAAGTATTGCGCCTAGCTCAATATGCCGAGGCCATCAACAAAAACTGGGAGAAGCGTAGCGATATACTCTCTACCATGGACGAGCGCTACAAGGATTATCTACCTACGCTCGACAAAGAAGTGCTACCAGCTATGCTCGACATCGTGCGTCAGCGTGTCAAGGCCGATCTATTGCCAGATATCTACAAGACGATCGACAAGAAGTTTAAGGGATCGACCAAGGCTTATGCAGCCGATCTATTCGAAAAGAGTATCGTACCCTACAAGGATCGTATGCACAAAGCAGCAGAAAGCATGACAGACAAGGCTTATGCCAAGATGATCGAAAAAGACCCTGCTGTACTCTTTACCAAGAGTGTAATAGCTGTAGCTAGAGCTATGCAGGAAAAGATGACTGCCGAATCGCTCAACATCGAAAAGGGTAGAAGACTCTACTTCGCTGGCTTGCGCGAGATGCATCCTGGCAAGGCGCTTCCTAGCGATGCCAACTTTACGATGCGTATGAGCTACGGTTCGATCAAGGGATACGAGCCTGTAGATGGAGCTTGGTACAATTACTATAGCACCCAAAAGGGTATCCTGCAAAAGGCCGATGCAACGAGCGATGAGTTTAATGTGCAGCCCGAAATCTTGGCTCTGCTGAAGGCGAAAAACTTCGGCCAGTATGCCTTGCCAAATGGCGATCTGCCAATCGCATTCCTATCAGACAACGATATCACTGGTGGTAACTCGGGTAGCCCCGTATTCGACAAGCATGGTCGTGTAATCGGACTCGCTTTCGACGGCAACTGGGAAGCTATGAGTGGCGATATTGAGTTCGAGCCCGATCTACAACGCACCATTAGTGTAGATATTCGCTACGTACTCTTTATGATCGATAAGTGGGGCAACTGTCCTCGACTAATCAAGGAGCTAAACTTCGACGATAGAGCAATCTAAGACGGACTGCCCATAGGGTGGCCCCCTATCAATAGAACAATGGCTGGTTGCTTCGTGCACAACGAAGTAGCCAGCCATTATCTTATCCTTTCAACTACCAATGAGCTTTTCGAGACTTCCGCTTAATTGAGATTATACAGTGTGCTACACGCTTGATTTTGCTTTTGTTTACTCGCAAACGATATCGATTATTTAAGGAGCAGAATATAAAGAAAAGGCTACAATTCTCTCAAAAACTGCATGGGATATATACCAAAAGGGGTTGTTTGCTGCGAATTTGACGATTTTGGAAGTGTCAACATAAAAAATCTGTGTATCTTTGCGCCTATCCTCCTGACTTCGACACGCATCACCCTTGAAATTTGTATGTGCCTGAATAATTGC